>NZ_JBIUZW010000044.1:0-1050 GCF_044745245.1 Herbaspirillum sp. NPDC087042 | reverse complement strand
GTTCACTATCGGTCGATTACGAGTATTTAGCCTTGGAGGATGGTCCCCCCATATTCAGACAGGATTTCACGTGTCCCGCCCTACTTGTCGCAAGCTTAGTTCCACACCATCGATTTCGCATACGGGGCTATCACCCACTATGGCCGGACTTTCCATTCCGTTCTACTATCGTTGATGCTAAATCTTGCAGGCTGATCCCATTTCGCTCGCCACTACTCTGGGAATCTCGGTTGATTTCTTTTCCTGTAGCTACTTAGATGTTTCAGTTCGCCACGTTCGCTTCGTTACCCTATGTATTCAGATAACGATGACCTTACGGCCGGGTTTCCCCATTCGGAAATCTGCGGATCAAAGCTCGTTTGCCAGCTCCCCGCAGCTTATCGCAAGCTACTACGTCCTTCATCGCCTGTAATCGCCAAGGCATCCACCATGTGCACTTATTCGCTTGTTCCTATAACGTTAGCCTCTTTTGCAAGAGCGTTATAAAAAGCGTTGAGTTTTAGCGTTTGCCGTATTCCAAAGTAAGTCTTCTAATTGCTAAGATCACTTCGTAATACTTTGATTGATACAATCACACCCATTTTTACTTTCGCAAGAACCGAAGTCCTGGCGATCGTTTAAATGAATCTTTACTTCTTCCAGATTGTTAAAGAACAAAAACAGCCATTGATCGTAAAAGATCAAACCTAAATCACTACGTCTCGCTTTGGACGCTGACTTAGGTTTGATATTTCTGGTGGAGGTTGACGGGATCGAACCGACGACCCCCTGCTTGCAAAGCAGGTGCTCTCCCAGCTGAGCTAAACCCCCGAAACCTTGGTGGGTCTGGTTGGGCTCGAACCAACGACCCCCGCGTTATCAACACGGTGCTCTAACCAGCTGAGCTACAGACCCGCTTGGATCAGTATCAGTAGCCGATCATCGCTGATCGTGCTTCACCAAATAACTGTTCTTGATTTACAGCCGATAAGTGTGGACGCTTAACTTCGTGCGCACTCTAGAAAGGAGGTGATCCAGCCGCACCTTCCGATACGGCTACCTTGTTACGAC
>NZ_JBIUZW010000043.1:0-1085 GCF_044745245.1 Herbaspirillum sp. NPDC087042 | reverse complement strand
TCGCTGTGATGAGCAGGATTGTGGTCTAAACATGGGTCAACTTTGGATGCAAATTTCCTGGGAAAGTGGGTCAGTTTTCAATGCAAATCAACAGTGAACAAAGTTCAGACTTAAATAAATGAATTCCGGCAGCGAGCCCGCTAATTCTGATGGCGGATAAAATTCACGCCTTGAAAATTCCCAAACCCATCCCTATACTTAGCACTCGTCACGGCAGAGTGCTAACAGCCCGCCTGACACCCCCCTTTTTCATGCGGTGCGGTCTGCTGCATTTGGAAGAAAAACCCGTTGCAGGCTTCGCCGCAATCAACGCTAACTTATTGAAATTGAAGGAGTTCTCATGAATCTTCGCCCTTTGCACGATCGCGTTATCGTCAAGCGCCTCGACCAGGAAACCAAGACCGCTTCCGGTATCGTTCTGCCTGACGCAGCGACCGAAAAGCCGGACCAAGGCGAAGTCCTGGCCGTCGGCAACGGCAAGATCCTGGAAGATGGCAAGGTCCGTCAACTGGCCGTGAAGGTCGGCGACCGCGTCCTGTTCGGCAAGTACTCCGGCCAGGCTGTGAAGATCGACGGCCAGGAACTGCTGGTCATGCGCGAAGAAGACCTGTTCGCCGTCGTCGAGAAGTAATTCGGCATCCGGCCTGACTATATCTTCACTTATATAGAAGGCCATCGGCAGCAAGATACCCGCCGGCATGCTCACCTCTGAGCCCGGCGACATGAACTGAACCGAATTCTGGAGAATCCAACATGGCAGCAAAGCAAGTTATTTTCGGCGATGAGGCACGTGCCAAGATCGTCAATGGCGTCAACATCCTGGCCAACGCAGTCAAGGTCACCCTGGGCCCCAAGGGCCGTAACGTGGTCCTGGAGCGCAGCTTCGGCGCCCCGACCGTGACCAAGGACGGCGTCTCCGTCGCCAAGGAAATCGAACTGAAGGACAAGCTGGAAAACATGGGTGCCCAGCTGGTCAAGGAAGTTGCTTCCAAGACCTCCGACAACGCCGGTGACGGTACCATCACAGCTAACGTGCTGGCTCAAGAAATCGTGAGAGAATGGTTTATGTAGTTTGCCGTATGTTT
>NZ_JBIUZW010000042.1:0-1403 GCF_044745245.1 Herbaspirillum sp. NPDC087042 | reverse complement strand
GGTCGATGACCGGCTGCATGTTGATTTCGTTGAAGGTGGTCAGGATGGCGTTGGTCGATTGCGACTGCACCAGACGCTCTGCCACGCGGGCACGCAGACGGCTCATCGGCACGCGTTGTTCCGGACGGCTTTCCAGGCCAGCCTTGACAGGCGCTGCCACGGCAGCCAGCGCCGGCTTGGCGGCAGCAGCAGCGGGAGCGGCCGCAGGAGCCGACAGCGCGCCCAGCACGTCGCCCTTGGTCACGCGGCCATCCTTGCCGGTGCCGGTGACTTGCGAGGTCGACAGGTTGTTGTCGGCCAGCAGCTTGGCAGCGGCCGGCATGGCGACGTCGCCCTTGGAAGCCAGCTCGGGAGCGGCGACCGGGGTCGGCTCGTTGCCAGCTTGCGGTGCGGGAGCCGCCTTGACTTCGGTCGGGGCGACCTGGGCCGATGCATCGGTGTCCAGGATGGCGATGACTTCGCCGGCCACGACGGTTGCGCCGTCGGCCTTGATGATCTGGGTGATGACGCCGGCGTCCGGGGACGGCAGTTCCAGCACGACCTTGTCGGTCTCGATGTCGATCAGGTTTTCGTCACGGGTAACGGGTTCGCCCACTTTCTTGTGCCACTGCAGCAGGGTTGCTTCGGCAACGGATTCTGATAATTGCGGGACTTTTACTTCGATTTGAGCCATTTAGGGTTCTCCGATTTTCGGGTGATTCGTTGTGATGGAAACAGGGACGCACTGCCCTCGCAGCGCATCCCGTTTGCCACAATGATTACTTGGTCAGCACAAAGCCCTTGAGCTTGGCGAAGGCGGTTTCGATCAGTGCCTTCTGCTGCGCGTAGTGCTTGTCGTAGTAGCCGACGGCGGGCGACGCGCTGGCCGGGCGGCCTGCATAGGCCAGCTTCTGACCTTCGGAGAGATTCTCGAAGATGTTGTGCTGGATCTGCAGCCATGCGCCCTGGTTTTGCGGCTCGTCCTGCGCCCACACCAGTTCGTTGAAGTTCGGGAACTGCTTCAGCGCAGCCGCGAACGCCTTGTGCGGGAACGGATACAGTTGCTCGACGCGGATGATGGCGGTGTCGGTCTGGCCACGTTCCTTGCGGGCGTTGACCAGGTCGTAGTACACCTTGCCCGAGCAAGCGACGATGCGCTTGACCTTCTTGGCGTCGATGGATTCATCGACTTCCGGAATCACGGTCTGGAACGAACCCTTGGCCAGATCGGACAGGGGCGAACCGGCATCCTTGTTACGCAGCAGCGACTTCGGCGTCATGATGATCAGCGGCTTGCGGAACAGGCGGATCATCTGGCGACGCAGCAGGAGGAACATCTGCGCAGCGGTAGTGGGCTGCACGACCTGCATGTTGTTGTCGGCGCACAGCTGGAGGTAACTCTCGATACGAGCCGAGGAGTGCTC
>NZ_JBIUZW010000041.1:0-1536 GCF_044745245.1 Herbaspirillum sp. NPDC087042 | reverse complement strand
CGTCGCCGGCAACCACCTTCGCCCACTTGGACTCGACCGTCGTTCTGTCCCGTGACATCGCCTCGCTGGGTATCTACCCCGCCGTCGATCCGCGGATTCGACCTCGCGCCAGCTGGACCCGCAAGTGGTCGGCCAGGAACACTACGAGACCGCACGCGCTGTCCAGGGTACCCTGCAGCGCTACAAGGAACTGCGTGACATCATCGCGATTCTGGGCATGGACGAACTGGCTCCGGAAGACAAGCTGCTGGTGGCACGTGCTCGTAAGATGCAACGTTTCCTGTCGCAGCCCTTCCACGTCGCCGAAGTGTTCACCGGTTCCCCGGGCAAGTACGTTTCGCTGAAGGACACGATCAAGGGCTTCAAGATGATCGCCAGCGGCGAACTGGACCACCTGCCGGAACAAGCGTTCTACATGGTCGGTACCATCGAAGAAGCAATCGAAAAAGCCAAGAAGATCAACTAAGACTCACTGGCTGTTGTCGGCATCGCACCAGGTCCGGACCAAGCAGTCATCTAGGCCGGATCGGGGTGGTGCCTGCAACCGCAGGTAAGTAAATATTGACTGATTGGCGCCACCATCCTTCGCGATGGTGGCCAATCGACTAGGAAACGACATGGCACATACTATTCACGTGGACGTGGTCTCGGCGGAAGAGGAAATCTTCTCCGGCGAGGCTGAATTCGTCGCGTTGCCGGGCGAAGCGGGCGAGCTGGGTATCTATCCCCGCCACACCCCGCTGATCACGCGCATCAAGCCAGGTGCAGTCCGTATCAAGGTCGCGGGCCAGGCTCACGAGGAATTCGTGTTCGTTGCCGGCGGTCTGCTGGAAGTGCAGCCGGATGCCGTCACCGTTCTGGCCGACACCGCGATCCGTGGTGCTGATCTGGACGAAGCCAAGGCGAACGAAGCGAAGAAGCTGGCCGAAGAAGCGCTGGTCAATCGCGACTCCAAGATCGACCACGCCGCAGCCCAGGCCGAACTGGCCGCCGCAGTGGCCCAGCTGGCAGCGATCCAGAAGTTGCGTCAAAAGCGCTGATCGCACAGCCAGTCCTTTCCCTGGAGAGGACACGGTAATAAGTCAAAAGGAATCGCCGCTCTGAGTTACTCAGAGCGGCGATTTTTTATCGCACGCTACTTTTGTTATCGAAGGCATCTTCTCTTGATGAAGGGCAGCTCATTCCTGTAGGCCGGAAATCAGCGTGAGTATTGGGCTGTGAGGTAGTGGGAGATGGCCTGGCGGTTTTTCTTCTAAACTATTTTCACTTATTTTTCAAAAACCGCTTGCGCACTGTGGGGTGGGTTGCTATAGTTCGCCCCCTGCTGACGCGACACACGAAGCGAAGTTGAAAAACAGAGCGACGGATGTCGGCGAAGCAAAGAGTAGTGAAGCAGTTTGAAGGGCGTTTTAAATGGAAGTAGTCGGGCGGTAGTAATAGCGAAGACGAAAAAATTTAAAACGAATCGCAAAAAAGTAGTTGACGCGATAAACAAACTGCTACATAATCTCGTTTCTCTGCTGCTGACGAACACAA
>NZ_JBIUZW010000040.1:1219-3748 GCF_044745245.1 Herbaspirillum sp. NPDC087042 | reverse complement strand
CTAATGTTATAGGAACAAGCCGCACGGGCAATTAGTATCAGTTAGCTTAACGCATTACTGCGCTTCCACACCTGACCTATCAACGTCCTGGTCTCGAACGACCCTTTAGGGGAATCTAGTTCCCGGGAAGTCTCATCTCAAGGCGAGTTTCCCGCTTAGATGCTTTCAGCGGTTATCTCTTCCGAACTTAGCTACTCGGCAATGCCACTGGCGTGACAACCGATACACCAGAGGTTCGTCCACTCCGGTCCTCTCGTACTAGGAGCAGCCCCCTTCAAACTTCCAACGCCCACGGCAGATAGGGACCAAACTGTCTCACGACGTTTTAAACCCAGCTCACGTACCACTTTAAATGGCGAACAGCCATACCCTTGGGACCGGCTACAGCCCCAGGATGTGATGAGCCGACATCGAGGTGCCAAACTCCCCCGTCGATATGAACTCTTGGGAGGAATCAGCCTGTTATCCCCAGAGTACCTTTTATCCGTTGAGCGATGGCCCTTCCATACAGAACCACCGGATCACTATGTCCTACTTTCGTACCTGCTCGACTTGTCAGTCTCGCAGTTAAGCACGCTTATGCCATTGCACTATTAGCACGATGTCCGACCGTACCTAGCGTACCTTCGAACTCCTCCGTTACACTTTGGGAGGAGACCGCCCCAGTCAAACTGCCTACCATGCACTGTCCCCGATCCGGATAACGGACCAAGGTTAGAACCTCAAACAAACCAGGGTGGTATTTCAAGGTCGGCTCCACGCAGACTAGCGTCCACGCTTCAAAGCCTCCCACCTATCCTACACAGATTGGTTCAAAGTCCAATGCAAAGCTACAGTAAAGGTTCATGGGGTCTTTCCGTCTAGCCGCGGGTAGATTGCATCATCACAAACATTTCAACTTCGCTGAGTCTCGGGAGGAGACAGTGTGGCCATCGTTACGCCATTCGTGCAGGTCGGAACTTACCCGACAAGGAATTTCGCTACCTTAGGACCGTTATAGTTACGGCCGCCGTTTACTGGGACTTCAATCAAGAGCTTGCACCCCATCATTTAATCTTCCAGCACCGGGCAGGCGTCACACCCTATACGTCCACTTTCGTGTTTGCAGAGTGCTGTGTTTTTATTAAACAGTCGCAGCCACCATTTTATTGCAACCCTTTTGTCCTTCTGGCGCAGGCCAGTCAAACTACTTGGGCGTACCTTATCCCGAAGTTACGGTACCAATTTGCCGAGTTCCTTCTCCCGAGTTCTCTCAAGCGCCTTAGAATACTCATCTCGCCCACCTGTGTCGGTTTGCGGTACGGTCTCGTTAGACTGAAGCTTAGAGGCTTTTCTTGGAACCACTTCCGATTGCTTCGCGAACAAGTTCGCTCGTCTCACACCCTTGAATTACGCTGCCGGATTTGCCTAACAGCCTTCTTCGATGCAAAAACCGACTATTCCAACAGTCGGACAACCTTCCGCGATCCGTCCCCCCATCGCATCTAACGACGGTGCAGGAATATTAACCTGCTTCCCATCAGCTACGCATCTCTGCCTCGCCTTAGGGGCCGACTCACCCTGCTCCGATGAACGTTGAACAGGAAACCTTGGGCTTACGGCGTGCGGGCTTTTCACCCGCATTATCGCTACTCATGTCAGCATTCGCACTTCTGATACCTCCAGCATCCTTTACAAGACACCTTCACAGGCTTACAGAACGCTCTCCTACCATATCCTTACGGATATCCGCAGCTTCGGTGACTGGCTTAGCCCCGTTACATCTTCCGCGCAGGACGACTCGATCAGTGAGCTATTACGCTTTCTTTAAAGGATGGCTGCTTCTAAGCCAACCTCCTGACTGTTTTAGCCTTCCCACTTCGTTTTCCACTTAGCCAATCTTTGGGACCTTAGCTGGCGGTCTGGGTTGTTTCCCTCTTGACGTCGGACGTTAGCACCCGGCGTCTGTCTCCCAAGCTCGCACTCATCGGTATTCGGAGTTTGCAATGGTTTGGTAAGTCGCGATGACCCCCTAGCCATAACAGTGCTCTACCCCCGATGGTGATACTTGAGGCACTACCTAAATAGTTTTCGGAGAGAACCAGCTATTTCCAAGTTTGTTTAGCCTTTCACCCCTATCCACAGCTCATCCCCTAATTTTTCAACATTAGTGGGTTCGGTCCTCCAGTGCGTGTTACCGCACCTTCAACCTGGCCATGGATAGATCACTTGGTTTCGGGTCTACACCCAGCGACTGAACGCCCTATTCGGACTCGATTTCTCTACGCCTTCCCTATTCGGTTAAGCTTGCCACTGAATGTAAGTCGCTGACCCATTATACAAAAGGTACGCAGTCACCCCTTACGAGGCTCCTACTGTTTGTATGCACACGGTTTCAGGATCTATTTCACTCCCCTTCCGGGGTTCTTTTCGCCTTTCCCTCACGGTACTGGTTCACTATCGGTCGATTACGAGTATTTAGCCTTGGAGGATGGTCCCCCCATATTCAGACAGGATTTCACGTGTCCCGCCCTACTTGTCGCAAGCTTA
>NZ_JBIUZW010000039.1:0-4308 GCF_044745245.1 Herbaspirillum sp. NPDC087042 | reverse complement strand
GTAACGGTAGATGTTGTCGACGAAGAACAGAACGTCCTTGCCTTCATCACGGAAGCCTTCAGCGATGGTCAGGCCGGTCAGCGCCACGCGCAGACGGTTGCCCGGCGGTTCGTTCATCTGACCGTAGACCATGGCAACCTTGGAGTTGGCCGGGTTTTCCAGGTCAACCACCTTGGCTTCTGCCATTTCGTGGTAGAAGTCGTTACCTTCACGGGTACGCTCACCAACACCGGCGAACACGGACAGACCGCTGTGCGCCTTGGCGATGTTGTTGATCAGTTCCATCATGTTCACGGTCTTGCCCACACCGGCGCCACCGAACAGACCAACCTTACCACCCTTGGCGAACGGGCAGACCAGGTCAATCACCTTGATGCCGGTTTCCAGCAGCTCTTGCGACGGCGACAGTTCGTCGTACGCGGGAGCCTTGCGGTGGATCGAAGCGGTTTGCTCGTGCGAGACCGGACCGCATTCGTCGATCGGGTTACCCAGCACGTCCATGATGCGGCCCAGGGTCGCGGTGCCAACCGGCACCGTGATTGCCTTGCCGGTGTTCGAGATGGTCAGGCCGCGGCGCAGACCGTCCGACGAACCGAGCGCAATGGTACGAACCACGCCGTCACCCAGCTGTTGCTGGACTTCCAGGGTCAGATCCGAACCTTCCAATTTCAAGGCATCGTAAACCTTGGGCATCGCGTCGCGCGGAAACTCCACGTCCACCACAGCGCCGATACACTGAACGATTTTGCCATCAGCCATTTTCGTTCCTTCAATAGATAAAATTTAAATTCTGTTTCGCTGCGCTACGCCAGCTGATCAACCAACGGCGGCCGCTCCGGCGACGATTTCCGACAGTTCCTTGGTAATCGCGGCCTGACGAGTCTTGTTGTAGACCAACTTCAACTCGCCGATCACGCTACCAGCGTTGTCGCTCGCTGCCTTCATCGCCACCATGCGCGCCGATTGCTCGGAAGCCATGTTCTCGGCGACGGCCTGATAGATCAGCGCTTCAACGTAACGCACCAGCAGTTCGTCCACCACGGATTGCACATCGGGTTCGTAGATGTAGTCCCAGGAGTGCGCACCCTCGTCAGCCTTGAGCTTGTCGCTGGTCAGCGGCAGCAGCTGTTGCAGGGTGGCTTACTGCTTCATCGGGTTGATGAACTTGGTGTACACCAGGTACACCGCGTCCAGCTTGCCTTCCTGGTAAGCGTCGAGCAGCACCTTGACGGGGCCGATCAGCTTTTCCAGGTGAGGCGTATCACCCAATTGCGTCACGTTGGCGGCCACGCGGGCGCCGACACGATTCAGAAAACCCAGACCCTTGTTGCCAATGGCGACGGATTCAAATGCCTTGCCCTGGCCTTCCAGTTCACGGAACTTGGTCGTCAACAGACGCAGCGAGTTGGTGTTCATGCCGCCGCACAGACCCTTGTCGGTCGTGACGACGATGAAACCAACGCGCTTGGCCGTATCCTGCTGGACCATGAACGGGTGCACGTACTCCGGATTGGCCTGCGACAGGTTGGCCGCAATGTTGCGGATCTTGTCGCTGTACGGGCGGGCTGCGTGCATCCGGTCCTGCGCCTTGCGCATTTTGGATGCCGCGACCATTTCCATCGCCTTGGTGATCTTCTTCGTATTTTCTACGCTCTTGATCTTGCCACGTATCTCTTTACCTGTAGCCATGAGTAAGACTCCTTATAGCTTCAGTAAAAATTAGTACGCGCCGGATTTCTTGAAGTCAGCGATGGCGGCCGCCAGGGCTGCTTCAGCATCCTTATCCAGTTGCTTGGTGTCTTCGATCTTCTTCAGCAGGTCAGCGTGGCTGGTCTTCACGAAGTTGTGCAGACCGGCTTCGAAGGCCAGGATCTTCTTCACTTCGACATCATCCATGTAGCCCTTGTTGACGGCGAACAGGGTGACAGCCATGATCGAGATCGATTGCGGGGTGTACTGAGCCTGCTTGAGCAGTTCGGTCACGCGCGCGCCACGATCGAGCTGCTTGCGGGTCGCTTCGTCCAGGTCGGAAGCAAACTGCGCGAAGGCAGCCAGTTCACGGTACTGCGCCAGGTCGGTACGGATACCGCCGGACAGATTCTTGATGACCTTGGTCTGGGCAGCGCCACCGACGCGCGACACCGAGATACCGGCGTTGATCGCGGGACGGATACCAGCGTTGAACAGCGAGGTTTCCAGGAAGATCTGGCCGTCGGTGATCGAGATCACGTTGGTCGGAACGAAGGCGGAAACGTCACCAGCCTGGGTTTCGATGATCGGCAGTGCGGTCAGGGAACCGGTCTGGCCCTTGACTTCGCCGTTGGTGAACTTCTCGACGTAGTCGGCGTTCACGCGGGCTGCACGTTCCAGCAGGCGGCTGTGCAGGTAGAACACGTCGCCAGGATAGGCTTCACGGCCCGGCGGACGGCGCAGCAGCAGCGAGACCTGACGGTAGGCCACGGCTTGCTTGGACAGGTCGTCATAGACGATCAGGGCATCTTGACCGCGATCGCGGAAGTATTCGCCCATGGCGCAACCCGAGTAGGCCGACACGTATTGCATCGCTGCCGATTCGGAGGCGGTCGCGGCCACGACGATGGTGTATTCCATCGCGCCGTGTGCTTCCAGTGCGCGCACCACGTTCTTGACCGACGAAGCCTTCTGGCCGATCGCGACGTAGATGCAGGTCATGTTCTGACCCTTTTGATTGATGATGGCGTCGATCGCAACAGCGGTCTTGCCGGTCTGACGGTCGCCAATGATCAGCTCGCGCTGGCCACGGCCGACGGGGACCATGGAGTCGATCGACTTCAGGCCGGTCTGCATCGGTTGCGACACGGACTGACGCGCGATCACGCCCGGAGCGATCTTTTCGATCGGGGCGGTCAGCTTGGCGTTGATCGGACCCTTGCCGTCGATCGGCTGGCCCAGTGCGTTGACCACACGGCCCTTCAGTTCAGGACCGATAGGCACTTCCAGGATGCGGCCGGTGCACTTGACCACGTCGCCTTCGGAAATGTGTTCGTATTCGCCCAGGATAACGGCGCCCACCGAGTCACGCTCCAGGTTCAGCGCCAGGCCGAAGGTGTTGCCCGGGAATTCCAGCATCTCACCTTGCATCACGTCGGACAGACCATGGATACGGCAGATACCGTCGGACACGGAAATCACCGTGCCCTGATTGCGAATCTCAGCGGTATCGCCAAGGCCTTGGATCCGGCTCTTGATCAGCTCGCTGATTTCAGATGCGTTGAGTTGCATACTAACTCCTAAAAATTGTTCTTTCGCTTAGCCAGGCTGAGGCACTTACGCGGCCAGAGCAGCTTGCAGCTGCTGCAGCTTCGCGCGCACGGAGGTATCGAACACTTCGTCGCCGACCACAACACGCACACCGCCGATCAGGCTGCTGTCGACCGTCACGGAGGGGTTCAGCTTGCGGCCGAACTTCTTCTCCAGTGCCGAGACCACATCCTTGACCTGGGCATCGCTGAGCTCGAAGGCACTGACGATATTGGCATCAGCCGAACCTTCCGACGCGTTCTTGAGGGCGTGGAATTGTTCGGCGATTTCCGGCAACAGCACCAGACGGCCATTGTCGACCAGTGTCTTGACGAAATTCTGCGCCTCGACGGACAGCGGGGTCTTCACGGCGGCGGCAAACACGTCTGCCAGCTTGTCGTGCGATACGGAAGGGTTGTGCGCCAGTGCTTGCACATCAGGATGCGCCGCCACCTGGGCCATCTCGGTAACGAGATCGGACCAGGCTGCCAGGCTGCCTGCCTTGGCCACACGGAACAAGGCTTCGGCGTAAGGACGAGCGATCGTTGCAAGTTCGGCCATATTACAGCTCTGTCTTCAGTTGATTCAGCAAGTCGGCGTGGGCCGTTGCGTTCACTTCGCGCTTGAGGATCTGTTCCGCGCCCTTGACGGCGAGCGTTGCGACCTGGCCGCGCAGTTCTTCACGCGCCTGGTTCACTTGCTGTTGGGCATCGGCACGGGCGTTGGCGATGATGCGAGCTGCCTCGTCGGCGGCCGTCTTCTTCGCTTCTTCGATGATCAGCTGAGCGCGCTTCTCGGCGTCGCCGATACGCTTCTGGCCTTCATCGCGAGCCGTTGCCAGTTCGCCCTGGATGCGCTTTTCGGCGGCGGCCAGATCGGCCTTACCGCGATCGGCGGCTGCCAGGCCGTCCGCAATCTTCTTGGCGCGTTCGTCGAGCGCCTTGATCAACGGCGGCCACACGAATTTCATCGTGAAGCCGGCGAGGATGAAGAAGACCACGAACTGCGCAATCAATGTTGCATTTAAGT
>NZ_JBIUZW010000038.1:0-6748 GCF_044745245.1 Herbaspirillum sp. NPDC087042 | reverse complement strand
CCCGCGGCGGCGACCTAGACGCAGCCGGGGCTCCCGATGCGGCCGAGGTCGTTGCGGGCCAGGGCGATCAGCACCACGTGTTCCGCGAGGTCCTTGGGGTCGGCCAGCAGCTCGCGCGCCAGCTGTTCATCGCGCTCGATGGTGGAGCCGCGCGGACGGGTGCCGGCCAGCGGACGGATGGTGATCTTCTTCTGGCCGTCGCCGATGGATTCGTTGCGCACCAGGATTTCGGGCGAGGCGCCGACGATCTGCATGTCGCCGAAGTTGTAGAAGTACATGTAGGGCGAGGGGTTCAGCGAACGCAGCGCGCGGTACAGCATCAGCGGCGAATCCACATAGGACTTCTTCAGGCGCTGGCCGATCTGCACCTGCATCAGGTCGCCGGCCATCACGTATTCCTTGGCGCGGGCCACGGCCTTGAGATATTCGTCCTTGGGGAATTCGCGGATGGTCTCGGTACGCACCGAACCGGTGGTGACCGGTGCATCGGCCGGGCGGCGCAGCATGGCGCGCAGGTCGCGCAGGCGCTGGCGACCACGGGAGAAGGCTTCCGGCTGGGTGGGGTCAGCGTAGACGATCAGGTAGAGCTTGCCGGAGAGGTTGTCGATGACGGCCAGTTCTTCGGTCAGCAGCAGCTGGATGTCGGGCAGGCCCAGGGTGTCGTTGGGGGCGCTGTCTTCCAGGCGCTTCTCGATGTAGCGCACCGCGTCGTAGCCGAAGTAGCCGGCCAGACCGCCACAGAAGCGCGGCATGCCGGGACGGATGGCGACCTTGAAGCGGGACTGGTAGTCGGCAATGAATTCCAGCGCATTGCCTTTGGCGGTCTCGATGACCACGTCGTTCTTCAAGACCTCGATCTGCTGGCCGCTGCAGCGGATCTTGGTCGAAGCAGGCAGGCCGATGAAGGAGTAGCGGCCAAAGCGCTCGCCACCCACGACAGACTCCAGCAGGAAGGTGTTCTTGCCGGTGTTGTGGCTCTGAGCCAGCTTGAGGTACAGCGTCAGCGGTGTTTCCAGGTCGGCGAAGGCTTCGGCGATCAGCGGGATGCGGTTGTAGCCTTCGGTGGCCAGCGATTTGAATTCGAGTTCGGTCATGTTTCACTCCAGACCGCCATTGTAGGGTACGCAGGGCTGACCGCAGACCGGCGCAGACGCCATGAAGCCATGGACGCGATGCACGCGGATGCAGCAGACAGGTGCGGACTCTCGTCAGCGGTGTCGTTATTGAAATTACGGGAAATACGGAGGATGCGGTACCACAACAAACGACCCGGCACGCAGGTGCGGCCAGGTCCAGGCGTCAATTACTGCGCCTGGAATTGCCAGCGTCGCCACAGCCAGGCCTCAGGGGCGGCTGTCGGTTGAGCGGTTCGTTTGTTGTTACGAAACATTGATGTGGGTCGCGGTTGGATCTGTGGTCTATCGACCGGTGAGCTGACAGGGCGTCAGTCCACCGAGATTTGCTGCGCTGCTTCTACAAGCGTTGAGACTATACCATCCGAATCGACGTCGTGTATAGATTCACCGTGGTTGTATCCATACGGAACATTGAGGACGCGGCAACCCGCCGCACGGGCCGCCTGGGCGTCGTTGCTGGAGTCGCCGATGGCCACCACCTGGGCCGGCTCCAGCTTGAAATCGCTGCAGACCTGCAGCAGCGGCATGGGGTCGGGCTTCTTCTTGGGGAAGGAGTCGCCACCGTAGACCACCTCGAAGAAACCGCTCAGGCCCTTCTTTGCCAGCAGCGGCAGGGTGAAAGACACCGGTTTGTTGGTCACGCAGGCCAGGCGCAGGCCCTTGGCGCGCATGGCTTGCAGACCCTCGAGCACGCCCGGGTAGAGCGAGGCGTAGTCGCCGTTGATGGCCAGGTAGTGCTCGGTATAGGCGTCCAGCGCCTGCTGGAAGTAGCCGGCCGCCTCATCTTCGGCGTAGTCCACGGCCAGCACGCGGCGGATCAGGTTTTCGGTACCCTTGCCGACGAAGTTGACGATGGTTTCCTGGGACAGGGGCGTCAAGCCCAGCTCGTCACGCATGCGGTTGACGGCGACCTGGAAGTCGCCGGCCGTATCCAGCATGGTGCCGTCGAGGTCGATGATGGCGGCCTTGATGTTGTTCAGCTTGCTCATATGCTCAGGAAACCTGTCGTCTTGGTAAAGGGAAGTCAGACTTGCGCCAGCTCGGCGCGCATGGCGTCGATGACGGCCTTGTAGTCCGGCTTGCCGAAGATGGCGGAGCCGGCCACAAAGGTATCGGCACCGGCGCGGGCAGCCGCGGCGATGTTCTCGACCTTGATGCCACCGTCGACTTCCAGCAGGATGTCGCGACCGGATTCATCGATGCGGCGACGCACTTCGGCGATCTTCTTGAGCGCTTCCGGGATGAAGGACTGGCCGCCGAAGCCGGGGTTGACCGACATGATCAGGACCATGTCCAGCTTGTCCATGACGTGGTCCAGATAGTGCAGGGGCGTGCCGGGGTTGAACACCAGGCCGGCCTTGCAGCCGTTGTCGCGGATCAGTTGCAGGGAGCGGTCGATGTGCTCGGAGGCTTCCGGGTGGAAGGTGATCAGGTTGGCGCCAGCCTTGGCGAAGTCGGGGATGATGCGATCCACCGGCTTGACCATCAGATGCACGTCGATGGGCACTTGCACGTGCGGACGGATCGCCTCGCACACCAGCGGGCCGATGGTCAGGTTGGGCACGTAGTGGTTATCCATCACGTCGAAGTGGATGAAGTCGGCGCCGGCGGCGACGACATTGCGCACTTCTTCACCCAGGCGGGCGAAATCGGCGGACAGGATGCTGGGGGCGATACGGTAGGTCGGCATGGCGGTCAAGAAAGGATGGCTGAATCGGCGGGCGGCCTGCGGCGCGGGGCCGGAGGCGGCAAAAATGCTATTTTACCCTGCCGGGGCCGCATCGATGAGCTCACGGAACGCCGCGGCTTGCGCTGCCTGCTGAATTCGTGTGCAATCTGGCCTGTGCGTCACGCAGGCTGCCGCGAGTTGCGGTACGCTGGCGCCAGTTTCATCCACAACACAGGAAATCCCATGGCAGCGTATGAGTTCACGGTGACGGTCAAGACCCAGTACCTGGAGGAGCAATCCGATCCATCGCGTTCGCATTACGTGTTCGCCTATGCGATCACCATCGTCAATACCGGCACGGTGCCGGCGCAGCTGATCTCGCGCCACTGGGTCATCACCGATGCCAACAACCACGTCGAAGAGGTGCGCGGACTGGGGGTGGTGGGGCACCAGCCCTTCCTGCAGCCGGGCGAGCAGTTCGAGTACACCAGCGGTACCTCGCTCAAGACGCCCCAGGGCAGCATGCACGGCGAGTACTTCTGCGTGGCCGAGGATGGCGAGCAGTTCGACGCGCGCGTTCCGGAATTCGTCCTGTCGCTGCCGCGCACGCTGCACTGAGGTGCAGGCTTCCCTGGTCTTTGTGCGCTGCCAAGGATTTTTCAGCGCGACTCGCTGTCTGTGCCTTCTTGCGCGCGCGGCGCCTGCCGCGTGACCGGCCTGCCGTTGCTTTCCTTGCGCCCCGAGAACATGGTCCACCAGACGATGAAGACCAGGACGAAGAAGGCGGTGCAGGCCTCCAGGATCAACCACAACATGAATCTGTCTCCGATGTTATTGAATCGTTTTGCCAAGCTTTCTGCGCTCAGGCGTTCCAGTGTACCTGCATTGGCGATCTCGGTCGCTGTCCTGCTGACGGCCTGCCAGACCACGCCACTGCCCCCCATCACCGGCCAGCCCCCGGCCAAGCCGCTCGTCCAGCCGGGCCCGGCCCTGCGCGCCACGACCTTTGCCCAGCTGCCCGGTTGGGGCAACGATGACCTGCGCGAAGCCTGGCCGGCCGTGCAGTCGTCCTGCTCGGTGATGATCCGCAAGCCTGAATGGCGTGCCGCCTGCAGTGCCGCCCAGCAGGTCAATGCCAATGACCTGGGTTTCCTGCGCTCGTACTTCGAGACCTATTTCACGCCTTACCAGCTGTTCAATCCGGACGGTACCGATACCGGTCTGGTGACCGGCTACTACGAACCGCTGCTGCGCGGCTCGCGTCGTCGTAGCGGGCCGTATCAGACGCCGCTGTACCAGACCCCGGACGATCTGCTGACCATTGACCTGGCCAGTGTCTATCCGGAGTTGAAGAACCAGCGCTTGCGCGGCAAGGTAGTGGGCCGCAAGGTGGTGCCGTATCCGACCCGCGCCGAGCTGATGCAGGGCAATGGCCTGGCCGGCAAGGAAATCGTCTGGGTGGATGATCCGGTGGAAGCCTTCTTCCTGCAGGTGCAGGGCTCGGGACGCGTCTACCTGCCCGAGTCCAGGGAAACCATCCGCCTGGCCTATGCCGACCAGAATGGACGTCCCTACAAGTCCATCGGCCGCTACCTGGTGGACAAGGGCGAGATGGAGCTGTCACAAGCTTCGGCCCAGAACATCAAGGCCTGGGTGCAGGCCAATCCGGCGCGCAAGGAAGAGTTGCTCAATAGCAATCCAAGCTATGTCTTTTTCAGGGAGGAGAAGCTTCCCGATCCCTCCAAGGGACCCAAGGGCGCCCAGGGCATTCCGCTGACACCGCAGCGTTCCATTGCCATCGATCCCCAGCACGTGCCGCTGGGTGCGCCAGTGTTCCTGGCCACGACCCTGCCCAATAGCGAGCGCCCGCTGCAGCGCCTGGTGGTGGCGCAGGATACCGGTGGCGCCATTCGTGGCGTGGTGCGGGCCGACTACTTCTGGGGCTTCGGTGACGAGGCCGAGGACCGCGCGGGGGCCATGAAGCAGCGCGGCATGATGTGGGTGCTGCTGCCCAGGGGGATGACGCCGCCTGGCGGCAATTGAGTATTGCTATTTCTTTTGGGAAATAAAAAAGCCTGATCCTGTCGTGGGATCAGGCTTTTTCCTTGATGAGCCTGTGCTCAGCGCAGTACCAGTACCGGAATGGTCGAGTGGGCCAGTACTTTCTGGGTCTTGCTGCCCAGAAACACGCGTGACAGGCCGCTGCGTCCGTGGGAAGACATGAAGATGGCATCACAGCCATGGGACTGGGCGGCCTTGATGATTTCCTCATCAGGATTGAAGGAGAGCGTGATCAGGGTCTCACAGGCCACGCCGGCAGCGGCTGCTGCGTCGGAGATCTTCTGGAGGTGCTGGGTGGCCAGCGCTTTCATGTTGTCTTCATAGAGGACCGGGTCGATCGCCATGGCACTCTCGGCCAGTGGCGAGAAGGGGTAGGGCTCAGCGACCGAAATGGCCACCAGGCGGGCGCCGCAGTGCTTGGCGTAATCCACGGCCATGGTGATGGCCTTGTCGGAGCGATCGGAACCGTCGGTCGGCACGAGAATGGTCTTGAACATGATTACCTCCTTGTTTGGGGTGAGTGGGCTGATGCCATGATTTCAATATAGACCTGCCGTACCTTGCCCGCATGAAATTCTTGGCAGACATTGCGCTAGGTCGGATTTCTTGATTATTCTGCGGTATCGCCGCACCGGGTTTGCGCCACGACCGGGCGGTCTGTCGATTGAATATAAGAAGGAGACTCACATGAACTACGAAAATATCCTGGTCGAGACCCATGACAAGGTCGCCCTGATCCGCCTGAACCGCCCCAAGGCCCTCAATGCCTTGAATGATGGCCTCATGACCGACCTGGGTGCAGCGCTGCTGGCCTTCGATGCCCAGGACGAGATCGGTTGCATCGTCATCACCGGTAGCGAGAAGGCATTTGCGGCCGGCGCCGATATCAGCGTCATGGCGGGCTATAACTACATGGATGTCTTCCAGGGCGAGTTCATCACCCGTAACTGGGAGACCCTGCGTCGCATCCGCAAGCCGGTCATTGCTGCGGTCGCTGGCTATGCACTGGGTGGCGGCTGTGAGCTGGCGATGATGTGTGACTTCATCATTGCCGCCGACAATGCCAAATTCGGCCAGCCGGAAATCAAGCTTGGCATCGTCCCTGGCGCCGGCGGTACCCAGCGTCTGCCGCGTGCGGTCTCCAAGGCCAAGGCCATGGACCTGGCGCTGACTGGCCGCATGATGGATGCCCAGGAGGCCGAGCGTGCCGGGCTGGTGTCGCGTATCGTGGCGGCCGACAAGCTGCTGGAAGAGGCGATGGCGGCAGCGGTCACCATTGCCGAGATGCCGCGCCAGGTGGCGATGATGGTCAAGGACTCGGTCAATCGTGCCTACGAGACCACGCTGACCGAGGGTATCAAGTACGAGCGGGCTTTGTTCTACAGCTGCTTTGCTACCGAAGACCAGAAGGAAGGGATGAAGGCCTTCCTGGAGAAACGTCCCCCTTCGTTCAAGAATTGTTGAGGAGTCTGATGCCGGCGTTATCCGCTGTTTTTAGCCCGATGAAAGATAAATAAATGGCCGCCCGTCAGGGCGGCCATTTATTTTTTCTTGCGATCAGGATTTTAATAAATGGCGTAAAGCCTTGCCAGCATTGGGTTTGCAGCCTTTTGTGAGGAATGGCGAGGTCTTTCGTCTAAATTATTTTCAATTATTTTTCAAAAAGTGCTTGCGCACTGCAAGGTCGGTTGCTATAGTTCGCCCCCTGCTGCTGACGAACAAAACGATTCGCAGCGATGCAAACAGCGCCAAGCGCGTTTGCGGCAGACAAGATCTTTAAAAATTAACAGCCGATAAGCGTGGGCGTTTAATGAAGTGCGACAGAACCTCGGTTCTGGAAGCTTTAAATATTAAATGCTCACAAGAAATATAGGTAAGTTCG
>NZ_JBIUZW010000037.1:0-8862 GCF_044745245.1 Herbaspirillum sp. NPDC087042 | reverse complement strand
CCGACCACCACCACCGCACCGCAGTCGGTCATGTTGGTGACGTTGCCGTACAGTAGGGTTGGTTTCGGGTTTAGAGTCGTGTGCTCGTCCGACGTTTCGTCGCCCAGTTGCTTCACGCCCAGGGAGACGCGGTTCTTCTCTTGATCGTACTTGAGGACCTTGGCGGTGATCTCTTGGCCAACCGACAGCACTTCCGACGGGTGACGCACACGACGCCATGCCAGGTCGGTGATGTGCAGCAGGCCGTCGATGCCACCCAGGTCCACGAATGCACCGTAGTCGGTGATGTTCTTGACGATACCGGTGACGACGGTGCCTTCCTTCAGGGTTTCCATCAGCTTGGCGCGCTCTTCGCCCATGGAGGCTTCGATCACGGCACGGCGCGACAGAACCACGTTGTTGCGCTTGCGATCCAGCTTGATGACCTTGAATTCCAGGGTCTTGCCTTCGAACGGGGTGGTGTCCTTGACCGGACGGGTGTCGACCAGCGAACCCGGCAGGAAGGCACGGATGCCGTTGGTCAGGACAGTCAGGCCGCCCTTGACCTTGCCATTGACGGTACCGGTCACGATCTCGCCGGACTCCATCGCCTTTTCCAGCGAGAGCCACGATGCCAGACGCTTGGCCTTGTCGCGCGACAGGATGGTGTCGCCGAAACCGTTTTCCAGCGATTCGATCGCAACGGAGATGAAGTCGCCGACGTTGACTTCGACTTCGCCGTTGTCGTTCTTGAATTCTTCAACAGGGATGAACGCTTCGGACTTCAGGCCGGCGTTGACGATCACGAAGTTGTGATCCAGACGCACGACTTCTGCCGAAATAACTTCACCCGAACGCATGTCCTGACGCGACAGCGATTCTTCAAACAGAGCAGCAAATTCGCTGGAGGTATCAACACCTGCAGCGATGACGGTAGTGGTAGACATAAAAGAAATAAGAAAGATTGGCCGGTATCCGTTTCATGCAATCGTCCTGACTTGCACTGCCGCCTTCGTTGCCGCTGGCGACATGGGTACTGGGTTAGGTTTATCAACACCCGTCAGACTTTGCATCTGCCGGGCACCAATGGCACTACGGGTACAACAAGGTCTTGCCCGTTATGGGACCGGAAAGCGCCTTTTCAAGCGGTTTCAGTGCCCCAGGGCAGCGTACCAGCTGAGTACCTGCTGCACCGCCTCGTCAGCGGTCATGTCGGATGTATCCAGGTGATATGCGCCCTCCGCAGCCTTCAAGGGGGCCGACGAGCGATTCATGTCGCGTTCGTCGCGCTCCTTCAAATCCTTGGAGAGGTCTTCAATATTAGCAGAAAAACCCTTGTCAATCAATTGCTTATAGCGCCTTGTGGCGCGCGCTTCCACACTGGCGGTCAAAAACACCTTCAGGCGGGCGCCGGGGAAGATCACCGTCCCCATGTCGCGACCGTCGGCGACCAGGCCGGGGGATTTCCTGAATGACAACTGCAGGCCATACAAGGCCTGGCGCACCGTGATCAGGGTGGCAATCTTCGAGGCGGTATTGCCGACCTCTTCGGCACGGATGGCCTGGGTCACGTCCTCGTTGGCCAGGAAGATATGGGCGCCGTCGAAATGGCAATGCAGGTGCTCGGCCGCCTTGGCCAGCGCGTGCTCGTCATTGAGCGCCACGCCGCGCCGCAGCACCGACAGGGCCGTCAGGCGGTACAGCGCGCCCGAGTCGAGATAGTGGAAGCCCAGCTGCTGGGCCACCTTCTGCGCTACGGTGCCCTTGCCCGATGCGGTGGGGCCATCGATGGCGATGACCGGTATCTTTGCTTTTTCCATGATCTGAAACCTGTACGAACAAATAATTTAGCTGATTTTGCCTAATGCACAGGGTGTATCAGATCAAGGTTTGCTCGGCAATCTTTTTGAAGACGTCGAAATAATCGGGGAAGGTCTTGGCCACGCACTTGGGATCATTGATGCGCACCCGGTTGCCACGGCGCAAGGCGCCATCCAGTGATGCCAGCGAGAAACACATGGCCATGCGGTGGTCGTCATAGGTATCGATGGCGGCCGTGCCGATCTCGGCCGGCGGGGTTACCTTGAGGTAGTCGGCGCCCTCCTCCACTTCCGCGCCCAGCTTGCGCAGCTCGGTGGCCATGGCGGCCAGGCGGTCGGTTTCCTTGACGCGCCAGCTGGCGATATTGCGCAGCGTGCTGGGGCCGTCGGCATAGAGCGCGGCCACGGCGATGGTCATGGCGGCGTCGGGGATGTGGTTGAAGTCGGCGTCGATGGCCTTCAGAGGGCCATTGGAGGAGGCCTCGATCCAGTTCTCGCCCATGGTGATGGTGACGCCCATCTGCTGCAGCGCTTCCACGAAGCGTACATCGCCCTGGATGCTGTCGCGGCCCACGCCCTCGACCCGGATCGGGCCACCGGCAATGGCGCCGGCAGCCAGGAAGTACGAGGCCGACGAGGCATCGCCTTCGACGTGGATGCTGCCCGGGCTGCGATAGTGCTGGCCCGGCTTGATGGTGAACTGCTGCCAGCCGTCGCGCTCGACCTCGACACCGAAGCGGCGCATCAGGTTCAGGGTGATCTCGATATAGGGCTTGGAAATCAGCTCGCCGACCACCTCGATCTGCATCGCTTCCTCGCGCGCCATCAGGGGGGCGGCCATCAGCAAGGCCGTCAGGAACTGGCTGGAGACATTGCCGCGCACCTTCATGCGCGTCGAGCTCAGCTGGCCGCGACGGATGTGCAGCGGCGGATAGCCGGGATTGCCGGTGTAGTCGATGCGCATGCCCACGGCATTCAAGGCATCCACCAGGTCGCCAATCGGACGCTCGTGCATGCGCGGCACGCCATGCAGCGTGTAATCGCCACCCAGCACGGCCAGGGCCGCGGTCAGCGGACGGATGGCGGTGCCGGCATTGCCCATGAAGAGATCGGCCTGGTGCACCGGCAGCACGCCGTTGACGCCATGCACGATGTAGTCCTGGGTGCCTTCGATCTGCTCCCACTTCACGCCCAGGGTCTGCAGCGCCATCAGCATGACCAGGGTGTCATCGGAGGCCAGCAGGTCGAAGATGCGGGTGGTGCCGCCGGCCAGTGCCGCCAGCAGCAGGATGCGGTTGGAAATGCTCTTGGAGCCCGGCAGCTTGACCGTGCCCTGCACGTGGGGCACCGGGGCCAGGTCGATATGTCGGGGGTAGGAAGGCTGTTTCATCGTCGTTCGGTTTCTGTGGATGAATCGGGCCGCCGTGGCGGCAATCAGTTTTTGTTCCTGTCGGGACCGAGGCGGGCTCAGCCCGGCTTGCGTTCGGCTGCCTCGATGGCGGCGGCCCATTCCAGGCGCGCATGCTGCGCGTTGGCATAGATCTTTTCCAGCGCCGCGCCGTCGCCGGCGGCGATCATCGCGCGCATGGCCTGCAGCTGCGCCAGGTAGGTATCGACTTCCACCAGCAGCGCATCGCGGTTGGCCAGCGTGATATCGCGCCACATCTCGGGCGACGAGCCAGCGATGCGGGTGAAATCACGGAAGCCGCTGGCGGCGTACTGGAACAGCGTGGCCGCATGCGGCTTGCGGGCGATGTCGTCCACCAGCGCAAAGGCCAGCACATGCGGCAGGTGGCTCACCGAGGCAAACACCGCGTCATGCTCCTGCGGCGAGAGATGATGGATGACGGCACCGCAGGCGCGCCAGGCGGCGGCCACGGCCTCGACATCCTGAACGCGGTTCTCGGGCAAGGCAGCAACCACCACCTTCTTGCCTTCGTAGAGATCGGCCAGCGCCGCCTCCGGGCCATGCTTCTCGCGGCCGGCGATGGGATGGGCCGGTACGAACTGCGCAATGCGCGCCCCCAGGGCCTTGCGTGCCGCGGCGACCACGTCGCTCTTGGTGCTGCCGGCATCGGTGACGATGGCCCCCGCCTCCAGATGGGCGGCGATGGAGGTGAGGATGGCTTCGGTCTGTGCCACCGGCGCGGCCAGCAGGATGAGGTCGGCACCGGCTACGGCGGTCGCCGGATCGGTGGCGATGGCATCAATGATGCCCAGCTCGCGGGCGCGTTCCAGGCTCTGCGCGGAACGCCCCACACCGACGAACTGCGTGTCCGGATGCGCGCGGCGCAGCGCCAGGGCGAAAGACCCGCCGATGAGACCGACGCCGAAGATGACGACTTTCTTGAACACGATGGCCTCGCAAGCGAAAGTGGACGAGACCGGGCTCACAGGCCCAGCGGGTAGGAACCGAGCAGCTTGAAGAAGGCCGCGTTCTGGCGCAGCTCTTCCAGCGCCTGCGCGACCTTGTGGTCTTGCTCGTGGCCTTCCAGGTCGACGTAGAAATAATATTCCCAGGAGCCCATGCGTGCCGGACGCGATTCGAAACGCGTCATCGACACGCCATGGCGCGCCAGCGGAGCCAGCAGGTTGTAGACCGCGCCCGCCTTGTTGGGCACCGACAGCACGATGGAAGTCTGGTCGCGTCCCGAAGGCGAGGTGCGCAGGCGACCGATCACGGCGAAGCGGGTGCGGTTGTGCGGGTCATCCTGGATGTGGGCGTTGACCACCTGCAGGTTGTACTTCTGCCCGGCGATCTCGCCGGCAATCGCCGCCACGCTACCGTCCTCGCCCGCCATGCGTGCTGCCTCGGCATTGGAGGCCACGGCCTGGCGTTCGATGGAAGGATAGTTCTGGTTCAGCCAGGCATTGCACTGGGCCAGTGCCTGCGAATGGGCGCAGATGCGGGTGATGCCGTTCATCTTGCCGGTGGCCGTCATCAGGCTGTGATGCACCGGGATGGAGACTTCGCCGCTGATGGTCAGGGTGGTCTGCAGCAACAGGTCGAGGGTGCGGTTGATCACGCCTTCGGACGAATTCTCGATGGGGACCACGCCGAAATCGGCGGTACCGGCCTCGGCATCGCGGAACACCTCATCGATGGAGACACAGGACAAGCCCTCGATGGCATGGCCGAACTGCTGGTACACCGCCTGTTCGCTGAAGGTGCCGGTGGGGCCGAGATAGGCCACCACCACGCGCTTTTCCAGCGCGCGGCAGGCTGACATCACTTCGCGGAAGATGGTCTGGATATCGGCGCCCAGCAAGGGGCCGGG
The DNA here is from genome assembly GCF_044745245.1 of Herbaspirillum sp. NPDC087042. NCBI lineage: Bacteria > Pseudomonadati > Pseudomonadota > Betaproteobacteria > Burkholderiales > Oxalobacteraceae > Herbaspirillum > Herbaspirillum sp. NPDC087042. Next base: position 3,785 of record NZ_JBIUZW010000037.1, on the reverse strand, counting down.
ATTGCGTTCGGCGGCCTTTCGCAAGACCTGTGCCTCGCGCTCCGGACGGAACACCGGGGCATTGGTCTCGGCCTTGACGTGGCCCACTTCCTGCGCGACACGGGCGCGCTGGTTCAGCAGGTCGAGGATCTGCGCATCGATGGCATCGATCTTCTGGCGCAGGGGCAGCAACTTGTCGTCACTCATCTTGCTCTTTCATGTTCGGCAGGCCGCACCCGGAGACGACCGGAGGCGGCACGATGGCATGGCATGGTGTCAAAAACTGCGTGCGGCGCAAGCCATCAGGCCGGCACCGCACGGGGTTCAATGCGGCAACGGTATCAGCCGTGCTGCTTCTCGAAGTCCTTGAGGTAGTCGACCAGGGCCTGTACGCCCTCGATCGGCATCGCGTTGTAGATCGATGCACGCATGCCGCCGACCGACTTGTGGCCTTTCAGCTGCAGCAGGCCGCGCTCTTTGGCGCCGGCCAGGAATGTGTCATTGAGCGACTCGTCGCGCAGGAAGAACGGCACGTTCATGCGGGAACGGCAGTCGGCTGCGATACGGTTGCCGTAGAAATCGGTACTGTCCAGGTAGCCGTAGAGCAACCCGGCCTTGGCGATATTGCGCGCTTCCAGCGCGGCCACGCCACCCTGGCGCTTCAACCACTGGAACACCAGGCCGGCGATGTAGATCGCATAGGTCGGCGGGGTGTTGTACATGGAATCATTGTCGGCCACGATCTTCCAGTCGAAGGCCGAGGGGCAGCCCGGCAGCGCGTGACCCAGCAGGTCTTCGCGCACGATGACGATGGTCAGGCCGGCCGGGCCGATGTTCTTCTGGGCGCCACCATAGATGACGCCGTACTTCGATACATCGACCGCGCGCGACAGGATGTGCGAGGACATGTCCGCCACCAGCGGCGCGCCATCGGTATCGGCGGCCACATCGGGGGTGAACTGGTATTCGACGCCGTCGATGGTCTCATTGCTGCAGATGTGGACGTAGGCGGCATTGCGCGAGAGCTTCCAGTCGGCGCGTGCCGGAATGCTGGAGAACTTGTGTGCCGCCGAGGAGGCCGCCACATTGACGGTGCAATAGCGCCCTGCTTCCTTGATCGACTTGGTCGACCAGGAACCGGTGTTGATGTAGTCCGCCACGCCCGGCACATGCTGGCCGGCCGGTGAACGCAGTGCCGCCAGGTTCATCGGGATGATGGCGTTCTCGGCGATGGCACCGCCCTGCAGGAACAGCACCTTGTAGTTCGACGGGATGCCCAGCAGCTCGCGCACATCCGACAAGGCTGTCTCGATGATGGACATGAATTCCTTGCCGCGATGGCTCATCTCCATGACGGACATGCCACTGCCATGCCAGTCCAGCATCTCGTCGGCTGCCTGTTGCAGCACTTCCTTGGGCAATACCGCCGGTCCGGCGGAAAAGTTATAAACCATGTCTGCGTTCGCCATCAAAAAAGGCGGCGAGGTCAATCCAGCTTCCCTTGCCTGCCGCCTTGTTCCTGCTTCTTACTCGCCGGCGGCAGGAGTCTCGCTGCCGGCGCCCTCGGCGTTCTCGCCGTCCACCACGTCTTCCACATCGGACTCGACCACGCGCTGCAGGCCGGACAGTTTGGTGCCATCCTCCACGGCGATCAGGGTCACGCCCTGGGTGGCACGACCCATTTCGCGGATCTCCGACACGCGGGTACGGATCAGCACGCCACCGGTGGTGATGAGCATGATCTCATCGCTGGACTCGACCAGGGTCGCGGCCACCACCTTGCCGTTGCGCTCGCTGGTCTGGATCGCGATCATGCCCTTGGTACCACGACCATGGCGGGTGTACTCGGTGATCGGGGTGCGCTTGCCGAAGCCGTTCTCGGTGGCGGTGAGCACCGACTGCTGCTCGTTCTCGGCCACCAGCAGGGCGATGACCTGCTGGGTTTCTTCCAGGTTCATGCCGCGCACGCCGCGGGCGGTACGGCCCATCGGGCGCACGTCGTTCTCGTCGAAACGCACGGCCTTGCCGGCGTCGGAGAACAGCATCACGTCATGCGCACCATCGGTCAGCGCGGCGCCGATCAGGAAGTCGCCCTCATCCAGGTCCACGGCGATGATGCCGGCCTTGCGCGGGTTGGAGAAGTCCGACAGCGGGGTCTTCTTGACCGTGCCCAGGCTGGTCGCCATGAAGACGTAGCGGTCATCCGGGAAGCTGCGGTTGGCGCCCGACACTGGCAGGATCACCGTGATCTTCTCGCCATCCTGCAGCGGGAACATGTTGACGATGGGCTTGCCGCGCGAATTGCGCGAACCCTGCGGCAGTTCGCAGACCTTCAGGGAGTTCAGGCGGCCACGGTTGGAGAAGCACAGGATGTAGTCGTGCGTGTTGGCGATGAAGAGCTGGTCGATCCAGTCGTCATCCTTGGTCGCCATGGCCTGCTTGCCGCGACCGCCGCGCTTTTGCGCACGGTATTCGGAGACCGGCTGCGACTTCATGTAGCCGGTGTGCGAAAGCGTGACCACCATGTCCTGCGGCGTGATCAGGTCTTCGGTGGCCAGGTCGGTGGCGTTGTGCTCGATGGTGGAGCGACGCTCATCTTTGGCACCGATACCGTAGTCGTTGCGGGCGGCGTTGAGTTCGTCGGTGATGATGGCGGTCACGCGGGCCGGCTTGGACAGGATGTCCAGCAGGTCGGCGATCTGCGCCATGACGTCCTTGTATTCGTTGACGATCTTGTCCTGCTCCAGGCCGGTCAGGCGTTGCAGACGCATCTGCAGGATTTCCTGGGCCTGTGCGTCGGAGAGCTTGTAGAGACCGTCGGACTGGATGCCGTAATGGGCCGGCAGGCTTTCCGGACGGAAGGCTTCGATGCCGCCTTCGTTGGCTTCGCCGGCGCGGGCCAGCATCTCGCGCACCATGGACGAATCCCATGCACGCGTCATCAGCTCGGCCTTGGCGATCGGCGGCGTCGGCGCGGCGCGGATGATGGCGATGAAGTCATCGATGTTGGCCAGTGCCACGGCCAGGCCTTCCAGCACGTGACCACGTTCGCGCGCCTTGCGCAGTTCGAACACGGTGCGGCGGGTAACCACTTCGCGACGGTGCGACAGGAAGCAGTCCAGCAGTTGCTTCAGGTTCAGCAGCTTGGGCTGGCCATCGACCAGCGCCACCATGTTCATGCCGAAGGTGTCCTGCAGCTGGGTCTGCTTGTAGAGGTTGTTCAACACCACCTCTGGCACTTCACCGCGCTTCAATTCGATGACCACGCGCATGCCCGACTTGTCGGACTCGTCGCGCAGGTCGGAGATGCCTTCGAGCTTCTTGTCGCGCACCAGCTCGGCGATGCGTTCCAGCAGGGCCTTCTTGTTGACCTGGTAGGGCAGCTCATCGACGATGATGGCGATGCGGCCTTCGCGGCCGTATTCCTCGAAGTGGGTCTTGGCGCGCATGACCACGCGGCCACGGCCGGTGCGGTAACCATCGCGCACGCCCGAGACGCCGTAGATGATGCCGCCGGTGGGGAAGTCCGGTGCCGGTATCAGCTCGATCAGTTCATCGATGGTGCATTGCTCGTTGGCCAGCAGGTGCAGCGCGCCGTTGATCACCTCGGTGATGTTGTGCGGCGGGATGTTGGTGGCCATGCCCACGGCGATCCCGGAGGAGCCGTTGACCAGCAGGTTCGGGAAGCGCGCCGGCAGGACCGACGGCTCCTGGGTGCGGCCGTCGTAGTTGTCCTGGAAGTCGACGGTGTCCTCGTCGATGTCCCGGACCATCTCCATGGCGAGCGGCGCCATCTTGGTCTCGGT
>NZ_JBIUZW010000036.1:0-11997 GCF_044745245.1 Herbaspirillum sp. NPDC087042 | reverse complement strand
AAACATAATTCAACCACATCGAAATACAAAACACCTTACACAAATAACATAAAATACGATAAAACTTAGAAGGCATGATCCGCCTGGTCTTCAAGAACGCCCTGGATATCGACCTGCCCAACCCGTTCCCGGTGATGGACTTCGCCACCGCCATGGGCATGTATGGTTCGGACAAGCCGGACATGCGCGTCAAGCTGGAATTCACCGAGCTGACCGACGTCATGAAGGACGTCGACTTCAAGGTCTTCTCGGGCGCCGCCAACAGCGAAGGCGGCCGTGTGGTCGGCCTGCGCGTGCCGGGTGGCGCGGACATGCCGCGTTCGGAAATCGACGCCTACACCCAGTTCGTCGCCATCTACGGCGCCAAGGGCCTGGCTTACATCAAGGTCAATGAAAAGGCCAAGGGCCGTGACGGCCTGCAGTCGCCCATCGTCAAGAACATCCACGATGCGGCCCTGAACGCCATCATCGAAAAGACCGGCGCACAAGACGGCGACCTGATCTTCTTCGGCGCCGACAAGGCCAAGGTGGTCAACGATGCCATCGGCGCGCTGCGCGTGAAGATTGGCCACAGCGAATTCGGCAAGAAGAACGGCCTGTTCGACGACGCATGGCGTCCGCTGTGGGTGGTCGACTTCCCCATGTTCGAATACGACGAAGACGGCCAGCGCTGGGTCGCGCTGCACCACCCGTTCACCTCGCCCAAGGACGGTCACGAAGACTTCATCTCGACCAATCCGGGTGCGGCCATCGCCAAGGCCTACGACATGGTCCTGAACGGTTGGGAACTGGGCGGCGGTTCGGTCCGTATCCACCGCGCCGACGTGCAGAGCAAGGTGTTCCGCGCCCTGAAGATCGATGACGAAGAAGCCCGCCTGAAGTTCGGCTTCCTGCTGGACGCGCTGCAATACGGCGCGCCCCCGCACGGCGGCATCGCCTTCGGCCTGGACCGCCTGGTCACCATGATGGCCGGTGCCGAGTCGATCCGCGACGTGATCGCCTTCCCCAAGACCCAGCGCGCCCAGTGCCTGCTGACCAACGCGCCTTCGGAAGTGGACGAGAAGCAGCTGCGCGAGCTGCACATCCGCCTGCGCAACACCGAGCCGGCAGTGAAGGCCTGATCGCTGTAGCAGCGTTGTCAAAGAAAAACGCGTGCAGCAATGCACGCGTTTTTTTTCGCCTGACAAATTAATGATTTAAACAATATAAATAATAATTGGAGAAAGGATATAAATCCTTTCCGCATGCATGCGCTGCAAGCATGGCTGCATGCACAGATATCATTTCCGCCTGCCCCCTGCTGACCCTATCATCGGCCGATATCCAACGTCCGACATGAGGGGAAAGCATGCAAGGAACGACACTACCGGCTGGCGGGATAACGCTGGTCAGCAACAACCAGCGCCGCCGCGCCATCATCGCCACCGTCATCGGCAACGGTCTCGAATGGTTCGACTTCACCGTCTACAGCTTCTTCGCGGTCATCATCGCCAAGCTGTTCTTCCCGACCGGCAATGAGCTGACTTCATTGCTCTTGGCCGTGGCCACCTTCGGCGTGGGCTTCTTCATGCGTCCGGTGGGCGGCATCCTCTTGGGCATCTACGCCGACCGCGTGGGGCGCAAGGCGGCACTGTCGGTCACCATCCTGCTCATGGCCGTGGGCACCACCCTCATCGGCCTGGCACCGACCTATGAAAGCATCGGCCTGTTCGCGCCGCTCATCATCGTCGTGGCGCGTCTGCTGCAAGGCTTCTCGGCCGGCGGCGAGATGGGCAGCGCCACCGCCTTCCTCACCGAATATGCACCGGAGCGCGAACGTGCCTACTACTCCAGCTGGATCCAGGCCAGCATCGGCGTGGCCGTGCTGCTGGGCGCCGCCGTGGGGACCTTCGTCACCGCCAGCCTGGATGCCGAGTCACTGGCCAGCTGGGGCTGGCGCCTGCCCTTCCTGCTGGGCATCGTGATCGGTCCGGTGGGCTACTACATCCGCAATCACCTCGAAGAAACCCCGACCTTCCTGGAAGAAAAGGACAAGACCGATTCGCCCCTGAAGGAAGTGATCCGCGACTTCCCGCGCGAAACCTCGGCCAGCTTCTCGATGGTGATCCTGTGGACGGTCTGTACCTATGTGTTGCTGTTCTACATGCCGACCTATTCCATCAAGGTGCTGAAGCTGCCGCAATCGACCGGCTTCATCGCCGGCATGGTGGGCGGGCTGTGCATCATGCTGCTGGCGCCGGTAGTGGGGCGCCTGGCGGACCGCATCGGTCGACGCCCCTTCCTGTCGGGCTCGGCGCTGCTGATCCTGGTGCTGGCCTATCCCATGTTCACCTACATCAACATGGCCCCCAGCCTGTCCTCGCTGCTGCTGTTCCAGCTGGTGTTCGGGGTGCTGATCGCAGCCTATACCGGTCCCATCCTGGCGGCATTCTCCGAACTGTTCCCGGCCAAGGTGCTCTCCACCGGCTTGTCGGTGGCCTACAACCTGGCCGTGACCATCTTCGGCGGCTTTGCCTCGTTCTTCATCACCTGGCTGATCTCGGCCACCGGCAGCACCATGGCCCCGGCCTTCTACGTGATGATCGCCGCCGCCATCAGTTTCATCGGCACCCGCTTCGTGCGTGAGCCGCAGTATCTGCAACAACATTGAATCTCGCCATGACCAAGATCCTCCTGAAGGGCGGCAACGTCCTCGACCCCGCGCTGGGCAGCCTGTTCCCGCGCCATGATGTGTTGATCGACAAGGACCGCATCGTCGATGTTTCGGCCACCCCGCTGGAGGTGCCGGGCGCACGTACCATCGATGTGAGCGGCAAGACGGTGATGCCGGGCCTGATCGATTGCCACGTACACGTGCTGGCATCGCTGGCCAATCTCGGCCTCAATGCCCTGCAGCCGGGTTCGCTGACCTCGATCCGGGCCTTGCCCATCGTCGAGGCCATGTTGAACCGTGGCTTCACCAGCGTACGTGATGCCGGTGGTGCCGACTGGGGCCTGGCGCAAGCCATCGCCATCGGCCTGGTGCCGGGGCCGCGCATCTTCCCCTCCGGCAAGGCGCTCTCGCAGACCGGCGGGCATGGTGATTTCCGGCCGCGTTCGGATGTGCTGGAACCCTGCTCCTGCGCCTTCCGCGCCGGTGCCATCGCGCGCGTGGCCGATGGCGTGGATGCGGTGCGCCTGGCCGCCCGCGAAGAATTGCAGAAGGGCGCGACCCAGATCAAGATCATGGCCTCGGGCGGCGTAGCCTCGCCCACCGACCCGATCGGCAACACCCAGTACAGCGAGGACGAGATCCGCGCCATCGTCGCCGAAGCCGAAGCGGCCCAGACCTATGTCATGGCGCACGCCTATACCGGCCGTGCCATCTCGCGTGCCGTGCGCTGCGGCGTGCGTACCATCGAGCACGGCAACCTGGTCGATGCCGAGGCCGCCCGCGTGATGCGCGAGCATGGCGCTTTCGTGGTGCCGACCCTGGTGACCTACGATTCGCTGGCCCGCGATGGCGCACGCCTGGGCTTGCCGCCGGATTCGGTGGCCAAGATCGAATCGGTACGCCAGGCCGGTCGCGACTCGCTGCGCATCTATGCCGAACATGGCGTGCAGATGGGCTTTGGCTCCGACCTGCTGGGCGAGATGCATCAGGACCAGTCGACCGAATTCCTGATCCGCGCCGAGATCCTGGGCAACCTGGAGACCATCCGCTCGGCCACCTCGATTGCCGCCGCCATCCTGCAGCGCGAAGGCGAACTTGGCACCGTGCGTGCCGGCGCGCTGGCCGACCTGATCGTGGTCGATGGCAATCCCCTGCAGGACATCACGCTGCTGACCGGCCAGGGCGAACACCTGTCGCTGGTCATGCAGGCCGGCCACATCCACCGCGGCCGCTGAGCGGCTTTCCCTGTCGGCGCCGCAGCGTGACAAGACATGCTGCGGCGGGCATGCTTTTCGCTCTACCATTCGGTCAGTCACCGAGATCCCGTCTGGAGCGCCAATCATGCGTATATCCCCATTACCTCCCTTGCCTGCGCTGATCGCCTTCGAGGCGGCCATGCGCCATGGCAGTTTTACCCGTGCCGCTGCCGAGCTGCATCTCACGCAAAGCGCCATCAGCCGCCAGATCGCCCAGCTGGAGCGCTTCCTGGGCAAGAAGCTGTTCCTGCGCGAACCGCGCGCGCTGCGCCTGACCGTCAGCGGCCAGCGCTATGCTGCGCTGGTGCAGCGCCTGCTGGTCGATTGCGCCGAGGCCACCGAAGACGTCATGAAGCGCAAGGGCCACCAGGAGCTGACGGTGGCCTGTTCGCAGGGCGTCGCCGTGCTGTGGCTGACACCCCGGCTGGCGCGTTTTCGTGCCCAGCACCCCGATTGCCATCTGCGCCTGGTCGTCAACGACAGCCTGGCTACGCTCTCGGAAACCGATTTCGACATGGGCATCTACTTCCTGCGTGATGGCCCGCCCTCGGGCCTGGCGGCGCGCCGGCTGTATGACGAGGAAGTGTTCCCGGTCTGTTCACCGGCCTATCTGGGCGGGCGCACGCTGAGTCCGGCGGCGCTGCGCGGCGAAACCCTGCTGATGCTGGAAGACGGCCAGCGCCAGTGGATGTCCTGGCAGAACTGGATGGCCCACAATGGCATGCCCGACGTGCGCATCGAGCACCAGATCCTCTCCAACCAGTATCCGGTGCTGCTGCAGCTGGCCATGGAAGGGCAGGGCATCGTGCTGGCCTGGCGCCACATGATCGATGCCTGTATGCAGCAGGGGCTGCTGGTGCGGGCCTGCGAGGCCAGTGCCAGCCTGGGCGGCGGCTATTACGCGGTGTGGCCGCGCGACCGTATCGAACACTCCGCCGCGCGGGCGTTCCGCAGCTGGCTGGTGGCCGAGAGCGAGGCCTCGCTGCTCTGAGGGCGCGTCATCCCGATACAATGAAGGCTTTCCTGCATCACGGACAGGCAGATGACGCAAAGCAAGCCCTACAAGATTCCCGAATCGGTGCTGGTGGTGATCCACAGCGCCGACCAGCAGGTGCTCCTGATCGAACGCACCGACCAGCCCGGCTTCTGGCAATCGGTGACCGGCTCCAAGGACAGCCTCGATGAAGTCCTGTCGGAAACCGCCCGACGCGAAGTGCAGGAAGAAACCGGCATCCAGGTCGCCGGCCCCGGCGTAGAATCGGTCCAGGATGACGGAACCGGCGTGCCCGGCGCCAACTTGCGCGACTGGCAACTTTCCAACATCTATGAGATCTACCCGGTCTGGCGCCATCGCTACGCCCCGGGCGTGACCAAGAATACCGAGCACGTCTTCGGTCTGCTGGTGCCGCGCGATATCCCGGTCACGCTGGCCCCGCGCGAGCATACGCGCCATGTCTGGCTGCCCTACCGCGAGGCGGCCGACCGTTGCTTCTCGCCCTCCAATGCGGAGGCGATCCTGCAACTGCCGCGCTATCTGGCGCAGTAGCCACGGATCGATCGGCGCAGCGGTAAGTCAGGACAAGGACAAGAACAAGAGAAAGGTTGCAGTGATGAAGTTGCGCGTAGCCACCTACAACATCCACAAGGGCGTGACCTCCTTCGCCGGACGGCCGCGCATCCTGGCGCTCAAGCAGGCGCTGGCGCAGCTGGACGCCGACATCCTGTTCCTGCAGGAAGTGCAGGGCCGCCACGACCTCAACGCCCTGCGTCACGCCTCCAACTGGCCGCAGCAGGGCCAGCACGAATACCTGGCCGGCGAGACCCATCACTCGGCCTACGGCATGAATGCTGTCTATGACCACGGCCACCACGGCAATGCGCTCATCTCGCGCTTTGCCATCGCCTCGATACGCAACCAGGACGTCTCCGACCACGCCTATGAATCGCGCGGCATCCTGCACTGCGTGGTGCCGGTGGACGGGCAGGAGGTGCATTGCTACGTGATCCACCTGGGCCTGTTCGCCGGTGGCCGGCGCCGCCAGACCGAGGCGCTGATCCAGGCGGTGCGCAATTCCTCGCCGCCGGATGCGCCGCTGCTGATCGCGGGTGACTTCAACGACTGGACCAACCAGCTGAGCCAGAGCCTGTACCAGAGCCTGGGCGTGGTCGAGGTATTCGACCAGCCCCAGGCCAATGCCCGCGGCGTCATGAATGGCCTGCGCCGGCTGGGTGGCCTGTCGGCGCCGATCCGCCCGGCGCGCACCTTCCCGGCCATGATGCCGTGGCTGCGACTGGACCGCATCTACCTGCGCGGCTTCCAGATCGACTCGGCGCAGGTCTTGAGCGACGGCCCGTGGGCGCGCCTATCGGACCATGCACCCATCGTCAGCGAACTGCGGCTGGCCTGAGCTTGAGTCATCGCTTGCGCCATCTCGCCTTCACCGACGGTAACCAGATCGCGCTGCTGCACAGCGGCGCCGGTTTCTATCCGGCCCTGATCACGGCCATCGACGGCGCGCGCGTCGAGATCTACCTGGAAACCTATATCTTCAGCCTCGACGAGACCGGCCAGCTGGTGGTCGAGGCCCTGCAGCGTGCCGCTGCCCGCGGGGTGGTGGTGTATGTCATCAACGACTGGCTGGGCAGCGGCCGCGACAACACCCGCAAGCTGCACCAGGTGCTGGAGGCGGCCGGGGTACAGCATCGCTCCTTCAATCCCTGGTTCCGCCGTGGCGTGGCGCGCAGCCATCGCAAGCTGTGCGTGGTGGATCGCCAGGTGGCCTTCGTGGGCGGGCTCAACATCAACGATGACATGGTCTCCGACCGTGACCACGTCACCCCCTTGCCGGCACCGCGCTGGGATTTCGCAGTACGCATCGTCGGCCCGCTGGTGCGGGAAATCTATCGCGAGATGGAAGCCCAGTGGCTGCGCGTGGGCCGCATGAAACTCAAGGCCCGCTGGATCAACTTCAAGCGCCTGCGCCATCGCCACGCCGGTCCGGTACACGACCAGACCCAGGCCGGGCTGGTGGTGCGCGACAACTTCCGCAACCGGCGCACCATCCAGCGCGCCTACCTGCAGGCGCTGGGGCGGGCGCGTGAGAGCGCCTTCCTCGCCAATCCTTACTTCGCGCCGGGACGCAAGACGCGCCGGGCCCTGGTGGAAGCCGCACGGCGCGGCGTCAAGGTGACGCTGCTGCTGGGCGTGGGGCAGTTCGTCATGCAGGATGCGGTGGCGCATTCCTTCTATCCCGAACTGCTGCGCGCGGGCGTGCGTATCGTCGAGTACACCCATACCGAGCTGCATGCCAAGGTGGCCGTGGTGGATGACCGCTGGGCCACGGTCGGCTCCAGCAACTATGACGGGCTGTCCCTGTTCGTGAACCAGGAAGCCAACGTGGTGGTGCAGGACCAGGCCTTCGCCAGCTACCTGCGCCAGGAAATCGAGGCCGGCGCGGTCAGTGGCCGGGTGGTGCACCTGGCCGATTTCCTGCACATGCCCTGGTACAAGCGCGCGGCCTACGGTGCCGCTTTCCTGCTGTATCGGACGGTGATCCACATCATTACCCTGGGCAACGACGCCTAGCCGGGCCGCGGCCGCGCTGGAATGCCCGAGTTTATTGGTCTGGCATTTGATTTACCGAAAATTCACTGTATCGCCATCCCCGCTGAAATGGAATAAGATGACCATCCGGTTTCCGACGGGGAGCAAGCAGGCTCTCCGCCATTTCAATAAAAGGAGCGAGTTATGGATGATGTGGTCATTGTCGCAGCACAAAGAACGGCGATCGGCAAATTCGGCGGATCCTTGTCGAAGATTGCAGCGGCCGATCTCGGTGCGCAAGTCATCAAGGCCTTGCTGGCCAAGACCGGCATCAAGCCCGAATCGATCAGCGAAGTCATCCTGGGTCAGGTACTGACCGCGGGCCTGGGCCAGAACCCGGCGCGCCAGTCGGTGATCAAGTCCGGCCTGCCCGACATGGTCCCGGCCTTCGTGGTCGGCAAGGTCTGCGGCAGCGGCCTGAAGGCGGTGCAGCTGGCGGCCCAGGCCATCCGCTGTGGCGACGCCCAGATCGTCATCGCCGGCGGCCAGGAAAACATGAGCGCCTCGCCCCACGTTCTCAACAACTCGCGCGACGGCTTCCGCATGGGCGACGCCAAGCTGACCGATACCATGATCGTGGACGGTCTGTGGGACGTCTACAACCAGTACCACATGGGCATCACCGCCGAGAACGTGGCCAAGAAGTTCGAGATCAGCCGTGAAGAGCAGGACGCCTTCGCCGCCGCCTCGCAGAACAAGGCCGAAGCCGCGCAGAAGGCCGGCAAGTTCAAGGATGAGATCGTCCCCATCGAGATCAAGGGCAAGAAGGAAACCGTGGTCTTCGACACCGACGAATTCGTCAAGCACGGTGTGACCGCCGAAGCGCTGGGCACCCTGCGTCCGGCCTTCGACAAGGCGGGCACGGTGACGGCCGGCAACGCCTCGGGCATCAACGACGGTGCTGCTGCGGTAGTGGTGACCTCGGCCAAGCTGGCCGCTGAACTGGGCCTGCCGGTGCTGGCCAGGATCAAGTCCTACTCCTCGGCCGGCCTGGACCCGAGCATCATGGGCATGGGCCCGGTGCCGGCGTCGCAGCTGACCCTGAAGAAGGCCGGCTGGACCGCGCAGGACCTGGACCTGATGGAAATCAACGAAGCCTTCGCCGCCCAGGCCATCGCCGTCAACAAGCAGATGGGCTGGGACACCAGCAAGATCAACGTCAACGGCGGTGCCATCGCGCTGGGCCACCCCATCGGTGCCTCCGGCTGCCGCGTGCTGGTGACCCTGCTGCACGAGATGGTGCGCCGTGATGCCAAGAAGGGCCTGGCCAGCCTGTGCATCGGTGGCGGCATGGGCGTGGCGCTGGCGGTGGAGCGTTGAAGCCTTAGTTCGTCGTCTGTTGTGTTTCAGTGAGGAAACGCCGGCTTGCGAGCCGGCGTTTTTTTCGTCCCGCACCGAGCCCGTCTGCGGTTGGTATCCAGGTATCAGAGACGTCGCAGGTAGCTGGCGTCAAGCTGGCCGATATCCGGACAGGCCAGGAGCGCCAGCACGCGATCGACTTCGCTGCGCAGGATCTCCAGGGCCCGTTCGGCGCCGGCCTGTCCGCCAGCGGCCAGGCCATAGGTGGTGGCGCGGCCCAGCAATACGGCATCGGCGCCCAGGGCGATGGCCTTGACGATGTCGGCGCCACGGCGAAAGCCGCCATCGAGCATCACCGTCAGTTGCCCCTTCACCGCCGCCACGACCTCGGGCAGCACGTCCATGGTCGATAGCGCGCCGTCGAGTTGCCGCCCACCGTGGTTGGACAGCACGATGCCATCCACGCCGGCCTGCACCGCGCGCTGTGCATCCTGTACCTGCATCACACCCTTGAGCACCAGCTTGCCCGGCCAGATGCCGCGCAGCCATTCGACATCGCGCCAGTCCAGTGCCGGTGAAAGCGATTGTCCGAGGATGGAGGAAGCGGCACCGCGCACGCTGGTCTGTCCTTCGGGGAGCAGGTCGCCCAGGTTGGCGAAGTGCGGAAAGCCATGCGGGAAGAGGATCTCGAGCAACCAGCGCGGATGGGCGAGCACGTCCAGCTTGTTGCGCCAATCCAGCTTGCGCGGACTGCTGAAGTTGCGCACATCCCATTCACGCTTGCCATAGACGGCACTGTCGGTGGTCAACACCAGGGTGCCGATCCCGGCGGCCTGCGCGCGGCGCGCAATGCTGGCCACGAATTCCCGGTCGCGATAGAGATAGACCTGCTGCCACACCTGGCCGCCGGAGCGGCGCACCACCTCTTCCAGCGAGGTGGTCGAGACATTGGTCAACACGAAGGGCACACCGGCAGCGGCGGCAGCACGCGCCATGGCCACATCCCCCTCGCGCGCCAGCAGGCCACTGAAGCCGGTCGGGCCGATCAGGAAGGGCGAGGCGATCTCCTGGCCGAACAGGCGGCGCCGTTGCGTGCGCACCGAGACATCGACCAGCGTGCGCGGCACGAAGCCGATGCGGGTGAATACCTCGCGGTTGTGACGCAGGCTGGTCTCTTCCTCGGCCCCGCCCTCGACATACTCGATACAGAAATTGGGTACCCGCTTGCGCGCCATGGCCCGCAGTTCCTCGATGCTCTGGGCGCGGCGCAGATCCGGCCCGGTGTACAGACGACGTTTCAATTCGGCTCCCCTGACATGGATTGTTCGCAGCAGCGCATGTAAGCAATTTTAATTAAGCTGAAATTTATTCACAATTAGGCTGAAATTCATCGAATAAGCAGAGAAACGCGTCACATAGCTTTAGTCAGCCACCAGTGCCAGATGGCTCAGGTACATTGAAGAGGCCGAGAAACACTCTACGGTGGTCCATAGCGCCCTATCGACGATGCCTCTCATGAGCTTTGCGAGATGGTGCCGGGAATGGTCCCTCACATGCATCACTGAACCAATGCGACGGTCATGGTCTGCTGAATCCCACAGAAACTGACTCGTAGGCTCAGGTAAACGCGTGCCAATGTGTTTTCCCCGGGATGCCACGAGGCTTATGATATGCGACTCAAAGACTGAGCAGATGTTGCAGACATCGGAATGGGAGTCACGCCGCAGGTGAGTTACGTGTTAGTGAATTACCTTGACCATCTTAACGCCAAGAAGACTACGCACATTCAATTTTCATATAGCTACCCCGCCCCACCGTGGTGACCCATAGCTGTTTTACGTCATTTCGATGGAGCGGCCGGCCAGATGCTTCTGTATATATACCTTCAGCCATATAGGCTGGTAGTCCCAATGCTCAGCGAAGTGGTGCCGCTGCAGCCCAATGGTGGTCGCGACGTCAGCAAATGTGTTTGGCCAGTCTGATAGAAGTTGATAGGAACATCGCACTACGGCAGCTCGCACGTTGACAGGTAGCAACTCAATGTATCGTCGTCCCTCCCATATTCTCAGCGACTCTCCCAAACCACGGTCAAGAGTATCCCATGCTTTCACTGACCTCTTTCGAAGCAGCATTTGGCTCAGTGCCCAAAGCGCAGCAAATACCTCCTGTGCATTTTCTGCTTGCCCTAACGATGCTGGAACTACCCCCGTAGACGCACACATCCAAAGTTCACGGGCGATGATTCGCATTAATGGGTCAAAGGTCGATGTGTCTAAGATAGGGCCGCCGCACGATTGGCAATGGGAGAAAGGATATTGATTGTGTTGCCCAGCCGATTTAAGTGACTTTGGCCACATTGCCGCTGAGCAGTGAGTGCATCTTTCGACGAGCGTGCAGCCATGCATCGGACAGTGAGTCATGAAGGCAAAACGCCAGCTCAATCGGATATACGGCATTGGGTCTTCGCTGACGCATATTGGGCAGCATGTACTTCCGTTGCCCAATATGCGATTTCCATTGGCAGGAATAACCCAACGATGGCGCGCACGACTTCCGAAATCGCGCCCAAGGCGGAGAACGATACTATCCAAAAATAGCGGTTGAAGGATATCGTCCGCCATCCGAAATTCGTCTTTCAACCACTGCTCTTCGGCTGCTTGGGGACGCCTATCGGGTTCTTGGAAGTTACGGAAGCCCATCGGCCGTGGAAACCGATAGAAACCATTCGCTACGCCGCTACGCTGGCGCCAGGACGAGAGGGATTCACCAGGTAGCGGTTGTGGGCGGAAGAGAAACATACCATCAGCCAGCGCTCATAAAGGAAGACTGACTATGCTGAAGGGATTGCTGCAGCAAGGACGCTTCGATGAAGATATCGAAGATGGTGGCCATCCTAGACAGGGAGTAAAACGATGCGGCGCCAGTGCGGACCTTTAGTAGCACGGCTGCGACTTCAGGTTTGACCACTCGAAAGCCCATGCGAGGGTCAAATACATCGGGTACGATTGCCGTCAACGGTATCAGTGGAGCTTCTGACGCTCCGAGAGATTTGGCGTTTTCGCGAATACGCGCGAGCAATAGTCGAATCTGTTGTTGATTTGCTCGCAGATTTGACCCTCTCCATTTGACCCACCTTCCATTGCCTGCTGAAGGCAGCCACCCGGTCATACGACCCCTCATATCCC
>NZ_JBIUZW010000035.1:7833-16737 GCF_044745245.1 Herbaspirillum sp. NPDC087042 | reverse complement strand
CAGAATTTCCCGCTTGGGGACTTCACGACGACGTGGCATTTCGATTCCTTTCAATCTTCAGTTGAGTGGGCGAACCCTGCTTCAACTTCGCCTGCACTCGCGGAGAGCCATCATGGCTTCCACTTACTCGGTCCAACCTGGACCGACTCTGAGTCTGTTCACACGACGCGAAAGCGTCATGATAAACACCAATTATTACTTCTTCGCTGCCTTGGCGCGCTTGGCACCGTACTTCGAGCGAGCTTGCTTACGATCCTTGACGCCCTGGGTATCCAGTGCACCGCGAACCATGTGGTAACGCACACCCGGCAAGTCCTTCACACGGCCGCCGCGGATCAGCACGACGCTGTGTTCTTGCAGGTTGTGGCCTTCACCGCCGATGTACGAAATGACTTCGAAACCGTTGGTCAGGCGCACCTTGGCGACCTTACGCAGCGCCGAGTTCGGCTTCTTCGGAGTGGTGGTGTACACGCGGGTGCAGACACCGCGCTTTTGCGGGCTGTTTTCCAGCGCCGGCGACTTGCTCTTCACGATCGCGCGGACACGTGGTTTGCTAATCAGTTGATTGATGGTTGGCATCGTTTTAATCCAACAAAGTACAACATTGAAAACAGGTTCCGGAATCGGTTGCCCGGAACCACACAGGAAACTCTTTCGTGCAAGCAACTGCACATATCGGATTCAAGACCGGAAGGGAGATCAGCGTCGCAGAAGCGATGATTCAGACCAAAGAACGCATAAGCCCGGGCGAGCCTAAATTCGAGAACTCGCGAGTATATGCTCGAAAGACCGCCCGGTCAACCTGGGCCAGGCTTTTGGGGCGGTTTCACCCGGTTTATGGCCTTTTCACCACGCTTTTTATGGGTACTACGGCAACAATTTCTCCGGCGACAATGTCAGGCGCGCGGCAAACCATCCACCATACTACGCCATTGTGCGGTTTCAGCTTGTCCGCGATCGCGACGCGAGAAGAAGTTGACGATCTGGCGACCGCTGGCGTCGTAGAACTCCACCGAGGTCACCACACCGTGGTCGGTCGGGCGGCGCACCACCCAGCCATGATCGACAGCGGCCGATCGCAGGTGCAGGTTGAAATCCGGGTCCAGCACATTGAGCCACTCACCGGAGGTCACGAGCTTGCCGATGGTGCCGCTGTAGATCTGCGTCATGCCACGATTGCTGACGAAGACCATGATGGGCTGCTGACGTGCACGCGCCTCTTCCAGCAAGGCTTGCGCGGCCTGCGGGGTGATACGCCAGGCAGCATCGGGGCCGATCAGCTGCAGCGCCTGTTCACGGGTGAGCTTGAGCTCGCGCAGCAGGCGCGGGAACTGGTGCACATCGGTCAACTCCTTCCAGGACTGTCGCAATTCCTTGATGTCGTCAGCCGATGGTGTCGTCCGGGCGGCCTGGGCCGGTAGCGGCGGCGCCGGCTCGACCTTGAGGGCGGCACCCTGCTCGCTCATGCGGAAGTCGGACACCAGCTTGTCGAAGGCTGCCACATGCTCGTCGTTGTCGAGATACACCTTGTGCACGGCATCACCCTGGCGGTCGAAGAATTGCAGGCTGCGGCTGGTCTTGCCGGCACGACCCGGTTGCACGACGGCAAAGGCGCTGGCCCACTCTCCCGAAGAAAAGCGCAGATCGATCGGGCCACCGGCAAATCCGCTGCCGGGCTGCACTCTGCCCTCTTCATCGCGCCGCGCCGGCGTCACTTCGCCGGCACGCTCCAGGACCACGTCATCGTTATGCGTGATGGCCTTGATGCGGCCCAGTTCCGGCAAGCGCTCGTAGATCGCCTTGATGTCTGCCTCACCCGCCTTCAGGCGCAGCGCCTGGCCACCCGCCTGCGTGGCCAGCAACTGTGCTTCGGACACGCCGAGCTGGCGCGCGGCATCGCGCGGATGCAGCTTGGGTTGCGCCTCGCGCAGCTGCGACCAGCGTTCGGCCAACGGCGCCTGGGTGGCGCAACCGGCGGCGGCCAGTGTCGCTGCCAGCAGCAGGGTGGAGGTCTTCAGGCGCAGGCGCGCGCCTCTCATGAGGTGCTTGGACATGGGATTTCCTTTCAGTGGAAGAAGGGCTGGATCAGTACTCGAGCTTGAGGCTCACGTTGAAACTGCGGCCAGGCTCGGTATAGGCATCCTTGTTGATGGCGCTGTCGGACAGCGACAGGCCGCGAATGTCGGTCCAGCTCCAGTACTTGCGATCGAACAGGTTGCGGATGCCGGCATAGACGGTCATGTTGCGGCTCAGGTGGTAGCCCCCGGAGAGATCCACCACGAAGAAGGCCGGCGAGACGAAGTTGGTGGCCGTGGGAATGTCTTCCTTCTTCTTGGCGGCGTTGTAGACCAGGTCGCTCTGCATGAACCATTGTCGGCCCGGCTCATAGCGCAGGCCGGTCACCACCGACAGCGGCGCCACCGATTCCAGTCCCTGCTCCACGCCGTTGGTGGTGGTCGTCCCCTTGGTCCAGGCCACACCGGCCTTGAAGTTCAGGCCATTGTCGAGCTGGTAGTCGAGGCGTGCCTCCAGGCCATGGATCTCGGCCTTGGCGGCATTGCGATACTGGTAGATGGTCGGGTTGGCCACGGTCAGGTTGCCGCCCACGGTGACCAGGTCGATGAAGTTGCGATAATTGCCCTTGTAGGCGGCCGCGCTATAGCGCAGCGAACCGGCGCCGGCCGGCATCTTCCCGCGCAGGCCGATCTCGATGGTATTGCTGGTCTCGGGCTTGAGGTCGGGATTGGAGATCTGCTTGTAGACCGTGTTGTTGAAGAAGGAATTGACCTCCTGCGGCGAGGGCGAACGGAAGCCGCGTGCGTACTGGATGTAGGGGATGAAGGCCGGCGTGACTTCGTACAGGAAGGCCAGGCGCGGCGAGAAGGCGCTGTCGCGGCTGGTCACCGCCGGCTGGCCGCTGGCCACGGCCTGGGCGTCGTACTTGGCGCTGGCCTGGGGCTTGAGCGTGTAGCTGTCATAGCGCAGGCCGGCGATGGTGGTCAGGGCGCCGGTGCGCATCTCGTCCTGTACGTAGGCACCCAGCAGCGAATACTCGGTCTTGGGGAAATACTGGCAGTACTGCGTGCCGGTGCAGGTGCTCCAGCCGGTGCCATTGGCATTGACCTGCAGGGTGGACAGGCTCAGATCCAGGCCATAGACCAGCTTGTGGCGCCAGCTCTCGGGCCCGAAATTGCTTTCGGCCAGCACCCCGCCGCCAATCATGCGGTCGCTGTAGGACACCTCACGGAAGCGCGGGCGCACAATCGTGGCCGTGCTGGTGCCGGCCTCATAGGTGTACTGGTCGGTGTCGGCGTTGCGATAGTAAAGGTTGGCCTTGATCTTCTGCACCCAGGGCTGCTCGGCATCGATGTGCTCATAGGCCAGCGTCGCGCGTTGCCCGCGGGCCTGGCTGCTGGTGTTGTAGGCCGTGATGCCATTGCCCAGCGCCGACAGGCTGTTGCCGCTGTCGCGCTCTTCGGTGGCCTGCAGCGTGAGCTTGTAGCTATCCACCCCGTTGGGCTTGAACACCAGCTTGCCCAGCGCCGATCGATTGGTAGTGCTCATCGGATCGGGTGTGGTGCGGGCCGAGCCGGTCACGTCATTGCTGCCCTGGTTGTCGCTCTCGTTGCCGTGACGCGTATTGAGGATCAGCATCCCCTGCCATTGCTCACCGCCCCAGGCGGCACTGGCGGTGGCGCCGAAGCTCTTGTCCGAGGAATCGTAGGAAGGCTTGAAGGAAAAATAGCTGCTCTTGCCGAACACCCCCAGCAGGTCGGCCGGATCCTTGGTGATGAAATTGACCGCACCGGTCAGGCCATCACTACCATAAAGCGACGAGGCCGGACCGCGCAACACCTCGATGCGCTGGTACAGCTCGGTGTCGGTAGTCGCGCCCCGCCCCACACTGGCCACGCCCTGGCTGAAGGCGCGCGGCATGCTGATGCCATCTTCCAGCATCAGCACGCGATTGCCATCCAGGCCACGGATGGTGATGCCCTCGTTGCCGCCGCGTCCGGTAGTGGCCGTCGCACCCGTGATGCCGGACATGCGATAGACCGAGCGCCGCACCTCCACACCCGGCTCGTAGCGCAAGGCATCCTTGATGTCGCGGACGTTGTGCTCTTCCATCTCCTCGGCGGTGATCACCGAGACGGTCGCCGCGGCGTGGTCGAGATCGGTGCTGCCCGCGCGATTGGCGGTGACCACCACGTGCTGCAGCTTCTTGCTGCCCGGCTTGGCGGACTGGTTTGTCGACGGATTTGTCGATGGATTCGAGGATTGATTCGTGGACTGATTTGTAGACTGATCTTCAGCCACCTGCGCGAAAGCGCCGGCGCACAGCCACTGCTGCAGCGCCATGAAAACGGCTGCTGCACATGTCGATTTGCAAGGAAACACTGGTAACCACCCCTATGTATTGGTTCGGTTACTAGCGTTGGCTGGCTACCTCTTGAAGAAGGACCGACCCGCGGCAGACGCGGGAACTGGTCGGAAAGAAAGCGGATGTGAACCCATCCGCCACCCATGCAGATGAGAATAATTATTATTTGAAGATGATAAAAGATTCACCATTGCTTGGCAATCACTACCCCTCTTGTCCTACAAACCGTAGGGACAAAAAAACGGCGCCGGAATTGCTTCCGGCGCCGTCTTGTCTTGCCTGGTGCACATTGCCGGGTGGCCGATCCTGCTGGCCACCGTGGCAATGGTGATGCTTACGCTTCGCTTTCGCCGCCACCGATGGATTCGGTCGAGGAGATATCCTCGTCGCCGAACTCGGAACGGGAGGCGCGTTCGGCTTCGAGCAGTGCTGCGCGCTCTTCGGCTTCCCATGCATCCTTTTCCTTGCGTGCGCGGTGGAACGCCAGACCGGTACCGGCCGGGATCAGGCGGCCGACGATCACGTTTTCCTTCAGGCCACGCAGGCCATCCTTCTTGCCCATGATCGCCGCTTCGGTCAGCACGCGGGTGGTTTCCTGGAACGATGCGGCCGAGATGAAGGAGTCGGTCGACAGCGATGCCTTGGTAATACCCAGCAGAACGTTCTCGTAGGTCGCCGGCAGCTTGCCTTCGGCGTTCACGCGATCGTTCTCGTCCAGCAGTTCGGAGCGCTCGACCTGCTCACCGGTGATGTAGTTGGTGTCGCCCGGCTCCACCACTTGCACGCGGCGCAGCATCTGACGCACGATCACTTCGATGTGCTTGTCGTTGATCTTCACGCCTTGCAGACGGTACACGTCCTGCACTTCGTCGACGATGTAACGGGCCAGCGCTTCGATACCCAGCAGGCGCAGGATGTCTTGCGGGTCGGCCGGGCCGTCCACAATCATTTCGCCCTTGTTCACCACCTGGCCGTCGTGCACCAGCACTTGCTTGTCCTTGGTGATCAGGAACTCGTGCTTGGTGCCTTCCATGTCGGTGATTTCCAGACGCTGCTTGCCCTTGGTTTCCTTGCCGAAGGCAACGGTACCAGTGACTTCTGCCAGCATGCCGGCGTCCTTGGGCGAACGTGCTTCGAACAGTTCGGCCACGCGCGGCAGACCACCGGTAATGTCACGGGTCTTCTGCGATTCGGTCGGGATACGGGCCAGCACTTCACCCACATGCACCTGTTGACCATCCTTGACGGTGATCAGTGCGCCGACCTGGAAGCCGATGGTCACCGAGTGTTCGGTGCCGGCGATCTTCACTTCTTCGCCCTGTTCGTTCAACAGCTTGACCTGCGGACGCATGACCTTGGAGGACGGACCACGACGCTTCGCATCGATCACCACCAGGGTCGACAGACCGGTGACTTCGTCGATCTGCTTGGCGACGGTGGAGCCTTCTTCCACGTTCTCGAACTTCACGGTACCGGTGTACTCGGTGATGATAGGACGGGTCAGCGGATCCCAGGTTGCCAGCGCGGTACCGGCCTTGATCGTCATGCCATCCTTGACGATCAGGGTGGCGCCGTAAGGCACTTTGTGACGTTCACGCTCACGGCCCAGGTCGTCGGTGATCAGCACTTCGCCGGAACGGGAAATGACGATCTGCTCGCCCTTGCCATTGGTCACGTAACGCATCGTGACGGTGAAGCGCACGGTGCCGTTGGACTTGGCTTCGACCGAGGAGGCCACTGCCGCACGCGATGCCGCACCACCGATGTGGAAGGTACGCATGGTCAGCTGGGTACCCGGTTCGCCGATGGACTGCGCCGCGATCACACCGACGGCTTCGCCGGAGTTGACCAGCAGGCCACGGCCCAGATCGCGACCGTAGCACTTGGCGCACAGGCCATAGCGGGTGTCGCAAGTCAGCGGAGTACGGACCTTCACTTCGTCGATGCCCAGACGTTCGATCTCTTCGACCTTGTCTTCGTCCATCAGGGTACCGGCTTCGTACAGGGTTGCCTGGTCTTCCGGATTGATGATGTCGGTGGCTGCCACGCGGCCCAGGATACGGTCGCGCAGGGCTTCGATGACTTCACCGCCTTCGACCAGCGCCTTCATGGCCGCGCCGTTGGAGGTGCCGCAATCGTCTTCGATCACGACCAGATCCTGGGTCACGTCCACCAGACGACGGGTCAGGTAACCGGAGTTTGCGGTCTTCAGCGCGGTGTCGGCCAGACCCTTACGGGCGCCGTGCGTCGAGATGAAGTACTGCAACACGTTCAGACCTTCGCGGAAGTTCGCGGTAATCGGCGTTTCGATGATGGAGCCGTCAGGCTTGGCCATCAGGCCGCGCATACCAGCCAGCTGGCGGATCTGGGCAGCCGAACCACGGGCGCCGGAGTCGGCCATCATGTAAATCGCGTTGAACGATTCCTGGGTGGTCTTCTTGCCTTCGCGGGTAACGACGTCCTCGACCTTGAGCTGGTCCATCATGGCCTTGCCGACTTCGTCACCGGCCTTGCCCCAGATGTCCACGACCTTGTTGTAGCGCTCGCCCGCGGTCACCAGACCGGAAGCGTACTGCTGCTCGATCTGCTTGACTTCGGATTCGGCAGCGGCGATCAGGGTGGCCTTTTGGGGCGGCACCAGCATGTCGTCCACGCAGATCGAGATACCGGCGCGGGTCGCCAGGCGGAAGCCCGACTGCATCAGCTGGTCGGCGAACACCACGGTGGCACGCAGACCGCACTTGCGGAAGGACGTGTTGATCAGCTTGGAGATTTCCTTCTTCTTCAGCGCGCGGTTCAGCACCGAGAACGGCAGGCCCTTGGGCAGGATCTCGGAGAGGATGGCGCGGCCGACGGTGGTCTCGTAGCGCTTGATGGTCTTGACGAATTCGCCGGTGACCGGGTCCTTCGGATGCTCGACGATACGCACGGTCACACGGGTGGCCAGCTCGACTTCCTTGTTGTCGTAGGCGCGGATGACTTCGGACACGTCCGGGAACAGCATGCCTTCGTTCTTGCCGTTGATGGCTTCACGGGTGGCGTAGTACAGACCCAGCACGATATCCTGGGACGGCACGATGGACGGTTCGCCGTTGGACGGGAACAGGATGTTGTTGGAGGCCAGCATCAGGGTGCGGGCTTCCATCTGCGCTTCGATCGACAGCGGCACGTGGACGGCCATCTGGTCGCCGTCGAAGTCGGCGTTGAACGCCGCGCAAACCAGCGGGTGCAGCTGGATCGCCTTGCCTTCGATCAGGACCGGCTCGAACGCCTGGATGCCCAGACGGTGCAGGGTCGGGGCACGGTTCAGCATGACCGGGTGTTCGCGGATGACTTCTTCCAGGATGTCCCAGACCACCGGCTCTTGCGCTTCCACCAGCTTCTTGGCGGCCTTGATGGTGGTCGACAGACCCATCAGTTCCAGCTTGTTGAAGATGAAAGGCTTGAACAGTTCCAGGGCCATCAGCTTGGGCAGGCCGCACTGGTGCAGCTTCAGCTGCGGACCCACCACGATGACCGAACGGCCCGAGTAGTCCACGCGCTTGCCCAGCAGGTTCTGACGGAAACGACCGCCCTTACCCTTGATCATTTCAGCCAGCGACTTCAGCGGACGCTTGTTGGCGCCGGTCATGGCCTTGCCGCGACGACCATTGTCCAGCAGCGAGTCAACCGCTTCCTGCAGCATGCGCTTTTCGTTGCGCGTGATGATTTCAGGCGCGCGCAGTTCCATCAGGCGCTTCAGACGGTTATTACGGTTGATGACGCGGCGATACAGGTCGTTCAGGTCGGAGGTCGCGAAGCGGCCGCCATCCAGCGGCACCAGCGGACGCAGTTCCGGCGGCAGCACCGGCAGCACTTCCATGATCATCCAGTCGGGCTTGATGCCCGAGCGCTGGAACGCCTCCAGCACCTTCAGGCGCTTGGCGTACTTCTTGATCTTGGCTTCGGACTTGGAGTCCTTGAGTTCCTGGCGCAGGGTTTCCGCTTCGCGGTCGATGTCGATCGAGCGCAGCAGTTCGCGGATACCTTCGGCGCCCATGAAGGCGATGAAGTCGTCACCGTACTCTTCGTACTTGGCGGCGTAGTCGTCTTCGGACTTGATCTGGCACTTCTTCAGCGGGGTCATGCCGGGATCGGTCACGACGTAGGCTTCGAAGTACAGCACGCGTTCGATATCGCGCAGGGTCATGTCCAGCACCATGCCCAGACGGGAGGGCAGCGACTTCAGGAACCAGATGTGGGCAGTGGGGGAAGCCAGCTCGATGTGGCCCATGCGCTCACGGCGCACCTTGGCCAGGGTCACTTCAACGCCGCACTTCTCGCAGATCACGCCGCGGTGCTTCAGGCGCTTGTACTTGCCGCACAGGCACTCGTAGTCCTTGATGGGGCCAAAGATCTTGGCGCAGAACAGGCCATCGCGCTCGGGCTTGAAGGTACGGTAGTTGATGGTTTCCGGCTTCTTGACTTCGCCGAAGGACCACGAACGGATCTTGTCCGGCGAAGCCAGACCGATCTTGATCGCG
>NZ_JBIUZW010000035.1:0-7823 GCF_044745245.1 Herbaspirillum sp. NPDC087042 | reverse complement strand
ACGACGCGCTCGCATGGCTCCACGTCCGCGCAGACCTCGAGCAGTGCTTTCATGTATCACTCCAGGTTGGCGTGAAAAAACTAAATTTACGTGTGGCCGGTTCACCCTGCTTAACCCTGTTCGCATCGGCGGGAGAGCCAACGAAAGCATTCTTTCGTGGTGCCGCTCGATACCGGGACAGACCTCCCCAGCTTACTGCCGTACTTCTCTTGAATCTCGTGATTCGCTGATACTGAATTCTTGCTTCGCCGGAAAGACCGGCGGGGTGCGCAGTCTGCGCCGCGCACCCCTTTACATCATTCGCGTTCCAGGTCGATGTCGATACCCAGCGAGCGGATTTCCTTCACCAACACGTTGAAGGATTCCGGCATGCCGGCGTCGATCACGTGATCGCCCTTGACCAGGTTCTCGTAGACCTTGGTACGGCCGTTCACGTCGTCGGACTTGACGGTCAGCATTTCCTGCAGGACGTAGGAGGCGCCATAGGCTTCCAGTGCCCACACTTCCATTTCGCCGAAACGCTGGCCGCCGAACTGTGCCTTGCCGCCCAGCGGTTGCTGGGTCACCAGCGAGTACGGACCGGTGGAACGGGCGTGCATCTTGTCGTCGACCAGGTGGTGCAGCTTCAGGTAGTGCATGTAGCCAACAGTCACGGTGCGCTCGAAAGCTTCGCCGGTACGGCCGTCATACATGGTGACCTGGTTCTTCGAGGGGGTCATGCCCAGCTGCTTGGCGACCGGATCCGGGTAGGCCAGGTCCAGCATGCGGCGGGTTTCCTTCTCGTGCGCACCGTCGAACACCGGGGTCGCGAAGGGCACGCCCTTCTTCAGGTTGGTCACCAGTTCGACGATTTCCTCGTCGCTGAACTCGTCCAGCGCTTCCTGCTTGCCCGACTCGTTGTAGATCGTGGTCAGGAACTTGCGCAGCTCGGCCACCTTGGCATGTGCTTGCGCCATTTCGCCCAGACGCAGACCCAGACCCTTGGCAGCCCAGCCCAGGTGGACTTCCAGCACCTGACCGACGTTCATACGCGAGGGCACGCCCAGCGGGTTCAGCACGATGTCGGCGGGGGTACCGTCGGCCATGTGCGGCATGTCTTCGATCGGCAGGATGCGGGAGACCACACCCTTGTTACCGTGACGACCGGCCATCTTGTCGCCAGGCTGCAGGCGACGCTTCACCGCCAGGTAGACCTTGACCATCTTCTGCACGCCCGGCGGCAGTTCATCGCCCTGGGTCAGCTTCTTGCGCTTCTCTTCGAAGGCCAGGTCGAACTGGTGACGCTTCTCGGCGATGGATTCCTTGATGGCTTCCAGGGCGTTGGCAATATCGTCGTCAGCCGGACGGATGTCGAACCAGTGGAACTTGTCCAGGTCATCCAGGTAGGCCTTGTCCAGCTTGGTGCCCTTGACCAGCTTCTTCGGGCCGCCATTGGCGACCTTGCCGATCAGGAGACGCTCCAGACGCTGGAAGGCATCGCCTTCCACGATACGCAGCTGGTCGTTCAGGTCCAGGCGGTAGCGCTTGAGTTCATCGTCGATGATCTGCTGGGCGCGCTTGTCACGCTGGATGCCTTCACGGGTGAACACCTGCACGTCGATGACGGTACCGACCATGCCCGAGGGCACGCGCAGCGAGGTGTCCTTCACGTCGGAAGCCTTCTCGCCGAAGATCGCGCGCAGCAGCTTCTCTTCCGGAGTCAGCTGGGTCTCGCCCTTCGGGGTGACCTTACCGACCAGGGTGTCGCCAGCTTCGACTTCAGCGCCGATGTAGACGATGCCCGACTCATCCAGACGGGCCAGTTGGTTTTCGGCCAGGTTGGAGATGTCGCGGGTGATTTCTTCTGCACCCAGCTTGGTGTCACGTGCCACGACCGACAGTTCCTCGATGTGGATCGAGGTGTAGCGGTCATCGGCCACGACCTTCTCCGAGATCAGGATCGAGTCTTCGAAGTTGTAGCCGTTCCAGGGCATGAAGGCCACCAGCATGTTCTGGCCCAGTGCCAGCTCGCCCATGTCGGTCGAGGCGCCGTCGGCGATCACGTCGTGCTTGGCGACGCGGTCACCGATCTTGACGATCGGACGCTGGTTGATGTTGGTGTTCTGGTTGGAACGGGTGTACTTGATCAGGTTGTAGATATCCACACCGACTTCGCCGGCTTGCGCCTCGTCGTCGTTGACGCGGATCACCACACGGCCTGCATCGACGTAGTCCACCACGCCGCCACGCAGGGCTTGCACGGTGGTACCGGAGTCAACTGCCACGGTACGTTCGATGCCGGTGCCGACCAGCGGCTTTTCCGGACGCAGGCAAGGCACGGCCTGGCGCTGCATGTTGGCGCCCATCAGTGCACGGTTCGCGTCATCGTGTTCCAGGAACGGAATCAGCGAGGCTGCCACCGACACCACCTGGCCCGGGGCCACGTCCATGTACTGCACGCGTTCCGGCGAGACCAGAATGGTTTCGCCAGCTTCACGGGCCGACACCAGTTCATCGGACAGCTTGCCTTCGCCGTCGATGGTCGCGTTCGCCTGGGCGATCACGTAACGACCTTCTTCGATGGCCGACAGGTAGTCGATCTGGTTGGTGACCTTGCTGCCCTCGACCTTGCGGTACGGGGTTTCCAGGAAACCGTATTCGTTCAGGCGGGCATACAGCGCCAGCGAGTTGATCAGGCCGATGTTCGGGCCTTCAGGCGTTTCGATCGGGCAGACGCGGCCGTAGTGGGTCGGGTGCACGTCGCGCACTTCGAAGCCGGCACGTTCGCGGGTCAGACCGCCAGGGCCCAGGGCGGAAACACGACGCTTGTGGGTGATTTCCGACAGCGGGTTGGTCTGGTCCATGAACTGCGACAGCTGGGACGAACCGAAGAACTCACGGATAGCAGCCGAGATCGGCTTGGAGTTGATCAGGTCGTGCGGCATCAGGTTGTCGGCTTCGGCCTGGCCCAGGCGTTCCTTGACGGCGCGCTCCACGCGCACCAGGCCGGCGCGGAACTGGTTCTCGGCCAGTTCGCCCACGCAACGCACGCGACGGTTACCCAGGTGGTCGATGTCATCGACTTCGCCACGGCCGTTACGCAGTTCGACCAGGATCTTGATGACGGCCAGGATGTCGTCATTGGACAGGGTCATGGTGCCGGTCAGCTCGTCGCGGCTGACGCGACGGTTGAACTTCATGCGGCCCACGGCCGACAGGTCGTAGCGGTCTTCGCTGTAGAACAGGCCGTTGAACAGCGCTTCCACGGACTCTTCGGTCGGCGGTTCGCCAGGACGCATCATGCGGTAGATCGCCACGCGTGCAGCGGTCTGGTCGGCGGTGTCGTCGGTACGCAGGGTCTGCGAGATGTAGCCGCCCTGATCCAGGTCGTTGGTGTACAGGGTCTGGATCGCGGTGATGTTGGCGTCGCGCAGCTTGGCCAGCAGTTCCTCGGTCAGTTCGTCGTTGGCCACGGCCACGACTTCACCGGTTTCCGGATCGACGATGTTCTTGGCCAGCACGCGGCCCAGCAGGTAGTCCTCAGGCACGGAGATGTGCTTGACGCCAGCGGCTTCGATGTCACGCACGTGCTTGGCGTTGATGCGCTTGTCCTTGGCGACCATCACCTTGCCCGACTTGTCGGTGATGTCGAAACGCGCGACTTCACCACGCAGGCGCTCGGAGACGAACTCCATGTCGGCGCCATCGGCGTGCAGGTTGAAGTTATCGAAGACGAAGAAGTTCGCCAGGATCTGCTCGGACGTCATGCCGATGGCCTTGAGCAGGATCGTGACCGGCATCTTGCGGCGGCGGTCGACGCGGAAGAACAGGATGTCCTTCGGGTCGAATTCGAAGTCCAGCCAGGAGCCGCGGTAAGGAATGATACGGGCCGAGAACAGCAGCTTGCCCGACGAGTGCGTCTTGCCGCGGTCGTGTTCGAAGAACACGCCCGGGGAGCGGTGCAGCTGGGACACGATCACGCGCTCGGTGCCGTTGATCACGAAGGAACCGGTGGTCGTCATCAGGGGCAGTTCGCCCATGTAGACTTCCTGTTCCTTCATTTCCTTGACGACCGGCTTGGTCGGCGATTCCTTGTCCAGGATCACCAGACGCACCTTGGCGCGCAGCGGGGAAGCGAAGGTCAGGCCACGTTGCTGACACTCTTTGACGTCAAAAGGCGGAGCGCCCAGCACATAGGACAGGAATTCGAGGCGCGCAAAACCATTGTGCGACACGATGGGGAAGATCGACGTGAAAGCCGATTGCAGGCCTTCATTCTTGCGCTCTGAAGCAATACGCTCAGGTTGCAGGAAATTCTGGTACGACTCGATCTGGGTCGCGAGCAGGAACGGAACGTTGTGGACGTTTGCGCGTTTCGCGAAGGACTTGCGAATGCGCTTCTTCTCAGTAAATGAGTAGTGCATGGACACTCCGTGAGTGACAGGAAGGATAGAGAGTTCAAGATTCGATCAAACCGCACGACTTGCCGGAAAGCAGGTCCGGGTTATCGGCACTCAAATCTTCAAATGTCTACCCTAGTTTTTTGCTTCGATCGCGCTTAATATTCCTGACAACGAACACTGCAGCGCATCATTTCACGAGCAAAAATAAGAAACGACAAAGGAGCCAAAGCCGAATCCCTTTTTCAAGGGATTCTGCACTTTGACTCCGGAGTAATGACTCGCCTTGGTAGGCAAGAGAATTACTTCAGTTCGGCCTTGGCGCCAGCTTCTTCCAGCTTCTTCTTGGCAGCTTCGGCGTCAGCCTTGGCGATGCCTTCCTTCACGGGCTTCGGTGCGCCGTCGACCAGATCCTTGGCTTCCTTCAGACCCAGGCCGGTGATTTCACGGACGGCCTTGATGACGCCGACCTTGTTGGCGCCGACTTCAGCCAGCACAACGGTGAATTCGGTCTGTTCTTCAGCAGCAGCAGCGCCGCCAGCAGCGCCACCGGCGGCCGGAGCAGCCATAGCGGCAGCGGAAACACCAAACTTCTCTTCGAATGCCTTGACCAGGTCATTCAGTTCCATCACGGACAGCGCGCCAACGGCTTCCAGGATGTCTTCTTTGCTAATTGCCATTTGAAACTCCTAAATTTATTTCGGTAATAACATCAGATTGGTAATGACGCGAAGGCGTCGAAACTGCAGAGCGGGGCCGCCAGAGGCGGCCGTGCATCATGCGGCTTCGGCTTCCTTCTTGACTGCCAGGGCAGCCAGAGCGCGCGCAAAGCCCGACACGGGAGCCTGCATCATGCCCAGAACCTGGGCCAGCAGAACTTCGCGAGACGGGATGCTTGCCAGCGAAGCCACAGCAGCCTTATCCAGCTGCTTGCCTTCGTAGTTACCTGCCTTCACAACCAGCTTGTCGTTGGTCTTGGCAAAGTCCGACAGGACTTTGGCAGCGGCCACGGCATCTTCCGAGATCGAGTAGATCAGCGGACCGGTCAGTTGCGGGGCGAGGTCGGCAAACTTCGTGCCTTCAACAGCGCGACGAGCCAGCGTGATTTACAACACGCGCAGGTACACGCCTTGGGCACGCGCTTGTGCGCGCAGTTGCGTCAAGGAACCAACCTGGATGCCACGGTATTCGGCAACGACGATCGTTTGCGCAGTTGCAACCTTTGCGGAAACTTCGGCGACGACGGCCTTCTTGTCATTCAGATTGAGACTCAAGATCAACCTCCAAAAATAGTACTTGGCCACGACACAGGCATATGCCTGCTTGCCTTGCACCGGTTCGAACACGGCGTCCGACGTTTAGGAGTTCACTGCAGCATAGGGCAAAACCGAAAATGCTGCCTGAGACTACGAAACTTGCTCGGGGTCACCATCTGCGTTGGGTCAGCTGTTCTTGCGTCCAGCCATTTTTAACTTCGTCCGGCTTGCTGCTGCCGGTCTCCGCCCAACGGTCTTTGAAGGCCTGCCGTCATCATCGAAACAAGGACGACAGCCCAAAGAGATGCCCCGCTTCCTTGCGGAAACGGGGACTATATTGCTTGCTTAGGCAGCCAGGGAAGCCTGGTCAACGCGAACGCCAGCGCCCATGGTGGACGACAGAGCGATCTTGCGCAGGTAGATACCCTTGCTGCTGGCCGGCTTGGCCTTGTTCAGTGCGTCGATCAGGGCCAGCAGGTTGGCCTTCAGATCGGCGTCGGAGAACGACTTGCGGCCGATGGTAGCGTGGATGATACCGGACTTGTCGGTACGGTATTGCACTTGACCAGCCTTGGCGTTCTTGACGGCAGTTGCCACGTCCGGGGTCACGGTACCGACCTTCGGGTTAGGCATCAGGCCGCGGGGACCCAGGATCTGACCCAGGGTACCGACGATACGCATGGTGTCGGGCGAAGCGATGACGATGTCGAACGGCATGTCGCCGGCCTTCACGCGCTCTGCCAGGTCTTCCATGCCGACCACGTCTGCGCCAGCTGCCTTGGCAGCTTCAGCCTTGTCGCCGGAGGCGAACACGGCCACGCGAACGGTCTTGCCGGTACCAGCAGGCAGAACCACGGAACCACGAACAACCTGGTCCGACTTCTTGGCGTCAACGCCCAGCTGGACGGCGACGTCGATGGATTCGTTGAACTTCGCGGTTGCGAATTCCTTGATCAGGGAAACGGCGTTGTCGAACGGGTAGGCCTTGGTACGGTCGACCTTGTCCTTCATTGCCTTCATGCGCTTGGATACCTTAGCCATTACAGACCCTCCACCGTGATGCCCATCGAACGTGCGGAACCAGCGATGGTACGCACTGCAGCTTCCAGATCAGCAGCGGTCAGGTCCGGCTTCTTCTGGGTAGCGATCTCTTCCGCTTGCTTGCGGGTGATCGAGCCGACCTTGTCGGTATGCGGCTTGGCGGAACCCTTCTGGATACCAGCAGCCTTCTTGATCAGGATGGTCGCCGGCGGAGTCTTCATCACGAAGGTGAAGGACTTGTCCGCGAAGGCGGTGATCACGACCGGAATCGGCAGACCCGGCTCAACACCTTGGGTCTGGGCGTTGAACGCCTTGCAGAATTCCATGATGTTCAGGCCGCGCTGACCCAGCGCAGGGCCGATCGGGGGGGACGGGTTCGCTTTACCAGCTGGCACTTGCAGCTTGATAAAACCAATAATCTTCTTTGCCATGACGGCTCCTTATTGATTGAGTTTTAGCGCCGGTTCATCGGCCTTGCGGCGTCTTACTTTGGCTCCTCGGATTGCCGGAATGACGGACGATACCTTGTCCGACGCGCTCCGACGGGCGCTGAATTTCTTAGAGAAAGCGGGATTCCCGGGCGGGATCAGACTTTTTCCAGCTGGCCGAATTCGAGTTCGACCGGAGTGGCGCGACCGAAGATGGTGACCGAGACGCGCACGCGCGATTTTTCGTAGTTCACTTCTTCGACGTTGCCATTGAAATCGGTGAACGGGCCTTCCTTGATGCGGACCATTTCGCCAACTTCGTAGAGCACCTTCGGACGCGGCTTCTCGACACCTTCCTGCATCTGGCGCAGCAGCGAATCGACTTCGCGCTGCGGCAGCGGGGTCGGGCGATTCGACTTGCCGCCGATGAAACCGGTGACCTTGCTGGTGTTCTTCACCAGGTGCCAGGTTTCATCCGTCATTTCCATCTCGACCAGGACGTAGCCCGGGAAGAAACGACGTTCGGTCACCGACTTGTGGCCGTTCTTCATGTCGACCACTTCTTCAGTCGGCACCAGGATCTGGCCGAACTGTTCTTGCATGCCGGCGCGGTTGATGCGCTCGGTCAGCGCGCGCTGCACGCTCTTTTCCATGCCGGAATACGCATGCCCCACGTACCAGCGCTATTTTCCGGCGCCTGACCCGCTAAGCGACCCCAT
>NZ_JBIUZW010000034.1:0-17038 GCF_044745245.1 Herbaspirillum sp. NPDC087042 | reverse complement strand
GCTGTTGATTTCGTATTAGGGTCAGCAATCGCTTTTTCTGTCTGCGTATAACGTAAGCGTGCTGTGTCCTTTTCTGGCACGCTTAAACCATGTTCTATGCAAACCTCATCATTGAAATCTCTGACATTACGTAAGGCTTGTTTATTATTGTTAAATTTCTTACCTGTCTCGAGGTCAATGGAATTAATTACAATATGATTGTGTACATGGTCTGTATCGGCATGCGTATAGACCGCCACTTGATGATTCGGTGCGAGCTTTTCGGCGAGTGCTAATCCTAATTGATTACATTGTTCGGGCGTGACTTCGCCCGGTTTAAACGATTGGATAATGACATGCCCTTGATTCCCATCGGTTTTGCCATACAATTCACGTGAGGCCTTAAAACTCGATTTGGCATAGTCGACATCACAATTTAAGCCACCTTTTTCGACAGCGCGTTTTTCAGCGTAATTAATCGCCCGTGATGTTGATTTGGTGGCACTTAATTTAGTTGTTGCCATCATTATCACTTCTTCTTTGTTTAGGAGCAAAATAGTCAATTAAAATTCTAAAAATAAAAACACTTCCCCAAAAACTTAAAATGCTCCATATGTTATCAAAAATGTTTATTTTCATTATCCATAGCACAACAATAAGAATGGTATAAAACATAAAATAAATACCGTTTAAAAGCCACCTTAATTTAGTTTGTTCCATATCTCATCTAACCTTTCACGTAATTCACTAATGTTACGTTCTAATGCTTCATAGTTCGGCGCTTCGTGTTGATGTTGGTTGCAATATTTGGCAATTTGATTGGCATTTGAACCTAACTTCCCTAAATCTTTCGCAATCGATTGTCGGGTTGCTTTATCTAATTTAGGTGTCACCAATCGACTGCCCTGTGCCTTTTTCTTAACGAAATTCGGCACACTCATATTTAAAGTTTCAGCTGACTGTTTCAACTTTAAATATTCGGATTCGCTCACACGAAAACTAATTTGTTTTGGCGCCTTACGGTTGGGTTTACGGTTTCGCCCAACAGTTTCGTCGCTAGCCACAAATGTGTTTTGTTCGCTCATTTAATCCCACCACGCTTTCTTCGAAAGATAACGCCTTTCTTACATTTTACTTTATCCTATAAAGTAAAATTAATCAAGTCGTTAAGTGGTTTGGCAAGCATTGGCTTTGCTAGCCACTAACGTGGCAGACGCGCCAGCTTGTTGGGGATACTCCCCAAGCCCCTTATGTATTTTTTCTGGCGAAAAAATAGTGGCTAATTGATAGCCACTATATAAAAAATCATCTTTTTAGTAGAGTGTATATTTTGTAAATAAAGGGTCTAAGAGGTTTAATAAAATCTCCTATATATTCTTCAACATAAGCATTAAATCCTTCTTTAAATCTTTGAACACCATAATCTTCGGCTGTTTCACTAAAATCTCCAGTAATACCATAAAAATTATATCTAGGAATGTTATTCTGTTTAGCAAATTTAATCATTTCCCACTGTAAACGATAGGCTCCCATATAAGCATTGTATTTGGGATTTGATCCACTTGAAAGATAATAAACTTCGTCATTGTTATATATATAGAAAGCTGCAGCTAAATCAATTATTTTGCCATCTGTTTTGATTAATTCTTTTGTTTCATTTATTTTTCTGTTTTGTGCACTAATTTGTTGATTAATTTGATTAGCCTTATTTTTATTTTTTTTCGAATTAGGATTTGCTTTTAATGTGTTTATTATTTCTTCGTATTGTTTGTTTAATTGAGTTATTTTATTATTTTGTTTTTCTAATAAATCGGATAAATTGATATATGCGAGTTTTAACATACTATTGTCATTATATATTTTTTGCATTTTTTCAAAATAATCTTGATTTCTAAATTTAAATCCATGTTTTTCTTCTGCCATTTTAAATAATTTGAAAAATCTAGATGTTTCTTCAATAGATAAAGTTCTCACTTGAACATTCATTTCATATGTTTTTTTAATATTTCTTCTTGTTTGATAATCCATTTCGGATAAAAGCATATCTGTATTTTTATTATTTAAATCTAAGACAGACAGCCATCTGATTTGACTCGTTTGAGAATAACCTATGGAATAACCTTGATGTTTATACCCTATATTTTTCAAAGTTTTAATCAGAGGTCTATTATCATAGCTTGTTAATATCTCACCTTGTGCATTTCTTATATTTTCTAAAGTATAAGGATCTGTTAAAACAAATAAACCACGATTTTTTTTAAGATATCTAGTTAAATTTTTATAAAAAAATCTCACTAATTCAAAGTTTTTAAAGTCTAAAACAGGGCCACGATGAGTATAAAAGTATTTAAAAACTTTTAGAGCTTGGGCTTCTGTTAATAAACATGCTGCAATGACTGTTCCTACATTATCTTTAACGCCAACTAAATGAACGTCATTTTGAAATTTATTTCGATAATCGAAATGTTGATTTGATTGAGTATAGTGAGAAAAATGACTGTTTACAAAATTTTGAAATTCAGTTTTGGATAATTGGACAAATTTCATAGGACACCGACTTTCTAAGAGAATAATATAGCAACATATGCAGAAAAAAGACCAAGCATTAAAATGCTTGGTTTAATAATGAAGTTTACAGCGGAGGGAGAAGGATTTGAACCAACGCAAGCATAAGCTTCTAATTAATACATAGTATTAATTTCCCTTAAACCAGACTTGGGTATCCCTCCAATATTTAATTACTATAAAATAATATCTTATCTTAAATAAAATGTAAAGATTTTGTTGATATTTCAAAATATAAATTATACATATTAGTTATATGTTATTATAACTAATGTATTTTAAATATTAGTAGGTTTAAATTTATGGATACAAATAGAAAATTCACTTTAGTAAAATCTTTGTCAATTGGATTAGGAACTTTTTTAGTTGGATCAGTATTTTTAACCGTAAATGATGAAGCTTCTGCATCGACAAAAGTTGATGCACCAAAAGTAGAGCAAGAAGCACCAGCAAAAGCTGATGCACCAAAAGTAGAACAAAAGAGAACTTTTGTAAGAGAAGCTGCTCAATCTAATCATTCGGCTAGTTGGTTAAACAATTACAAGAAAGGTTATAGTTATGGTCCGTATCCTTTAGGAATTAATGGCGGAAATCACTATGGCGTTGATTTCTTTATGAATGTAGGAACACCAGTAAGAGCAATTTCAGATGGTAAAATAGTCGAAGCTGGATGGACAAATTATGGTGGAGGAAATGAAATAGGACTTGTTGAAAATGATGGTGTTCATAGACAATGGTATATGCATTTAAGTAAATTCAATGTTAAAGTTGGTGACAGAGTTAAAGCTGGACAAATTATTGGTTGGTCTGGTAGTACAGGATATTCTACAGCACCGCATTTACATTTTCATAGAATGACCAATTCATTCTCAAATAATACAGCACAAGATCCTATGCTATTTCTAAAATCAGCGGGCTATGGAAGTGATAGTACATCTTCATCAAATAATAATGGTTATAAAACTAATAAATATGGAACATTATATAAATCTAAATCTGCCAGTTTTACAGCTAACACAGATATTATTACAAGATTAACAGGACCATTTAGAAGTATGCCTCAGTCAGGTGTTTTAAGAAAAGGTTTAACTATTAAATATGATGAAGTTATGAAACAAGATGGTCATGTATGGGTTGGTTATAATACAAATAGTGGAAAAAGAGTATATTTACCAGTTAGAACTTGGAATGAAAGTACAGGAGAATTAGGACCATTATGGGGAACAATCAAGTGATTTATACATAATATATACAATATCACTACCCATAATGCATGTTATGGCAACAAAAGGGAACTCAATAATGAGTTCCCTTTTGTTATTTATTATTCTAATTCTATTGTTTTAACCTCAGGCACTTCTGGGATAAAAGCATGCTTAATTTTTATATAAAGTTTCGCAGGTTTATCATTTAGATTCACTTGGTAATATCCGATGCCCTCACTTCCTTGATTATCTGATCGTAATTTAATTGATACTTTTTTAGAGTTTCTTAAAATTTGATAAGTTTTATTATTATCTGTTATATCATGTAATTTTTTTGTATCGTGATTTTTTATATAACTATTGATTTGTTTTTCGCTAGAATAGCAAACCCATTTATCGAAAAATAAAAAGTTTAAAAAAAT
Organism: Herbaspirillum sp. NPDC087042; assembly: GCF_044745245.1. Taxonomy (NCBI): domain Bacteria; kingdom Pseudomonadati; phylum Pseudomonadota; class Betaproteobacteria; order Burkholderiales; family Oxalobacteraceae; genus Herbaspirillum; species Herbaspirillum sp. NPDC087042. Next base: position 12,867 of record NZ_JBIUZW010000034.1, on the reverse strand, counting down.
GTAACAAATTATCAAAAAAGCTATTATAACAAATATATATAATGTTCTTTTCATGAATTAACGCCTCTTCTTTAAAAATTTTTTTATTATTTATGATAACGTAAAAATGAAAGCTTTTTCTACATAATATAATTATTTTTAAGGAGATGTAAAAATTGAAAAAATTCACAAAAATATTTTTAGCAAGTATTTTAATAACTAGTACAGGGATAGGATCGTTACAATCAAATACTAGTAAGGCAGAAGAAAATACGGCTCCTCAAAATGTTAAATTAGTTGGTACTTATGATGTATCTCAAGTTGATTCAAAAACAATGAAACAATTTAAAGATATTGAGAAAGAAGATAGTAATTTTCATGTTATTAAGAAAGATAATAAAGTTACTATAGAAGATACATTACCAAACCCAGATAAGAAAAATAATACTGCTAATAGAAGTAATGAAAGTGGAACTAAAGTGATTAATTTCTCTGATTTTGTTGGCAGTATGGATGGTAAAGATGATGGAAAAATACCAGAAGGTACTTCACTTTATAGCAAATCATATAAAGGTCAAAAAGATGGACAAAAAGTAAAAAAAGGAACTCACGTTCATTGTAATAGATTTAATGGAACTAAATCGGATCATAGATATTGGTCTAAAAAACATCCTAAAGCATATGCAGATTTTTATAAGAGTGACTGCTGGTACCATGCTAAAGCTTATAAATGTTCTTCTATAGGAAAAATGACTAAGTGCGATGGATTAAATGTGAAGAAAAAAGGTGTTAAAGATTGTTCATCATGGAAAGGAAAACCAAATCATAAAAACTGGCCTAAGACAGCATGGTATAGAAATTAATTATGAATAAGCTATACAAATTAACTACCTATAACTCTTTATTATGTTAACTAATAAAAGAGGGGCAAACGCCGTCATTTCAGCGTTTGTCCCTTTGTGTTTGGATTATAGGATATGCATATTTTATACATACCCTTAACCACACGTTTTCATGCATTTTCATTAATAATTCTTTTGTATTTTTATTCACTTCGCAAGCGTCTAAGTGTTGCATACATGATGCACGCATACTGTATGCATGTATATTGTATGCCTGCATACAGGTTAGAGGCGTTTTGTTATAATTGGGAAGTCGTCTATCTCTCAGACGTCAATTTGACGTAGAGAGGAGGTGCGTGCTCATGACTGCAATATTTGTTTATATCATAGTATCTATTTTTATAGATTGCTGTGGTGTGTTGTTTCGTTTTTGGCTAGAACAACGCAGTAAAAAATAGGCGACATAGCCAACACCAAAAGAACCCCCAACCTATGGACGTAGGTTGGGGGTTCGGTGCGTTCATGACGCAATATTTGTTACTTATATAATATCATGATATTATACACTCTTCAATTAACGCTTTCGTTTTACAAGCTTTTTTTATTCTTCCCAATCCACTTTAAGTTGTTTTAAAAAAGCCTCACGTTCTTTCTCAAATTGAGGATCATCAGTTTCATGTTCTTTACTTTTATAAGTAGGATTTTCTAGCCATTTAGGAGTTTTTTCACGACTGATATATTGTCGTTGTTTACCTACATTAGTTATTTGGGGTTGTCGTTTATTGTGAATGCGTTTTTCAGCGTCAAACGTAAACTCTAACCATTCAATTTTACGTCCTTTTTTCGCTTTAATTTTATTGATATTAAGATTATTAAAAATTGAAGAAAGTTCATTAATTATAGGCTTTAATACACGTTTGGTTATATCATTCATTTGATAAGTTTTAGGTATATCTAGACGATTTTTAAAATCAGCTATATTTATTTTTACATAACCAGTATGTTTATATTGTTTAAGCAATCTAAACATATTTTTAGCGTAAGTAGATTTAAGATGCGTCATTTCTTTTAATTCAAATTTAGTAAAATCAGCTGTTATAGAATTTAAAATATGTTTTAAATCAGGATTAACACTAATAGATAAACATTCTTCGTCTAAATCTACTTTGTATGAAGTAAATAAAACAAATTTTTCAAAAGACCTACCATTACGTTCTACATATGTTAGATTCAACATTTTATCGTATACGTGCTCTAAATCATTAATAAAGCGTTCTTGAGAACGCGTGTAGTAGTTACTTAAATATTTTAGTTCTTCAAAAGGAATAATTACTTTTCTCGTATCCTGTTCTTTAAGTTTATTGCATAATGTAAAGAATAAATCTACTTCAGTACTTGTAAAACGTCTTAATGGGACTAAATTCATTTCATTTCTATATACTACTGTTTCACCAGACATAAAAAACACCTCTCTTAATATATAAGTGACTTAAATTACAAAACGTCCCTCTATAATAACAATCAAAAGAATTATAACACCTATTATGTAGAGAATAAAGAGTATAAGTGACTTAAATTACAAAACGTCCCTTTTACTGTTACAAAACGTCCCTTTTACTGTTACAAAACGTCCCTTTTACTGTTACAAAACGTCCCTTTTACTGTTACAAAACGTCCCTTTTAACATTTCAAATCCGTTGTCGCTCTAAGTCTCAAAAGCCACCTAAAAAGGTTTTAAAAAGATTTATAAAAAGATATTAAAAAGTTCGGGGCAATATGACCCTCACAAATTCAAAAGACAAAAAGGAAACCAACCACATTTGTGGTTGGTTTTTATTATTTAAAAAAGTAATAGATGATATAACTTTAATGCATTATTCCAATTGCTTTATTGACATTGAGCCTCTGAACCCTTAATAAACCTTAAAACTGTCGACTCGTCGGTTTCATAGCTCACGCTATGCCGACATTCGTCGAAACAGTTTAATTAAGGGTTCTTCTCAATGCACAATAAATTTTCTCGGCATAATAGCGTGTTCTATTCTTCATTTTTCATCTCTTTTACAACCTTTAATATCGGCATGATTAGTAATGATAAAATAAAGGCTGATTCTAAAATCAGAAAAATATTTATTTCTTTAAAAAATATTAAATCTATCACATATCCAAAAAGACAAAATATAATAAAGAGACAAATAAAATGAACAATTGAGTTTCTCCTTTTAATTTCTAAGCTATTTTAAGCTTGATACAGCTTTTTTATTACCTCAAATGTGGTTTTTATTCAATATTTATATTAAATGCGCTTATACGCGCTTAAAATGACATATATAAGTCCTCCAAATAAAGCATAAGGAACAAGATAGAGAATAAGCATGAAATAACGCCATGCTGAATGGCCTGTTTTAAGGACATAGTTCAGCCATTCGTAAAAATGTTGCACACCTAACCAGTCACCTAACGGACTGAGCGCTAAAAAAGCGGTCATGACTAAGGCAACGATAAAAAACATCGCTGTAATGCCTTTGGTTAAACGATTCAACGCTTGATCATATTGTTTTATGGCTGTGTCGTTGTGCTTAATACGTTCATCTATCATTTTTTTATAATCATTATTGGCTTGTCGAAGTTCGGCTTGGTTAGTTTGTAACTGTTCGATCGCTTTATGCGTGTCTGCTTTCACATCTTCCAATTCTTCTTGTATCGCCGTTTGAAAATCTTGTTTTAAATTATCGTTATTAATGCGTTCGATATAGTGTTTCGCTACACTGATGAAACGCTTTTGTGTGATTTCACTCGCTTGATTAAAGTTCGAGGCCGTGGTCTCGATCGTCGTTAATAATTGTTCGTGACGCTTGTTTCGCTCGTTCTCTCTCTTCTCGATTTCTTCGAGCCTTTTCATGAGCAAGTCTTGCTGATTCTGCAGCTTGTCGGCTACGCTCAAGCTCATTTGTGTCTTGGGCGAATTGATCCCAATCTGCTTGAGTGACGCCTGTATCTCGTTTAGTTGCTTCATCACGGTTTGAAGTTGGTCGTTTTGGCTGGAATTCGGTGTCTGATGCTCGTTCTTGTTGTCTCCGTAGTTGTATTTGTCTTTCAAAGCCATCTTCGATACCCCCTTTATTGTAATCTTCGCCGAGTTTACGCCCACGCACCTTTTTATCTTCGGCTAAGTGTCGATACGTAATGCTTTTGGGTGTGACACGTTCAATTTCAATACCATGTTGGTTTAAATGGTCTTTGAATTCATTCATATTCGTTGCTTGTGATTGGTCTATCGCCTCTCTAATCTCATCTTTCCATGAATATTGGGCTGTTGATTTCGTATTAGGGTCAGCAATCGCTTTTTCTGTCTGCGTATAACGTAAGCGTGCTGTGTCCTTTTCTGGCACGCTTAAACCATGTTCTATGCAAACCTCATCATTGAAATCTCTGACATTACGTAAGGCTTGTTTATTATTATTAAATTTCTTACCTGTTTCGAGGTCAATTGAATTGATTACAATATGATTGTGTACATGGTCTGTATCGGCATGCGTATAGACCGCTACTTGATGATTCGGTGCGAGCTTTTCAGCGAGTGCTAAGCCTAATTGATTACATTGTTCGGGCGTGACTTCGCCCGGTTGAAACGATTGAATAATGACATGCCCTTGATTCCCATCGGTTTTGCCATATAACTCACGAGTGGCTTTGAAACTCGATTTGGCATAGTCGACATCACAATTTAAACCACTTTTCTCTACGGCTCGTTTCTCAGCGTAATTAATGGCACGTGACGTTGATTTAGTCGCACTTAATTTAGTTGTTGCCATATCTCATCAAGCCTTTCACGTAATTCACTGATATTGCGTTCTAATGCTTCATAGTTCGGTGCTTCATGTTGATGTTGGTTGCAATATTTGGCAATCTGATTGGCATTTGCGCCCAACATACTCAAATCTTTGGCTATCGATTGTCGCGTTGCTTGATCCAATTTCGGTGCGACCAATCGACTGCCCTGTGCCTTTTTCTTAACGAAAGCAGGCACACTCATATTTAAAGTTTCAGCTGATTGTTGTAACTTTAAATATTCGGATTCGCTCACACGAAAACTGATTTGTTTCGGCTCCTTACGGTTGGGTTTATGGTTTCGCCCAACAGTTTCGTCGCTAGCCACAAATGTGTTTTGTTCGCTCATTATTCCCACCACGCTTTCTTCGAAAGATAACTCCTTAATATAATTTTACTTTACAGGGTAAAGCAAAATTAATCAAGTCGTTAAGTGGTTTGGCAAGCATTGGCTTTGCTAGCCACTAACGTGTTAGCGTCGCCTGCTTGTTGGGGATACTCCCCAAGCCCCCTATGATTTTTTCTGACGAAAAAATAGTGGCTAATTGATAGCCACTATTAATAAAGAAAAAGAAATATTATTTGTTATAAATATATTAATTAGGTTCATATTTAGTCTTTAATATTTTTAATAAAAAAGGTAATAATGCTAAAAAGAGTGTTATTGATGCAAATAACCATGCATGACTTGACCCTTCTATGAGTTTATCTGAATTTGATGAATTACTGATAAATAATGAAGTAACTGCTGTATAAAAAGCAATACCTATATTTTGAACCATTCTTTGTGTAGCTCCAGCAGTACCTTGCATATCTTGAGATACAGTTCCCATTATTGCTGAAGTATTAGACGGTAGGAAAAAACCTCCTCCTATACCATATATTAGTAATAATAAGCTTATTGTCACTGGATTTAATATATATTGTAATAATCCTAGGCTTGTATATGCCACAATCATAATAATTAGTCCTGTAGTCATTAATACAATATTGCCAATGCGAGAAATTAATTTACCAGATATTTTTGAAGTAAGTACTAATCCTAAAGGAGAAGTAAGGTTAACTAATCCTATTTGCCAAGATGAAAGATGATTAATCTTTTCTAAAATATATGGAGGAATTATAAAACCTAAAGATGTTGTACCTCCAAATACAAATATTGCAAATATTGGAGATGAAAATGATACATTCTTGAATAAACGTAAATCGATGATAGGATGATTTGTTTTTAACTCCCATATAATAAATAGGCAAAAAGAAACAATAAAGATTAGGAAATTGCCATATACTGATATATTAAAAATTGAGTGATAAGACCAAGATGTTAAACTTATTAATAAACAAAAGATAGATAGAAATAATAATGAATTTCCACGTATATCTAAATGGATAGACATACTTTTTTGCTCTTTAATATATCTTTTTAAAAATAAACAGCCGATTAAACCGATAAATATAAAGGGAATATTGATCCAAAATATCCATCTCCAATTACCTACAGATATTAAAAGACCTCCAATACTTGGACCTAAAACAGGACCTATTCCTAATAGAATACTTAACGTTCCTAACGCAGAACCTTGTCTATTTTCAGGAATGGTTGTAGTAATAATAGCCGTAGCAGTTCCTTGTAACATTGCTGCACCTATACCTTGTAAACCACGAAAAACGATTAATTGTATGACGTTGTTTGAAAAACCGCATAAAATAGAAGCTATTAAAAAAATAGTTAATCCTAAACTATATATATTTAAACGACTGTATTTATCGCTTAGTCTCCCAAATATTATAATTGTGCCTGTTAATAATAAAGTATATAGTGTGACACTCCAAGTAATAAAAGAAGTATCAACATTAAAAGATTTAGATAAAGTGGGTAATGCGACATTGATAATTCCGCTATCAAGGGTGGATAAAAACATTCCTATTCCTGCTGTAAAAACAACTAAATGATCGAAATACTTAGAAGAATTCATCTATAATACCTCCTCATTTAACTAATTTAATCATACCCATATAATATTTCGCTTAACACCGAAATATTATATGGGTATGATTAAATTGTACTAACAGAAAGGGTGTATTATATGTATGAAAATTTTTCTGATAATATCCTCCTTATTGGACATAAGACACGTTTAACTATGTTAATTGAATTATCTAGTGGCATAGCTCTTCCAGCTGGAGAATTAGCTAAATTAGCTGGTGTAAAACCTCAAACAGCTAGTGAACATCTTTCAAAACTAGTAGAAGCTAATTTTATTTCAGTTAATACATGGGGACGACATCGCTATTATAAAATTGATAATGACAAAGTCATTGATGCAATCAATGCTTTATCTGTTATATCTCCTCCTATGAATAGCAAATCGTTAAAAGAAACAACAAAAAAAGAAAAGTTGTCGTATATACGCACTTGTTATGGTCATATTGCTGGGAAAATAGGGGTTAAATTTACTGAAGCTTTATTAGAAAATGATTATCTTAAAGAAAAAGAAGAATGTTATAAATTGACTCAAAATGGAAAAAATTGGTTAAAAAAAATTGGAATGGAAACAGAAAAAAGCATGTATTCTAAATCTATTCCAAAGCATATAGATTGGACTGAAAGAAAAAATCATATGGCAGGACCGGTTGCATTACAAATAACTGAAAAAATGATCGAATTATCTTGGATAGAGAATAGTGAAATTAATCGATGTCTTAATTTAACCAAAAAAGGAAAAAGTGCTTTCAAGACATATCTAAATATGAACATCCCATAATAAAAAAACGAAATATTTTGACAAATAAAGCGCTTTTATGATTATGTACTTATTGAAAGTGTATTAAACCACTTATATTTTAATTTTTTCTGTGTCGAGTGATGTAGTTGTTATAAAATATTATATTTTGGAGGTTCATAATGAATTCTAAAGTGATTAAATATACTGCAGATTTTGATGAAAAACGATATTGGGAAAGAGTTAAGCGAAATTTAGGTTGGTTAGGAAATACTGATGAAGAAGCCGAAAAGCGTCAAAATAAAATTAGTGAAGTGGTAATAGGCATTGCCGGTTGTGGTGGTATAGGTGGTGCTGTAGCCGAAAGATTAGTAAGATTAGGAGTTCGTCATATAAAAGTAGCAGATCCAGATTATTTTGAGCTTTCTAATATTAATAGACAATTTGGTGCATCTTTGGATAATCTTGGAAGAAATAAGGCAGAAGTAGTTGGAGAATCTATATTTAATATTTCAAGAGATGTAAATGTTGATGTTTATCCTGAAGGTATTAATAATAATACTGCTGATGATTTTGTAGAAGGTTGTGATTATGTTTTAGATAAAATTGAATTATTTGAATTAGAAGCTCGCTATGCATTACATAGAGCTTTTCAAAAGAATGAAAGATGTAAATTTATGTTAACTGTGCCAGTATTTGGTCATAGAGCTTTCTTCTTTAAATGGACTAAAGATTCAATGTCAGCTGAAGATTATTTTGATATCAAGCCAGGTTCAGAGCTAGATGAAAAAAATACAAGAAAAATAGTTTATTCTCTTTTTCCAGAATACCCTCAATTTCCATCCAAAGAAAGATTAGATGATTGGTTAATTAATAATAAAGAATGCCCTATCTTTGCTGGATGTCCCCCTTTAGCTCAAGGTCTTTTAGTAGAAAGATTGAGTTTTGAAATAACTGGTTTGAAAGATATTCCAGAATATAAAGAATTACCGTCAACTCCAAGTTATTCTATGTTTGATTCAGCCTCTTGGGAAACAAAAATTGTAGAAAGAGAGGAAAATAAAATTGATTAATAACTTATTATCGATGAAGAATGTGAATCTTACTGATATTAATACTATTTTTGAAAAAGCAGATTATTATGAAAAAGCTTTAAAAAATGGAAAAGTAATTAAGGATTTAGAAGGTAAAATTCTTGCTACGCTTTTTTATCAACCAAGTACCAGAACTAGAATGAGTTTTACAAGTGCCATGTATCGATTAGGTGGACAAGTCATAGATATGGGGGGACCTAAAGTAGCACGCACTGATGATTATTTTGACGAGAGTATGTCAGATACTATTAAATATATTGAACAGTATTCAGACATCATGGTTATGCGTCATTTTCAAAATTATACTGTTGAAAAAGCATCGAAGATCACCCATATTCCTATGATTAATGCCGGAGATGGAACAAATGAGCACCCTACGCAAGCTTTATTAGATTTATATACGATGACAAAAGAATTAAATGGTTTAGAAGATAAAGTTATAGGAATAGGTGGAGATATTAATTGTAGAGTGATTCGTTCTATTGTTATAGGTCTAGAAAAATTTGATATTAAGAAAATTATATTTCTATTGCCAAATGGAGAAGAATTAAATAGCGATATTTTAAATTTATTAAAAAACACTGATTATTCTATAGTCCATAATGTAGAAAGAGTATTAGAGCAAGCAGATATATTAGATATCATACCTTTTGAACTTCCAGATTTTAATTCTGCTTATTCAGAAAAAGTTGATGAAAAACCATCATTAGAAAATAATTTGATAGTATCTAAAGAAAAGTTTAATGATAAGAATAGGATCCCTATTCTAAGTCCTGGACCAAGAGAAGCTGAACTTTCTTCAGATACAGACGACATGGATAATGTGATATTTACTAAACAAGCATATAATGGTTTATTAATAAGAATGTCTCTTTTATATTATTTTTTACACTGATTAATAGCTATTTATAAAATGAATACGCTATACAAAAGCACTACCCATAATAAATGATTATGTCAACTCAACACAAAGGGACAAACGCCGTTAGATCAGCGTTTGTCCCTTTTCTTTATGATTATCGTTTATGCATGGTTTATACATCATTGATCTGATGCGTTTTCATCACTTTTCATGAATAATTGGTTTGTATCTTTATTCAGTTTACACTTGTGTAATTTACACAAGTGTAAACTACACAAATCATTATTCATGCGTATACGAGTTGATTCGTAAATAGGTAAACAAGTTTATTAGTTAACTAATAAACTTGTTTACCTGGAATTGATATATCGTACTTAGATGATGCATACACTTGAAAAGTTATATATTTGAACACAACTTTAAAAAACTTGCTTACATCTATATAATAATTAATGTAAGCAAGTTGGATTGATGGTGGCTAATCTCATGAAAATGGGGTGATGCCTATGATTTTGGTTTTTGCTCCTAGAAAGGACTAGCATTGTCTGATTATGAAATGCTGATGATTGTTTTAACCATCATCGGTTTAGTATTAATTAGTAATAACCAAAAAAAATAACCTACCAACTTTAGCCGAGTTCTAGGTTATTTTAATCAAAATTTATAAAAGGCTACCGTCTTTTTAACGGGCTTACTAAGGCACGAGTGTTCCTAGCACTTGTGTATTTTTTGTATATGCTAGTTTATAATTCATTTGTTACTTTAAGTATATCTTTCATACTATCTTTTGTAAACTTTTCTATTCTTCCCAATCGACTTCAAGTTGTTTTAAAAAGGCTTCTCGTTCTTTCTCTAATTGTGGATCATACTCATTTTGTGTTTGTTTTTCATATGTGCGTTCTTCTAACCATTTTGGTGTTTTCTCACGACTTATATATTGTCGTGACTTACCTATATCCGCCATTTGAGGTTGTCGTTTACTGTGAATGCGTTTCTCAGCATCAAACGTAAACTCTAGCCATTCAATTTTCCGACCTTTTTTTGCCTTAATTTTATTGATATTAAGGTTATTAAAAATAAATCCTAATTCTTTAATGATAGGAGCTAATACTTTTTGATTAATATGCGTCATACGGTAACTATTAGGAATATCTAATCGTTCTCTAAAATCCTCAATTTGAATTTTGAAATAACCTGTGTGTTTATATTGTTTTAATAACCTAAACATATTTTTAGAGTATGTTGATTTAAGATGTGTCATTTCTTTTAATTCAAACTTAGTAAAATCAGCTGTTATTTCATTTAAAACATGCTTTAATTTAGGATTAATACTAACAATTAATTTTTGTTCATCAACATCAACTTCATATCCTGTAAACAATACAAATTTTTTGAAAGATAGACCACTTCGTTCAGTATAAGTTAAAGTTAACATCTTATCGTATACATGTTCTAAGTCTTTAACAAAACGTTTTAATGAACGATGATAGTAATTACTTAAATGACGTAACTCCTCAAAAGGAATAGCTAATTCTTTTATATCTTGTTCTTTTAACTTATTACAAAGACTAAAAAATATATCGATTTCTGTGCTGGTAAACTTACGTAAGGGAACTAAATTCATTTCATTTTGATAGACAACAGTTTCTCCAGACATTTTTATGAAACCTCCTAAACAATAAATAGGTATTAAGACACTTTAAAAAATAATAGGTACCTTAATATTATGTAAAAATATTAATTTAAAACTATAATAACAATATTACAACCATAAAGGCAACTTTTATATTTCAAGTTGCCTTTATGGTTACAAAAAGTTGCCTTTATAGTTACAAAAAGTTGCCTTTATGGTTACAAAAAGTTGCCTTTATGGTTACAAAAAGTTGCCTTTAACATTTCAAATCCGTTGTCACTCTAGGACTCAAATGACTCCTAAAAAGGTTTTAAAAAGATTTATAAAAAGATATTAAAAAGTTCGGGGCAATTTGCTCCTCACAAATTCAAAAGACAAAAAGGAAACCAACCACACTTGTGGTTGGTTTTTATTATTTAAAAAAGCAATAAGTAATATAACTTTAATGCATTATTCCAATTGCTTTATTGACATTGAGCCTCTGAACCCTTAATAAACCCAAAAACTGTCGACTCGTCGGTTTCATAGCTCACGCTATACCGACATTCGTCGAAACAGTTTAATTAAGGGTTCTTCTCAATGCACAATAAATTTTCTCGGCATAATGGCGTGTGTTACTTTTTATTTCTCTTTTCTGAATAAGGTAAATAAAAGATGATAAACAAAGCACATGCAATGGCTATAAAAGCACCTAAAAAGACCAATTGAGTTTCTCCTTTTAATTTCTAAGCTATTTTAAGCTTGATACAGCTTTTTTATTACCTCAAATGTGGTTTTTATTCAACATTTATATTAAATGCGCTTATACACGCTTAAAATGGCATATATAAGTCCTCCAAATAAAGCATAAGGAACAAGATAGAAAATAAGTATGAAATAACGCCATGCTGAATGACCTGTTTTCAGGACATAGTTCAGCCATTCATAAAAATGTTGCACACCTAACCAGTCGCCTAAGGGACTTAAGACTAAAAATGTGACCATGACTAAAGCAATAATAAAAAACATCGCTGTAATGCCTTTGGTTAAACGATGAAACGCTTGATCATATTGTTTAACAGCTGTTTCGTTGTGCTTGATACGTTCATCCATGGTTGCTTTATAATCGTTATTCGCTTGTTGCAGTTCTGCTTGATTGGTTTGTAACTGCTCAATCGCCTTATGTGTGTCTGTTTTTACATCTTTCAATTCTTCTTGGATGGCTGTTTGAAAATCTTGTTTTAAATTATCGTTATTAATGCGTTCAATATAGTGTTTCGCTACACTGATAAAACGCTTTTGTGTGATTTCAGTCGCTTGATTAAAGTTCGAGGCCGTGGTCTCGATCGTTGTTAATAATTCGTCGTGACGCTTGTTTCGCTCGTTCTCTCTCTTCTCGATCTCTTCGAGCCTTTTCATCAGCAAGTCTTGCTGATTCTGCAGCTTGTCGGCTACGCTCAAGCTCATTTGTGTCTTGGGCGAATTGGTCCCAATCTGATTGAGTGACGCCTGTATCTCGTTCAGTTGATTCATCACGGTTTGAAGTTGGTCGTTTTGGCTGGAATTCGATGTCTGAGTCTCGTTCTTGTTGTTTTCGTCGTTGAATTTGTCTTTCAAAGCCATCTTCGATACCTCCTTTATTATAATCTTCACCTAGTCGACGCCCACGCACTTTTTTATCTTCAGCTAAATGTCGATAGGTAATGCTTTTGGGTGTCACACGTTCAATTTCAATACCATGTTGGTTTAAATGGTCTTTGAATTCATTCATATTCGTTGCTTGTGATTGGTCTATCGCCTCTCTAATCTCATCTTTCCATGAATATTGGGCTGTTGATTTCGTATTAGGGTCAGCAATCGCTTTTTCTGTCTGCGTATAACGTAAGCGTGCTGTGTCCTTTTCTGGCACGCTTAAACCATGTTC
>NZ_JBIUZW010000033.1:0-19071 GCF_044745245.1 Herbaspirillum sp. NPDC087042 | reverse complement strand
GCCCCCCCGCCCCCCCCCCCCCTCACCCTCCCGGTCTCGGTCGACCCGGCCTAGCCCACGGCCTGCGCCCACATGTGGATGCCGACGTAGGTGGCTTCCATCGGGTCGTTGGTCACGACGGTATCGGCATTGGGCAGGTTCTTGGCCTTGGCGTATTCCTTCCACTTCTTGATGAAGGCGGTGTTGACCGGGTTCTTCACCGACTCGAAGTAGTTCCAGGCGGCCAGGTGGCCCACCAGCGGCTTGGTATCCACGCCGCGCAGTTCTTCTTCACCCACCGAGAACGCCACCACTGGCACGTCGGTCGCCTTCAGGCCGGCGTTGCCCAGTTCCTTGTAGAAGGGCACGTTGGAGTCGCCGTTGATGGTCGAGATCACAGCCGTCTTGCCACCGGCCGAGAACTTCTTGATGTTGGCCACGATGGTCTGGTAATCGGAGTGGCCGAAGGGGGTATAGACCTCGTCGATGTCGGAGTCCTTCACGCCCTTGCTATGCAGGAAGGCGCGCAGGATCTTGTTGGTGGTGCGCGGGTAGACGTAGTCGGTCCCCAGCAGCACGAAGCGCTTGGCACCGCCACCTTCCTTGGACATCACGTATTCCACCGCCGGGATGGCCTGCTGGTTGGGGGCCGCACCGGTGTAGAAGACATTCTTCTCGAGTTCTTCACCTTCGTACTGCACCGGGTAGAACAGCAGGCTGTTCAATTCTTTGAACACCGGCAGCACCGACTTGCGCGACACCGAGGTCCAGCAGCCGAAGACGACCGAGACCTTGTCCTGCGAGATCAGCTGGCGGGCCTTTTCGGCGAACAGCGGCCAGTTCGAGGCCGGGTCGACCACCACCGGTTCCAGCTTCTTGCCCATCACGCCGCCGGCGGCGTTGATTTCATCGATGGTCATCAGGGCCACGTCCTTCAGGGACGTTTCGGAGATGGCCATGGTGCCCGACAGGGAGTGCAGGATGCCGACCTTGATGGTGTCGGCGGCAAAGGCGGAGGGCAGCCAGGAGGATGCGGCCAGTGCGAATGCGCCCAGAGCGGTGGCTTTCAGTACGGTACGACGTGACATGTGGTGCTCCCTCGAGAAAAAGTTTTGGAAGATTTTTTTCACTGCCCAGACGCTTTAGCAGATTGCGTGCCAATGCCCGGAAACGGGCGCGGCCATGCATCAAAGCGGGGCGGGGGAGTACGGGAGCGAGCGGGAAATGTTGTCAGCCGGAACAAAACTGCGCACCAAAGCCGAGCGCAATTGTCGACAGCGCATTGGTGTCCGGGCAAGATTCACCAAGCTGGCGCTTGGTCGTGCCCGATCTTGGGGCGGTCAGAAAAGCCCACTGGATGCGGGTTTACGCCGAGTTGTTGAAATTTCTGTAGTTGGAACAGATTGCTAACAATATAAAGATCGATATTCAATTGTCCTTTTGGGATGAATTATCAATAAGACCTTTGGAGCGTATCGTGCGACTGCATTTTCTTGATGGGCGTTGGGCATCGTAGAAAGGTCAGCCTATAAAGTGTGCTTTTGGGGAGCCTTATTTTCTTTTGTTGCGGATATTTCGTTTATTTCGTATGATGTTTTTATACTGGATTTGCCTCCTCCCGCTAGCCTCGACATTTCGTTTGAATAACACAGGAGAAAATCGTGTCCACTCATGCCCTTGATCTGGAGATGTCTTTGGAGACCAGGGAGGAAGTCGAGCTCGCCAGAACTGCCCAGCGTTGCATCATGAGTGCCTTGGACCACTCCAATGCGGTCAGCATCGCCTTGCTCGAAGATGGGGTGGAACGTATAGATGGCTTGCCGCTTCTGAAATTGCCTCCCAAGGTATTGCAACTGATTGCAAACATGCTCGGTTCGCTCGCCCAGGGTAAGGCTGTCGCACTCATGCCAAAGGAGCTGGACGTCACGACGCAACAGGCCGCCCAATTCTTGAATGTTTCCCGTCCCCATCTGATCCGCTTGTTGGAGCAGGGTGCAATTGCCCACCATATGGTAGGCTCGCATCGTCGCATCCGGCTTGCCGATGTGTTGGACTACAAGGAAAAGCGCTCACAGCAATCCAGAGAGAAGCTCACGGCGTTGCTTGAACAGGCCCAAGAATTGGACATGGGTTATCCGCGCTAATGGCAGGCGTCCTGCAATACACCGTTGTATTGGACGCCTGCGTTTTATATCCCGCGCCGGTGCGAGATATTCTGCTCCAGCTCGCGGCGAGTGGTGCCTTCCATGCCCGCTGGACCAAAGACATCCACAACGAGTGGATTCGAAACCTATTAAAAAATCGCCCGGAACTTGATCCGGTCAAACTGGCAGCTACGGCTGAACTCATGGATGGAGCGATCGAAGATGCGCTGATAGAGAATTATCAGTACCTCATCCCTTGTCTTGAGTTACCTGACCCTGATGATAGGCATGTTCTTGCCGCCGCCATCGTTGGCCACGCCGATGCGATTGTTACCTACAACCAGAAAGACTTTCCGTTGGATGTCGTCAGTCGGCATGACATCGAGATTCTGCATCCCGACGATTTCCTGATCTATCAGTACGACTTGAATAACGTCGCGTTTTTAACAAATGTCAAAGAGCTGCGTGAACGCCTGAAGCGTCCCGAGGTGAGTGCCGAGCTACTCATTGGAACCTACGTTGGCCTGGGTTTGCATCAAACCGCTGCTCTATTGAGCAAAGCCGTTGAGTTGATATAAATCGAGTCCGCACCTATGCGCGCCTATTGGTGGAATGATTCGATCGTCTCAATGATCAACCAGCACGCCGCCTGGCGTGGTGACAAAGTCCTCAGCGCAGCAGCACACGCTGCATGAACTGGCGCAGCGGGAATTCGATCATGGCCTGCAGCATCGCGGGCAGCTCCAGCGGGCGCATGATCATCTTGATGGTGGTCTCGGGTTTGAGATTGATGCGCACGGTGCGGCTCATGCGCGAGGCCAGTTCCTTGAGGTGGGCCGGATCGGCCGCCAGTTCGGGCTTGTAGACCCGGGCCACATGGCGGATGGCGCAATCGGCATCCTCGCTCTTCAATTCCAGCGTGCGCCGGCTCAGGGTGCCGAACACGCGCGAGCGGCCGACCTTTTCCTGGCGGCGGTAGCGGCGGAAGTACTGGTAGAAGTGCTTGTAGTGATTGACCTCGTCGTTGGCGATCAAGCCGGCCAGGTGCTTCAGGACCGGTTCGTCGGTGGCGCGTGCCAGCGCACGGTAGTAGGTCGAGGTGCCCGTCTCCACCACACAGCGCGCAGCCAGTTCCTGGGCGCGCGTGGGTTCGAGCAGCTCGACCTTGCAGTATTGCGAATATTCGTCGAGGAAGCCCCGGTAGGCCCGCTCCCAGTCGAACTCCGGCCAGACATGCGCCACATAGGCGCGCAAGGCCGCGCCGTGCTGCAGTTCTTCCTTTTCCCACTGCTCGCGCAGCCAGTCCTCGACCTCGGGGTCACCCTGGTAGTACTGCACCAGGTTGTGGGTATAGAGATCGGAGCCACTCTCGACGAAGGAGGCGCAGGCCACCAGGTAGAACAGGTCTTCATCGGGGCGCGTGCGCGCCAGGTCGATGCGGCTGAAGTCGATGTCTTCGACGGACCAATGTTTTTTTTCTTGGCGGCTGGGACTCATCTGCTATACCTCGCTATCGGATGGATGGAGTGGGCATAACGGTATGATGCAGCGCATTGTCATTGGTTCAGGGCAGGGTGGCCCGGATTAACCGTTCTTTGCACCGTGCGGCGATCGTGTCAGGCGTTTGTCAGTGCTGACGGTGATTTCTCTTACAGACGAACGGTCGCATCGTTGCCCAGCACGACCCGATTGCGACCCTGGTACTTGGCGTGATACAGCGCCTGGTCGGCGATGCGCACCACCTGTTCTGGCGTGGTGTGGTCGTCGGCCTGCAGCACGGCCACGCCGATGCTGGCGGTGATGTAGCCGGAGGGGGAATCGGCATGCGGCAGCTTGAGTTCGAAGATGGCCTGGCAGATGTGCTCGGCCTGCTGCAGCGCATGCGTGGTATCGCTCTCGGCGATGATGACGCTGAACTCCTCGCCGCCGTAGCGCGCCACCAGGTCGGTGGCGCGGCGCGAACTCTTCTGCAGCACGCGCGCGACGATGCGCAGGCATTCGTCGCCGGCCAGGTGGCCGTAGCGGTCGTTGTATTTCTTGAAGTAGTCCACGTCCAGCATCAGCAATGCCAATGGATGACCGGAACGCACCGAGCGCCGCAGTTCATTGGTGAGCACCTCGTCGAAGCGCCGGCGGTTGGCCACGCCGGTGAGGCCATCGGTGGCCGAGAGAGCTTCGAGCTTGCGGTTGGCACGTTCCAGCTCCTGCGTGCGCCGCGCCACCTGCTCTTCCAGCTCCTCCTTGCTCTGGTGCAGCTTGACTGCCATCTCGTTGAACTTGCGCGAGAGCACGGCGATCTCGTCCTTGCCGGCCTGCTCCACCCGCACCGTGGTGTCACCGGCACCGGTCTCGCGCATCGCCGCGACCAGCCTGAGCAAGGGCGCACTGATGCTGCGCGCGATCAGGGCCGACAGCAGCAGGGAGGCCGCGAAGCATAGCAGGCCAATGGCGATGATCTTGTCGCGTACCGAGCGGGTATCGGCGTTGAGGCGATCGCTGGGCGTGGCGCTGACCACCCACCAGGAGGTATGGGGCAGCTTGGCGATGGCGGCGTAGTAGCGCGTGTGGTCGGCGCCGGTATAGGCGATGAAGTCGCTGGTGCGCCGCTGCGACAGGCTGGCGGCAATGCCCTTCTGCAAGGCCGGATCGGCCAGGCTCTGGTTGCCCTCGCGGCTTTGCACCACCACCGCGCCATCGCTGGCATCGACGATGAAGATGGTGGAGTCGTAGCCCAGGTCCACGCCATCGAAGATGCTGATGAAGTAGTTGGGGCGCACGCCGATGAAGAGGACGCCGGCACTGCGGTTGTTGCCGGTGAAGCGGATCTCGCGCAGCATCGCCAGACTCTTCTGGCCATGGCCGGCGTCGTAGAGCGTCCACCAGGCCCGGCTGTTGAGATCGGGCGCTTCCTCGGCGACCCGGCCGATGCTGCTGGCCAGCGGTGCGAAGACCTGCGGATCGACCACCTGGCGGTTACGGTCCAGGATGTATTTCTGGTTCACGTAGGGCAGCGCCCCGTAGGTATCCAGCAGTACCCGGGCCATGCCGCTGCGGGCGGCAGCGCTGGCGGCTTCGTCGCCACCGTAGTAGTCGCCCAGCAGGCGCTGCAGCCGGGACGACAAGGCCAGCTCTTCGCTGGTGTCCTCGATCTTTTCCATGCGCAGCATCAGGTTCTGCGAGATCTGCTTGGCCACCTGCACCGAGTAGGCTCGCACTTTATCCTGCGTGGCGCGACTGGTCTCGCGATAGGCCAGCAGGCCCGAGATCACCAGCGGCACCAGCGACACCAGGATGAAGGAGTTGATCAGCCGATAGCGGATCTCGATCTTTCGGAGGAAGCCGAGGGAAAGGAAGTCCAGCCGTTTGCGCATGCGGTGTGGTCCTCCAGCCTTATTTGCCAGCCAGGCGCGCCTGTTCGGCGATCGATGCCTGCAAGGCCCGCGCGGCGTGAGCGGGCGACTGCTTGCCGGCCAGCACGGCCTGCAGCAGGCCGTGCAATACATCGATGGTCTCGGCCGGCAGGTAGGAGTAATACAGGCCCGGCGTATCGGCGGCGGCGACACTGCGTTGCAGGCTGTCGACCAGTGCAAACAGGTTGCGGTCGCCGCTGGCCTCGGGGCCGATGGTCTTGAAGGGTGGGATGTTCTTGCGCTTGCCCTGCCAGATCGGCATGCCGGGACCGTACAGGAAATCGATGAAGCTGGCCGCCAGCTGGCGGTTGCGCGGACTGCTGCGCTGGGCGATGGCAAAGCCGGTCTCGCTGCCGATGACCGGCTTGAGGGGGCGGCCCTTGTCATTCCAGGGGGGGGCAAAGACGCCTACGCGCAACGCGTGGCTCTGCATCAGGGCGCCCGCCGCCCAGGTTCCCTGGAAGGTCATCGCGGCCTGGCCGTCAGTGAACTGGCGCAGGGTGGCGTCATAGCCCGAGCGCAGGCAATCGGCCTGCAGCAGTTTCTTCTCGGCCAGTGCACGCAGCCGGCCGAAGATGGCGACACCTTCCGGATTGTCCAGCGCCAGCGTGCCGCTGGCGATGCGTGCGCGCCAGTCAGGCTGGGTGATGGCGATCTCGTTGGCAAAGCCGTAGCTGAAGGGGCCATTGCCCAGCATGTTGGGAAACGCGCCCGGCAAGGCCAGCGGCGTGAGTCCGGCTTTCCTGAGCGTGGCACCGAGGGCGAGGAACTGCTCGAAGTCGGTCGGCAGGCTGCGGATGCCGGCGCGCTCGAACATGTCGCGGTTGTAGTAGATCAGCGTGGTGGCCACCCCGGTGGGAATGCCGAAGCGGCAGCCTCCCGGCGAAGTCCAGGCGCGCTGCAGGATCTCCAGCATGTTGCCCCAGGTGGAGGACAGGCCGAGGTCGCCCAGCATGCCCTGGTCGGCCAGTCCGGCCGTATAGGGATTGGGATTGACCGAGAAGATGTCGGGCAGGCTGTCGGTGGCGGCCTTGGGCCGCAGGTTTTCTTCCACCGAATTGCCGATCATGAACTGCAGGTTGATGCGGACATCGGGATGTGCGCGCATGAAGGCATCGGCCACGCGCTGCATTTCCTCCGGCCAGTCCGGTGCCCAGACCAGTGCCGTCAATACGGTCGGATCGGCGGCCGAGGCGGCACGACCCGACTCGTCTGCGCGACCGCAGGCTGCGAGCATGCCTGCCCCGGCCAGGCCTGCCAGCAGCAATTGGCGGCGCTTGCCCGGCTGCGCTGATCGATTTTCCGCAGTGCAACTGCAGTTGGGCATGACGGTCGCTGATGGCTTGGGTCGGCCACGCATTGATTCCCCCTGCGGCTATGACGTTGTAGTGTTGCTCGGCGTCACCATGGTCATGGTGCGCTCCAGCCGCTCCCTGCCTTGACTCCTGGCATGTGGGAAGTACGACAACAAGTGTGCCATTAAACAAAGCGATGTGCACGATGGCGTTGTGCATTTGTTGTGCCTGGTCAGCTTTTTTTGCTGGAGGGTTTGACACAGAGCGGATGCCCTGATGCGCTGGCTGCCTGAAGGAAAGCCGGCACCGATCTATAATGACGGCCTCACGCCATCAGGCCGCTCCGGCGGCTGTCCCAGACTTCCTCATGCAAAACAAAGATACTTCGCTCTCGACGGGCAAATTTCCGCCATGGCTGGCCGTCCTGGCCGCGCTGACCGCCATGGGTGCGCTGGCCATCGACATGTACCTGCCCAGCTTCACGGCCATCGCCCATGACCTGGGTGTCGGCACCAACCTGGTCCAGTTGACGCTGGCGGCCTTCCTGGTCGGCCTGGCGGTGGGCCAGATGTTCTATGGTCCGCTGTCGGACCGTTTCGGCCGCAAGCCGCCGCTGTTCTTCGGCATTGCGCTCTACTTCGTCTGTTCGCTGCTGTGCATCTTCGCCCAGAACATCGAGACGCTGATCGTGCTGCGCCTGTTCCAGGGCCTGGGCGGCAGCGCCGGCATGGTGATCCCGCGCGCCATGGTGCGCGACCGCATGGGCGCCGAAGGCTCGGCCAAGGCCTTCTCGATGCTCATGCTGGTGTTCGGTCTGGCCCCCATCCTGGCCCCCTTCATCGGTGGCTTGATGCTGGTGTTTGCCAGCTGGCGCGGCATCTTCGTGGTGCTGACCATCTTCGGCCTGCTGTGCATGCTGGGTACCCGCAAGTACCTCACCGAAACGGTGGATGTGGCTCGCGCCGAGCCGCTGCACCTGGGACGCACGCTGCGCCAGTACTGGGGCTTGCTGCGTCATCGCCAGTTCATGTCCTATGTGCTGTGCGGCGGCCTGGTGCAGGCCGGCATGTTTGCCTATATCGCCGGCGGCCCGTTCGTGGTCATCGAGCTGCACGGCATCAAGCCGCAGTACTTCGGTTTCGTCTTCGCCTCCAATGCCATCGGCCTGATCGCAGCCTCGCAGGTCAATGCGCGCCTGGTGGTCAAGCGCTCGGCCGAGCGCGTGCTGGGCCGTGTGCTGTGGGTACCGGCCGGCCTGTCGCTGGTGGTCGCGCTGCTGGTGCTGGCCGGACTGGAGAGCCTGCCCCTGCTGCTGTTCGGCTTCTTCGGTTTCCTCACCGCCTATGGCTTCACCGGCCCCAATGCCACCGCCATCGCCCTGAAGCATCAGGGCCGTCAGGCCGGCACGGCAGCGGCGCTGATGGGCACGCTGCAATTCGGCATGGGCGTGCTTTCCGGTGTGGTGATGAGCCTGTGGCACGATGGCACGGCCTTGCCGCTGGTGTCGGTGATGGCCATCTGCGGCGTGCTGGCCTTCCTGCTGTATCACGGCGTGGCCAAGCATGCACCGTCGCCGTCGACGGCACCCTGAGCACATCGTTCTTGTCGACGCCTCCGAGCCCGGTTTGCACCGGGCTTTTTTTCGTCCGTCCTCCTTGCTCATTTTGGGGATCGATGTCTGGCCGCCTCACGCCGGCGGTGCGCCAGTGCATCAAGAGCGCTCATCCCGGGCTTGCGCAGGGCGTGACCGCGAGCTCGTGGCAATCCTCGCCAAGTCTTTTGCGACAAGGGTTTGCGGACAATCCACCCGCAGGTGGCACGCTCGTTGCTGTAGGGGTCTTCGCGGTCTGACCAGTCAGGCCAACAAGGACACCCGCCATGAGCATGCCCAATATCGCAGCACAAACCTTGCAGCGGCAGATCCTCTCCGGCACCTACCGGAGCGGCGAAATGCTGCCCAGCCAGCGCGAACTGGCCGAGTCGATGGGCATCAGCCGCGCCTCGCTGCGCGAAGCGTTGTCGATGCTGGAAGCCTTGGGCTTCATCCGCTCCGTGCCGGGCAAGGGCACGCTGGTGGCCGAGCGCCAGGACGCCCGCGTGACGCCGCCGCAGGTGCAGATGGGCGCCGACGGCGAGGCCGGTAACGCCGGTAACGCAGTCTCGGCGCTGGACCTGGCTGCCATCTTCCAGCTGCGCTACACGCTGGAGTCGGCTGCTGCCGCCCTGGCCGCGCGCCATATCACGCCGCATGCCACGCCGCGCCTGTGGGGCGTGCAGGCACGCTTCGAAGATGCCCTCAAGAATCTCGACCTGGTCAGCGCCTCGCACGCCGACCTGGAGTTCCATCAACTGGTCGCCGAGCTCTCCGGCAATGGCGCCTTCACCCAGGTAGTGCGCCAGTTCGAGCAACCGATCAGCCACAGCCTGCGCGTGCCCTTTGCCGACCGCGAACGCATCTGGGCGCCGGCCATCGAGCATCGCGCCATTGCCGCTGCGATCTCGGCCGGCGATGTGGAAGGCGCGCGCCACGCCATGCAGGCGCACCTGGCCAATGCCGCCGCCCGGGTCGGGCTGGTGTTCACTCCGCCCTGACGCTGCGGCATCCCGTTCGTCTTTTCCGTCTTTTCCGTCCCTCCCGGTTTTTGTTTGTCGCGCAGTTCCTGTTTTTTATGTCGTCGTTTCCACCGTCGTCCCTCAACAAGGAAAGCACTGATATGAATTTCCCCAAGACCGCTACCCTGACGCTGGCCTGTACCCTGGCCTTCGGCGCCTTCGCTGCGCCCGTCGCGCATGCCGAAAAGGTGTTGCGCATCGCCATGACCGCTGGCGATATCCCGCGTACGCTGGGCCAGCCCGACCAGGGCTTCGAGGGTAACCGCTTCACCGGCATCCCCATGTATGACGGCCTGACGCAATGGGATCTCTCCAAGGCCGACAAGGCCAGCGAACTGATCCCCGACCTGGCGCTGTCGTGGCAGGTCGATGCCAAGGACAAGACCAAGTGGATCTTCAAGCTGCGTCCCGGCGTGAAATTCCATGACGGCTCGGCCTTCAATGCCGATGCCGTGGTGTGGAACGTCAACAAGGTGCTCGACAAGAACGCCGTGCAATTCGATCCCAGCCAGGTCGGCACCACTGCCTCGCGCATGCCCACGCTGCGCTCGGCGAAGAAGATCGATGACCTGACGGTGGAGCTGACCACCTCCGAGCCCGACTCCTTCCTGCCGATCAACCTGACCAATCTCTTCATGGCCTCGCCCACGCAATGGGAGAAGAAGCTGGCCGCCGTGCCCGCCTCTGTGACCGACAAGGGCGAGCGTGCCAAGCAGGCCTGGGCGGCCTTCGCCGCTGATGCTTCCGGCACCGGCCCCTTCAAGATGGCCAAGTTCGTACCGCGCGAGCGCCTGGAAGTGGTCAAGTACGATGGCTACTGGGATGCCGCGCGCCGCCCCAAGATCGACCGTGTGGTGATGCTGCCGCTGCCCGAAGCCAACTCTCGCACCGCGGCCCTGATGTCGGGCCAGGTCGACTGGATCGAGGCACCGGCCCCCGATGCGCTGGATGCCATCAAGGCGCGCGGCTTCAAGATCTATTCCAATCCGCAGCCCCATGTGTGGCCGTGGCAGCTGTCCTTCGTGCCCGGCTCGCCCTGGCTGGACAAGCGCGTGCGCCAGGCCGCCAACCTGTGCGTGAATCGACCGGCCATGAAGCAGTTGCTGGGCGGCCTGATGGGCGAGGCCACCGGCACGGTGGAACCGGGCCATCCGTGGCGCGGCAACCCCAGCTTCCATATCAAGTATGACCCGGTCGCCGCCAAGAAGCTCATGAGCGAAGCCGGTTACTCGGCCGCCAAGCCGCTGACGGTGAAGGTGCAGATCTCGGCCTCCGGATCGGGCCAGATGCAGCCGCTGCCGATGAACGAGTTCATGCAGCAGAACCTGAAGGATTGCTTCTTCGACGTGCAGTTCGATGTCATCGAATGGAACACGCTCTATACCAACTGGCGCATCGGCGCCAAGGATGCGAGCGCGCATGGCGCCAATGCGATCAATGTCAGCTTCGCCTCCATGGATCCGTTCTTCGCGATGGTGCGCTTCGTCGATACCAAGGCCGCGCCGCCCACCTCCAACAACTGGGGCTTCTACAGCAATGCCGAGGTCGATGCCCTGATCGCCAAGGCCCGCACCACCTTCGAGCCCAAGCAGCGCGATGCGCTGCTGGCGCAACTGCACGCCAAGATCGTCGACGAGGCGCCCTTCGTGTGGGTGGCGCATGACACCGGTCCGCGCGCCATCTCGGCCAAGGTCAAGGGCGTGGTGCAGCCGCAGAGCTGGTTCATCGACATTGCCACCATGAGCATGGACTGATGCCGCATTGAGGCAAGCATGGCGGCGCGCATGGCTCGCTGCGCGCCGCTGAGGTCTTCTGCACCTCCTGGTCTTTCGTATTTTTCGTTTTGCCTTCGTACCGCCGGAACCGCCATGATCGCCTACCTGATACGCCGCCTTCTCTACGCCCTGCCCATCATGCTGGGTGTGGCCTTTCTCTGCTTCATGCTGGTCCATCTCGCGCCCGGTGATCCGCTGGTGTCCATCCTGCCGCCGGACGCCTCGGCGGATTTGCAGAAGCAGCTGATGGAACTCTACGGTTTCAACCGCAGCTATCCCGAGCAATTCATGAGCTGGGTCTGGCGTGCCCTGCATGGTGACCTGGGCAGCTCGATCGCCACCGGTCGCCCGGTGGCCGCCGAAGTCTTCAAGGCGGTCGGCAATACCTTCATGCTGGCGGCGGTGGCGACCGCCATCGGTTTCGTCTTCGGTGGGCTGTTCGGTTTCGTGGCCGGTTACTTCCGCAATTCCTGGGTGGATCGCCTGGCTTCCTTCATCTCGGTGGTGGGCGTGTCGGTGCCGCATTACTGGCTGGGCATGGTGCTGGTGATCGTGTTTTCCTCCAAGCTGATGTGGCTGCCCGCCACTGGTGCCGGACCCGATGGTTCCAGTGCCTGGGTGTGGGATCTGGAGCACATGAAGTACCTGCTCATGCCGGCCGTCACCATGTCCTTCATCCCCATGGGCATCATCGCCCGCACCGTGCGCGCGCTGGTGGCCGACATCCTCTCGCAGGAGTTCGTGGTGGGCCTGAAGGCGCGCGGGCTGTCGGATGCCGGCGTGCTGCGCCATGTGGTCAAGAACGCCGCGCCGACCTCGCTGGCGGTGATGGGCCTGCAACTGGGTTACCTGCTGGGCGGCTCCATCCTGATCGAGACCGTGTTCTCCTGGCCCGGCACCGGCTTCTTGCTGAACCAGGCCATCTTCCAGCGCGACCTGCCGCTGCTGCAGGGAAGCATCCTGGTGCTGGCGCTGTTCTTCGTGGCACTGAACCTGCTGGTGGATATCCTGCAAACCATTTTCGATCCCCGCATCGAGCGAGCCTGAGCGAGCCTGACATGGACATTTCCACACCCGTCTCCCCCCTGGCCGCAGCCGAGGCCGTCGTCGCTGCACCGCGTCGTTCACGCGGACACTGGGCCAACGTGGCCGCGCGCCTGGTGCGCAACCCTGGCGCCATGATCGCGGCGGCTCTGCTGCTGTTGCTGATCGTCGGCGCCCTGGCCGCACCCTGGCTGATGCCGGCCGACCCCTTCGCCACCTCCATGTTCGCCCGCTTGAAACCGATCGGCACCGCCGGCCACCTGCTGGGCAGCGACGAGCTGGGGCGCGACATGCTCTCGCGCCTGATCCTCGGCGGCCGGCTGTCGCTGTTCATGGGCATCACGCCGGTGCTGCTGGCCTTCGTCATCGGCAGCGGCCTGGGCATCCTGGCCGGCTATGCCGGTGGCGTCGTCAACACCGTCATCATGCGCAGCATCGACGTGCTCTATGCGTTTCCCTCGGTGCTGCTGGCCATTGCCCTGTCGGGTGCGCTGGGCGCCGGCATCTTCAATGCGCTGACCTCGCTGACCATCGTTTTCGTGCCGCAGATCGCGCGCATCGCCGAAAGTGTCACCACCCAGGTGCGCCGCAGCGATTATGTCGATGCCGCGCGTGCCTCCGGTGCGGGTGCCTTTACCATCGTGCGAGCCCACGTCCTGGGCAATGTGCTGGGGCCGATCTTCGTGTACGCCACCAGCCTCATCTCGGTCTCGATGATCCTGGCCTCGGGCCTGTCCTTCCTCGGCCTGGGCGTGAAACCGCCCGAGCCCGAATGGGGCCTGATGCTGAACACCCTGCGCACCGCCATCTATACCCAGCCCTGGGTCGCGGCCTTGCCGGGGGCCTTCATCTTCGTGACCTCGATTTCCTTCAACCTGCTGTCCGACGGCCTGCGCTCGGCCATGGAGGTCAAACAATGAGCCTCACCGCCCATCTCCTCACGGAAGAAAACCGCGACGTCGGCGGCCCGCGCCAGCCCCTGCTGGGCGTGCGCCAGTTGCTCAAGCACTTCCCGCTGAAGCAGCAGGGCCTGCCCTGGTCGCGCGGTCCGGCCCATGCGGTGCGCGCCGTCGACGGCGTGAGCTTCGACATCATGAAGGGCGAGACCCTGGGCGTGGTCGGTGAATCCGGCTGCGGCAAGTCCACCACCGCGCGCGTGCTGATGCAGCTGATCGAGCAAGACAGCGGTGAGCTGGTCTTCGACGGCCAGACCGTCGGTTCACGCGCCATGCCCTTGCGCCAGTTCCGCCGCCAGGCGCAGATGGTGTTCCAGGACAGTTATTCCTCGCTGAACCCGCGCATGACCATCGAGGATACGATCGCCTTCGCCCCCATCGTCCATGGCTTGCCGGCGCGCGAGGCGATTGCCCGCGCACGCAGTTTGCTGGCGCGCGTGGGCCTGCAGCCTGAGCGCTTTGCCGGACGCTATCCGCACGAGCTCTCGGGTGGCCAGCGCCAGCGCGTCAATATCGCCCGTGCCCTGGCGCTGGAGCCACGCCTGGTGATCCTGGATGAAGCCGTCTCGGCGCTGGACAAGTCGGTCGAGGCCCAGGTGCTGAACCTGCTGCTGGACCTCAAACAAGAGTTCGGCCTCACCTATCTCTTCATCAGCCACGACCTCAACGTGGTGCGCTTCATCTCCGACCGCGTGCTGGTCATGTACCTGGGCCAGGTGGTCGAGGTCGGACCGGCCGAGCAGGTCTTCGACGCACCCCGCCATCCCTATACACGTGCCTTGCTGCGCTCCATGCCCAGCATGGACCCGGCACACCGTACCGAGGAAGCGCCGCTGGCGGGCGATCCACCCAATCCCATCAATCCCCCCTCGGGCTGCCGCTTCCATACCCGCTGCCAGTTCGCCCAGGCAGTCTGCCAGCAGCGCGCACCGGTCTTTGCCGACGCGGCCGAAGGGCATGGCGTGGCTTGCCTGCGCTATGAGGCCGGCAGCGGCTACGATGCATCGGCCTTCGATGCCGGCATGGTCCACCAGGAGAGCGAGCATGGCTGAACAAGGCAAGGCAATGGTGCGTCTGCGCGATCTGCGCGTGAGCTTCAAGGCACCCGGCAAGACCATCCGCGCCGTCAGCGGTGTCGACCTGGCGGTGGCAGAGGGCGAGGTGGTGGCGCTCATCGGTGAATCGGGATCGGGCAAGAGTGTCACGCTGCGCTCCATCATGCGGTTGCACCCGGAGCAGCGCACCCGCATCGAAGGCGGCCTGGAGGTCGATGGCCGCGACGTGCTGGCGATGAAGGGGCGCGAGCTGTCGTCCCTGCGCGGGGATACCGTCGCCATGATCTTCCAGGAGCCACTGCTGGCGCTGGACCCGGTCTACACCGTCGGCGCCCAGATCGCCGAAACCATCCGCCGCCATCGCAAGGTCTCGGCAGCCGAGGCACGCGCGCAGGCGCTGGCGCTGTTCGAGAAGGTGCGTATCCCCAGCCCCGAGCGCCGCCTCGATGCCTATCCGCACGAGATGTCGGGCGGCATGCGCCAGCGCGCCATGATCGCCCTGGCACTGTCGTGCTCGCCCAAGGTCTTGCTGGCGGACGAACCGACCACGGCGCTCGATGCCACGGTGCAGATCCAGATCCTGTTGCTGCTGCGCGAACTGCAGCGCGAGCTGGGCCTATCCATCGTCTTCGTCACCCACGACATCGGCGCCGCCGTCGAGGTGGCCGATCGCATCGCCGTGATGTATGCCGGGCGCATCGTCGAGCAGGGGCCGGCCGCGCAACTGCTGGCGCAGCCGCGTCATCCCTACACCATGTCGCTGCTGCAAAGCCGCAGCCACGGCGCCATGCAAAAGGGGCAGCGCCTGCAGACCATCCCTGGCGCGCCGCCGGACCTGGCCGACCTGCCGCCGGGTTGCGCCTTTGCCGCCCGCTGCGCTTATGCGGTGGCCGCCTGCCAGGTGCAGCAACCCGCCGAGCAGAGACTGGATGCGCAGCATACGGTACGCTGTCTGCGCGCGCAGGAGTTGCAGTTTGCCGGTGCTGCCGGAGCTAACAGTGCAATATCGACCGATCTCATTGACCCCACCAAGGAACCCGCATGACCGCCGATGCTTCCCAGGCCCGTTGCTTCCTCCCCTATCCCTTCGTACCGCAACCGCACTCCGCCAGCGGCCCGCTGCTGGGCCTGCGCCTGGCGGTCAAGGATATCTTCGACGTCGCCGGTTATCCGACCGGTTGCGGCAATGCGCACATGCTGGCCATGTCCGGCATCAAGGCCAGTTCGGCACCGGCCGTGCAAGCGCTGTTGCAGGCGGGGGCCAGCTTCGTGGGCAAGGTCTGTACCGATGAGTTGGCCTTTTCGATGAATGGCAAGAACGCCCACTTCGGCACACCGCGCAATGGTGGCGCGCCCGACCGTATCCCGGGCGGTTCCAGTTCGGGCTCGGCCTCGGCGGTCTCCAATGACCTGGCCGACCTGGCGCTGGGGACGGACACCGGTGGCTCGGTACGGGTGCCGGCCAGCCATTGCGGCCTGATCGGTCTGCGTCCCACGCATGGCCGCGTCAGCCTGGCCGGGGTGATGGACCTGGCGTCCAGTTTCGATACCTGCGGCTGGTTCACGCGCGACATGGGGGTCTTCGGTCGCGTCGGCGATGTGCTGCTGGGCGAGGACAGCACGCCCTTGCCCGAGCATCCGCGCACCCTGGTCGCCGCCGATGTGCTGGCGCTGCTGGAGCCACGCGTGCAGGCGGTGTTCTCGCAGACGCTGGATCGCCTGGCGGGTGTGATCGGTACGCCGCAACCGGTGAAGACCGCCGCCCCCTCCTTCGATACCCTGTACTGGGCGTTCCGTCATATCCAGGGCTACGAGGCCTGGCAAGCCCATGGCGAGAACATCCGCCGTCATGACTTCCAGCTCGGCCCCGGCGTGGCCGAGCGCTTCGCTTGGTCGGCCACCATCACGCCACAGCAGATGCAGCAGCACAGTGCCGTGCGTGCCACCTTCCGCGAAGGGTTTGCGCGCCTGCTCGGTCGCGATGGCGTGCTGCTGCTGCCGAGCGCACCCGATGTGGCGCCCCTGCTGACGGACTCCGAACAGTCGCTGGAAAACTATCGCAACCAGGCCGTGCGCATGCTCTGCCTGGCGGGCTTGTCGGGCTGCCCGCAGATCTCGCTGCCGCTGATGCGGCTCGACGAAGCGCCCTTCGGCCTGTCGCTCATCGCGCCGCCCGGCAGTGACCGCTCGCTGATCCGCTACGCCGCGAGGCTCATGCATGAGTGCGCCTGAGATCCTGGCGCCGGAGCCGCGCGTGATCTGCGTGCAGCCGCTGACGCCGCAGGCCTTCGCGCCCTATGGTGAGCTGATCGCGCCGGGCGTGGCCGAGCGCGCCATCAACTTCGGTACCACGCGCCGCTTCGATGACGTGGCCCACCTGGATGTGCAGGCGCAGGGGGGACTTGCCTGCGTGGCGCTATTCCGCACCGACGCCAGCACCCACCTTGCCCCCTATCCGCTGCGCGCTTTCGAGCGCCATCGGCTGGGCAGCCAGAGCTTCATCCCGCTGGGGGCCAGCCGCTGCCTGGCGGTGCTGGCCGGGGCAGGTGAGCGGCCCGACGAGTCGGCCATCGTCGCCTTCATCATCGAGCCCGGACAGGGCGTCACCTTGCGGCGCGGGGTCTGGCATCACCCCTTGATCACCATCGGCGCGGCCGATGTGCTGGTGATCGAACGCCAGTCTGCCGAGGAGGATTGCGAGGTCGTGATGATGAGCACGCGCGCCCAGATCAGCCTGCATCGGCCCGGGACTTGAGCGGCGACAAGCCGGGCCGGGCGAATCCTGCAATAATGGCGGGGCCGGTGGCTGTCATCATTTCCCTATAACAAGGACAGCCCGGCATCCTCACATCCCGGTCCTGTTCATCGCCATGCTCCATGCTGTTGCCGCCTCCATCCTGTGGGGCCTGTTTCCGCTTTACTTCAAGTTGTTGAAGGAGATCTCGCCCTTCGATATCGTCGTGCACCGGCTGTTCTGGTCGTGCGTATTCCTGGTGGCGGTGCTGGCCTGGCGCCGGCAATGGCGTTGGGTGGCCGAGGTGGCCAGGCGACCCATGGTGGTGGCCGGCTTCCTGCTCTCGGCCCTGCTGCTGTCGGGTAACTGGACGCTGTATGTCTGGGCCGTCAATGCCGGGCGCATCGTCGATACCAGCCTCGGTTACTTCATGAGCCCGCTCATGAGCGTGTTCATCGGCTACCTGCTCCTGAAGGAGCGTATGCGTCCCCTGCAATGGGTGGCAGTGCTGCTGGCGCTGGGCGCGGTGCTGTGGCTGACGGTGGCCAATGGCAGCCTGCCGTGGATTTCGCTGCTGATCGCGCTGACCTTCGCCTTCTATGGCCTCCTGCGCAAGACTGCCCACCTGGGCGCGCTGGAGGGACTGTCGCTGGAAACCCTGCTGATGCTGCCGCTGGTACTGATGGTGCTGGGTTTCGACAGCTTGCATGACAGCAACGCCTTTACCCATGCCTCCACCGGCGCCCAGATCCTGCTGGCCCTGTCCGGCCCGGTGACGGCGGTGCCGCTGCTGCTGTTCGCCCACGGCGCGCGCCGCATCCCGCTGTCGATGTTGGGTTTGATGCAATACATTTCGCCCACCATCCAGCTGCTGACCGGCGTGCTGCTCTACGATGAGCCCTTTACCGGCCATCGCGCCATCGGCTTTTGCGTGATCTGGGTGGCGCTCGCGGTATACTCCGCCGAAGGCTTGTGGCGCTTCATGCGCGCGCGCTCGGAATCGGCGCAGCCGACCACCGGCGGCGCCTGAAGGCTGCGCTTACCGTTTTTTTTCCTGACTGGCATTTACTGGCATACCTACCATGGCCCAATACGTCTTTACCATGAACCGCGTCGGCAAGATCGTGCCGCCGAAGCGTCAGATCCTCAAGGACATCTCGCTGTCCTTCTTCCCCGGCGCCAAGATCGGCGTGCTCGGCCTGAACGGCTCGGGCAAATCGACCCTGCTCAAGATCATGGCCGGCATCGACAAGGAAATCGAGGGTGAAGCCATCCCGATGCCCAACCTGAACATCGGCTACCTGCCGCAGGAACCGCAACTCGATGCCGAAAAGACCGTGCGCCAGGAAGTCGAGAGCGCCCTGGGCGAAGTCTTCGAAGCCCAGGCCAAGCTGGACGCCGTCTACGCCGCCTATGCCGAGGAAGACGCCGACTTCGACGCCCTGGCCACCGAGCAGGCGCGCCTGGAAGCCATCATCTCCGCCGCCGACGGCAACAGCCTCAACCAGCAGCTGGAAATGGCCGCCGATGCGCTGCGCCTGCCGCCCTGGGACGCCAAGATCGGCGTGCTCTCCGGCGGTGAAAAGCGCCGCGTGGCGCTGTGCAAGCTGCTGCTCTCCAAGCCCGACATGCTGCTGCTGGACGAACCCACCAACCACCTGGACGCCGAATCGGTGGACTGGCTGGAGCAGTTCCTGCAACGCTTCCCCGGCACCGTGGTGGCCATCACCCACGATCGCTACTTCCTCGACAACGCCGCCGAATGGATCCTGGAACTGGACCGTGGCCACGGCATCCCCTGGAAGGGTAACTACAGCTCCTGGCTGGAACAGAAGGAAGCCCGCCTGAAGCAGGAAGAAGCCAGCGAATCGGCGCGCCAGAAGACCATCGCCAAGGAACTGGAATGGGTGCGGCAAAACCCCAAGGGTCGCCAGGCCAAGAGCAAGGCGCGTCTGGCCCGCTTCAACGAGCTGTCCGAATACGAATACCAGAAGCGCAACGAGACCCAGGAAATCTTCATTCCCGTGGCCGAGCGCCTGGGCAATGAAGTCATCGAATTCAAGAAC
>NZ_JBIUZW010000032.1:0-19158 GCF_044745245.1 Herbaspirillum sp. NPDC087042 | reverse complement strand
GGTATTGGCCCAGTCCAGCGACCCCGACCAGGTGATCGCGGCCATGGGCGGCCAGACCTACAAGGCACCGTCGGGCTACACGCTGGAAATGGACAAGACCAACCACCACCTGCACAAGCCTGTGATGATCGGCGAAATCAAGGCCGATGGTCAGTTCAACGTGGTCTACAAGACCAAGACCACCATCCGCGCGCAACCGTGGAGCCCGTATATCCCGGGTAACGAAAGCAAGCAGAAGAACTAAGCTTGTCGTCGTTGTAAGGCGTTCTTCGGAGCGCCTTCGATACGCCGCGATGCGGCTACTCACTCAGTCCGAACGGGGTTTTGTTGCACATCCCACGGGCCGTTCGTCTTGAGTAGCCGCGCAAGCGGCGTATCGAAGGCGCTCCGTGCGCCCCCATGCATTTCCCTCCACAAGAAAAACGCCCGACGACTCGCCCCGGCCACAGCATCGACCGGCCCGCGCTTCGAGGCGCACACAGATCATGAAACCAGCCATCCAGTTCCTACGCGGGCTGCTCGCGACCTGGCTTTGCGTCCACGCCCTGGGCGCGTTCGCAGCCATCGATCCGGCCCTGCTCAAGCCCCTTGGCGGAGACGACCCCGACGCGCGCATCGACGCCGTCAACCAGATTGCGGCGCTGGCCAACGACGACGCCATCAAGATTCTCAATGCCCTGAACAGTGATGCGCTCTACGTCACCCCTGCCGGTGATGTGCTCATCGTCGACGATGCGGGAAAGGCCTTCAACCCGGCCACCGACCAAGGTGGCCCGGCGCCCGATGACGCCGAAGGCATCACCGTCAACAACCGCCTGCGCGGTGCGGTGGAAGGTGCGCTCTCCGGCCTGAAACTGCTCTCGCCACAGCGCGAGCAACGCCTGGCGGCAGCCACCGACCTGCTCAAGAGCGCCGATCCGGCACAGGCCCCGCTGATCGCCAAGGCCCTGGCCAAGGAAGGCGACGCCCAGATCAAGGACATCCTGCAACAGGTGCAGGCCACTGCCAACCTGCATGCGGCCGACCCGGCCGCGCGCCGCGCCGCCGTGAAGACGCTGGCCGAAACCACCAATGCATCGCTGAAGCCCGCACTGGAAAACATGCTGGCCAAGAACCCCGATGGCTCCTACATCGAACCCGACGAAGGCGTGCGCGTGGAGGCCGTGCGCACGCTGTCGGCACTGGATCGCCACCTGGCCATCGTCGACTTCGCCGGCAAGCTGTTCTATGGCATCTCGCTGGGCAGCGTGCTGCTGCTGGCCGCGCTCGGCCTGGCCATCACCTTTGGCCTGATGGGCATCATCAACATGGCCCACGGTGAATTGCTGATGATCGGCGCCTACACCACCTATGTCTGCCAGATGGTGTTCCGCAAGTTCTTCCCCGGCGCCATCGACGCCTACCTCGTGGTGGCGCTGCCGGCGGCCTTCATCGTCGCTGCTGCGGTGGGCATCGCGCTGGAGCGCCTGGTGATCCGCTGGCTCTATGGCCGTCCGCTGGAAACCCTGCTCTGCACCTGGGGCATCAGCCTGATGCTCATGCAGTGCGTGCGCTCCATCTTCGGCGCGCAGAACGTCGAAGTGGCCAACCCGAGCTGGATGTCGGGCGGCGTCACCGTGCTGGGTTCGCTGGTGCTGTCCTATAACCGCATCGTGATCGTGTTCTTTGCGCTGTTCGTGGTGTTCGCGGTGTGGCTGATCTTGAACAAGACCCGCCTGGGCCTGTTCGTGCGCGCCGTCACGCAGAACCGCCGCATGGCCGATTGCGTGGGCGTGTCCACCGGCAAGATCGACATGATGACCTTCGGCCTCGGTTGCGGCATCGCCGGTCTCGGTGGCGTGGCGCTCTCGCAGCTGGGCAATGTCGGCCCCGACCTGGGTCAGGGCTACATCGTGGATTCCTTCATGGTGGTGGTGCTGGGTGGCGTGGGCCAGCTGGCCGGCACCGTCATCGCCGCCTTCGGGCTGGGTGAGGTCAACAAGTTCCTGGAACCGATGGCAGGGGCCGTGCTGGCCAAGATCGCCATCCTGGTCTTCATCATCGTATTCATCCAGAAGCGTCCGCAAGGCCTCTTCGCACTCAAGGGAAGGAGCGTCGAATGAGCACCATGATCATGCGCCCCTCGCTGTTCAATCGTCCGGCCTGGACCGGCATCGTCATCTGCACCGTGGTGCTGGCGCTGCTGCCGGTGTGCAACCTGCTGTTCCCGGCGGATAGCAGCCTGCACGTCTCCTCCTACACCATCGCCCTGGTGGGCAAGTTCATGTGCTACGCCATGGCGGCGCTGGCACTGGACCTGGTGTGGGGTTATACGGGCATCCTCTCGCTGGGCCACGGCGTGTTCTTCGCGCTGGGCGGTTACGCGCACGGCATGTACCTGATGCGCGCCATCGGCCGTGACGGCGTGTACCAGAGCGACCTGCCGGACTTCATGGTGTTCCTGAACTGGAAGGCCTATCCCTGGTACTGGTGGATGACGGACCACTTCTGGTTCGCCATGCTGCTGGTGGTGCTGGTGCCGGGTCTTCTGGCCTTCGTGTTCGGTTATTTCGCGTTCCGTTCGCGCATCAAGGGCGTGTACTTCTCCATCATCACGCAAGCGATGACCTTCGCCTTCATGCTGCTGTTCTTCCGCAACGATACCGGTTTCGGCGGCAACAACGGCTTCACCGACTTCAAGCGCATCCTCGGCTTCACCATCACCTCGCCCGCGACCAAGGCCGTGCTCTACCTGGTGACGCTGGCGCTGCTGGTGGGCGCGCTGGTGGTGTGCCGCATGATCGTCACCTCCAAGCTGGGCCGCGTGCTGCAGGGTGTGCGCGACTCCGAATCGCGCCTCATGTTCATCGGCTACAACCCGCTGTGGTTCAAGCTCTTCGTGTGGACGCTGTCGGCGGTCATCTGCGGTATCGCCGGTGCCTTGTACGTGCCGCAGGTGGGCATCATCAATCCCTCCGAGATGTCGCCGGCCAACTCCATCGAGATGGTGATCTGGGCCGCCGTCGGTGGCCGTGGCACGCTGATCGGCCCCATCATCGGCGCCTTCACCGTCAATGGCTTGAAGAGCTGGTTCACCGCCGCCTTCCCCGACCTGTGGCTGTATGCGCTGGGCCTGATCTTCATCCTGGTCACGCTGTTCCTGCCGCAGGGCATCCTGGGTCTGGTGCAGAAATTCAAGAAACGCGATGCTGCGCCCGCTGAAGGCAGCGCATCCAAGGAGGCAGCATGAGTGCAGTCGAACCCGGCAAGAATGCCACCGGCATCGGCGGCCTGGGCGGCAACGTCGACACGCCCCGCGCCGACCATGGCACGTCCTATGACCGCATCAAACCCGAGGGCGTCGACACCACCCACGGCGCCATCCTCTACCTGGAAAACATCACGGTCTCCTTCGATGGCTTCAAGGCCATCAACAACCTGAACCTGGATATCTCGGTGGGCGAACTGCGCTGCATCATCGGTCCCAATGGCGCGGGCAAGACCACGATGATGGATGTCATCACCGGCAAGACCCGGCCCACCGCCGGCACCGCCTTCTTCGGCCAGACCATCGACCTGACCAGGATGACCGAGTACGAAATCGCGCACGCCGGCATCGGCCGCAAGTTCCAGCGCCCAACCGTGTTCGAGCAGCACACCGTGTTCGAGAACCTGGAACTGGCGATGAAGATGGACAAACGCGTCAAGACCACGCTGTTTGCGCGCCTGTCGTCAGAGCAGATCGGCAAGATCGAGGACATCCTCAAGCTGATCCGCTTGAACGGCCAGGAACATCGCCTGGCCGGCCTGCTCTCGCACGGCCAGAAGCAGTGGCTGGAAATCGGCATGCTGTTGATGCAGGAGCCGCAACTGCTGCTGCTGGACGAACCGGTGGCCGGCATGTCCGATGCCGAGACCGCGCGCACCGCCGAGTTGTTGAACGAGTTGCGCGGCAAGCATTCCATCATGGTGGTGGAACACGACATGGGCTTCGTCGAGGAGATCGCCCAGGGTGGCAAGGTGACCGTGCTGCACGAGGGATCGGTACTGGCCGAGGGCAATATGCGCCAGGTGCAATCCAACGAGCGTGTCATCGAAGTCTACCTGGGACGATAAGAGCGGAGACCATCAACCATGCTGCAAGTCAATGAACTGAACCAGTACTACGGCGCCGCGCATACGCTGCGCGGGGTCTCCCTGGATGTGCAGAAGGGCAAGGTTTTGTCCCTGCTGGGCCGCAATGGCGTGGGCAAGACCACGCTGCTGAAATGCCTGATGGGCGTGCTGCCGGTGGCCAAGGGGAATGTCATGTTCGAGGGCCACGATATCACCAAGTTGAAGCCCCACCAGCGCGCCAGGCTGGGCATCGCCTATGTGCCGCAGGGCCGCGAGATCTTCGCGCGCCTGACCGTGGAAGAGAACATGCTCATGGGCATGGCCACGCTCTCGGGTCGTCGCGCCTCCACCATCAAGGGCGAGGTCTATGAACTCTTTCCGGTCTTGAAGGAAATGCTGCACCGTCGTGGCGGTGACCTCTCCGGTGGCCAGCAACAGCAACTGGCGATTGCCCGCGCGCTGCTGGCCGAGCCCAAGCTGATCATCCTGGACGAGCCGACCGAGGGTATCCAGCCCTCCATCATCAAGGACATCGGCCGCGTCATCAGCCTGCTGCGCCAGCGCGGTGATATCGGCATCCTGCTGTGCGAGCAGTATTTCGACTTCGCCCGCGAACTGGCCGATACCTTCGTCGTCATGTCGCGCGGTGAGGTGGTGGCGGCTGGCACGCAGGACCAGATGGATGGCGAGGACGTCAGGAAACACCTGGCGGTCTGAAGAGCCCGGTCCAACAGATACCGTTCGGACTGAGTAGCCGCAAAGCGGCGTATCGAAGGCGCGCCTGCGTTGACAAGCAGCTCAGCGCCTTCGATACGACCCTGCGGGTCTACTCAGTCCGAACGGGGCGCAATACACAAGACGAAGCTGCGCATTTGCACCGGGTCTGCTATAAAGTCGCATGACCGCGACCGGGCTGTCCCGGTGCAAAGAGCAGGCCTTCCAAGCAATCAAGAACCAGGTATGAAACGACTCCCCGGCCACCCGGAACCCGCCAGCATGCCAGCCTCCCCGCTCGCGGGCGCGCCCCTGCGGCATGCGCCGGATCACGCACGCCTCGCGCTGGGCTTTGCCGACGATGCCGGCACCACGCGACTGCTGCGGCGTCAGCACTTCGGCCCGCTGCGCGTGCAGAAACCGCTCTATCCAGAATCCCCTTCGGTCTGCCACGCCATCATCGTCCATCCACCGGGCGGGATCGTCGGTGGCGACCAGCTGTCCATCACGGCCGAGGTCGGCGAGCGCGCCCATGCCCTGCTGACCACGCCGGGCGCGGGCAAATGGTATCGCGCCAACGGCCAGCACTCGCGCCAGGTGGTGCGACTCGACGCCGCCGCCGGCGCAACGCTGGAATGGCTGCCCCAGGAAACCATCTTCTTCGATGGCGCCGATGTGCGCATGGAGCATGAGGTCACGCTGGCCGCCGACGCCGCTTACCTGGGCGCGGAGATCCTCTGCTTTGGTCGCACCGCCTCCGGCGAGCGCTTCAACACCGGTGCTGTGAGCCAGCGCACCAGCATCCGCCGTGGCGGCAAGCTGGTGTGGTTCGAGCAGGGCCGCCTGCAGGCCGAGGATGGCGCCATGCAGGGGCCGCTGGCCCTGGATGGGCAAACCATCTGCGGCACCCTGATCGTGGTGGGGGATGGCATGGATGCCGCCCTGCTGGGCCGCCTGCGCGAAACCATCGGGGCCTTGCAACTGGAAGGACGCAGTGGTGCCACGCTGATGAAGCAGGTACTGATCGCGCGCTATCTGGGGCAATCCAGCCTGGTGGCGCGGCAATGGCTGCACGCGGCCTGGCATGTGCTGCGACCGGCGGTCACCGGCAAGGATGCCGCGATTCCACGCATCTGGAATACCTGAGATAGCTCAGCGACACAAGAAGAACCGAATCAAGCGAAGTCCAGAAAGTTATAGAACCTGAAGGCCGCCAGCCGGCCGGGAGCCAACATGGAACTGACACCAAGAGAGAAAGACAAGCTGTTGATCTTCACCGCCGCGCTGCTGGCCGAACGCCGCAAGGCGCGGGGCCTGAAGCTCAACTATCCGGAAGCGGTGGCCCTGATCACCGCCGCCATCATGGAAGGCGCACGCGACGGCAAGACCGTGGCCGAGCTGATGTTCGAGGGCACCACCATCCTGAGCCGCGCCGATGTCATGGAGGGCGTGCCGGAGATGATCCCCGACATCCAGGTGGAGGCCACCTTCCCTGACGGCAGCAAGCTGGTCACCGTCCACCATCCGATTCCTTGAGGAGCGCGTCATGATTCCAGGCGAAATGCTGGTCGAACCCGGCGACATCGAACTCAATACCGGCCGTCCCACCGTGACGGTGACGGTAGCCAACAGCGGCGACCGGCCCATCCAGGTGGGCTCGCACTTCCATTTCTACGAAACCAATCCGGCGCTGCTGTTCGAACGCACCGCCGCCTATGGCATGCGTCTGAACATCGCCGCTGGCACGGCAGTGCGCTTCGAGCCGGGCCAGGAACGTACGGTGGAACTGGTGGCACTGGCAGGCGAGCGACGCGTCTATGGCTTCAATGCGCTGGTGATGGGCAAGCTGAAGGCTCAGCACGGCAACGACAAGAAGGGGCAGACCCAATGAGCAAGATTTCCCGTTCGGCCTATGCCGAGATGTTCGGCCCCACCGTCGGCGACCGTGTGCGCCTGGCCGATACCGAACTGTTCCTCGAAGTCGAGAAGGACTATACGATCTATGGCGAGGAAGTGAAATTCGGCGGCGGCAAGGTGATCCGCGATGGCATGGGCCAGTCGCAGCGCGCCCACGCCGACGTAATGGATACCGTCATCACCAATGCCCTCATCGTCGACCACTGGGGCATCGTCAAGGCGGACCTCGGCATCAAGTCGGGCCGCATCGCCGGCATCGGCAAGGCCGGCAATCCCGACATCCAGCCCGGCGTGACGATGGCCATCGGTGGTGCCACCGAGATCATCGCGGGCGAAGGCATGATCGTCACCGCCGGCGGTATCGACAGCCACATCCACTTCATCTGCCCGCAGCAGATCGAGGAAGCGCTGATGAGCGGCGTCACCACCATGATCGGTGGCGGCACCGGCCCGGCCGTGGGCACGGCGGCGACCACCTGCACACCTGGTCCGTGGCATATCCACTCCATGCTGGCGGCAGCCGATGCCTTCCCGATGAACCTGGGCTTCCTGGGCAAGGGCAATGTCAGCCTGCCGCTGCCGCTGGAAGAACAGATCCGTGCCGGCGCCATCGGCCTGAAGCTGCACGAGGACTGGGGCTCCACGCCTGCGGCCATCGACAACTGCCTGACGGTGGCCGACCGCATGGATATCCAGGTGGCCATCCACACCGATACCCTGAATGAAGGCGGCTTCCTGGAGCACACCCTGGCCGCCTTCAAGGACCGTACCATCCACACCTTCCACACCGAGGGTGCAGGTGGCGGCCATGCACCGGACATCATTGCGGCCGTGGGCCAGGGCAACGTGCTGCCCTCCTCCACCAATCCGACGCGTCCCTTCACGGTCAATACGCTCGACGAACACCTGGACATGCTGATGGTCTGCCATCACCTGGATCCGGCCATCGCCGAGGACATCGCCTTCGCCGAATCGCGCATCCGCCGCGAGACCATTGCGGCCGAAGACATCCTGCATGACATCGGTGCGATCTCGATGATGTCTTCCGACTCGCAGGCCATGGGTCGCGTGGGCGAGGTGATCCTGCGCACCTGGCAGACCGCGCACAAGATGAAGGTACAGCGCGGCTCGCTCAAGGAAGACAGCTCGCGCAACGACAACTTCCGCATCAAGCGCTATATCGCCAAGTACACCATCAACCCGGCCATCACCCACGGCGTCTCGCACGTGGTCGGTTCGCTGGAGGTGGGCAAGCTGGCCGATATCGTGCTGTGGAAGCCGGCCTTCTTCGGCGCCAAGCCCTCGATGATCCTCAAGAGCGGCATGATCGCCGCCGCCCAGATGGGTGACCCGAATGCCTCCATCCCGACGCCCCAGCCGGTGCATTACCGGATGATGTTCGGCGCCTATGGCGGTGGCCTCAAGACCTCGATGACCTTCGTCTCGCAAGCGGCCTTCGATGCCGGCATCGGTGAGCAACTCAAGCTCAACAAGCCAGTGGTGGCGGTGAAGAACATGCGCAACCTGCGCAAGCGCGACATGATCCACAACGGCGCCACGCCGAAGATGGAAGTCGATGCCGAGACCTACGAAGTGCGTGCCGATGGCGAACTGCTGGTGTGCGAACCGGCGGTGTCGCTGCCACTGGCGCAACGTTATTTCCTGTTCTGATTTTCTTTAGATTTCTTCATGCTGACTCTCAATACCAAGATAGACCAGGCCGACCAGATCGACGGCGAACTGGAACTGCCCTACGACCAGCGCGAGAAGAGCCGCCTGCGCGCCACGCTGCGCTCGGGCGAGGACGTGGCCGTGTTCACCGTGCGTGGCACCGTGCTGCGCGATGGTGACCTGCTGCGCGGCGATGATGGCCGCGTGGTCAGGATCATCGCCAAGGCCGAAGCCACCTATCGCGTCGATGCGGCCGATGCGCATCTGCTGCTGCGCTGTGCCTTCCACCTCGGCAATCGCCACACCCAGGCGCATATCGGCCATGCGGGTGGCGTGGGCTTCCTGCGTATCCGCAAGGATCCGGTGTTGAAGGAAATGCTGGAAGGCCTGGGCGCGCAAGTAAGCGAGGAACAGGCCGCCTTCGAACCGGAGGCCGGTGCCTATGGCGGCGGCCATCACCATCATGGTGACGATCATCACCACAACCCGCTGGCGCCGATCCCGCTGCGCCAGAAGATCCATCGTCCCGGCGACAAGAAGGAAGAAGGCTGATCCATGCACGCCAGCGCCTTGCTGCATCTGCTGCAACTGAGCAGCCCGTCCCTGCCGATCGGCGCCTATAGCTATTCGCAGGGGCTGGAGGCGGCCATCGAGCATGGCCGGGTCAGCAACGAGGCGACGGCGCGCGCCTGGATCGGCCACGCGCTGCATGAGGTGGTGGCGCGCTTCGAGGCGCCCATCTTTGCGCGGCTGGTGGCGGCATTCGAAGCGCGTGATACCGCGGCGGTGACGCTGTGGACCGAGCGCTTCATCGCCGCACGCGACACCTCCGAGTTTCGTGCCGAGACCATCCAGATGGGTTACTCGCTGGGCAAGTTGGCCACCGACCTGAAGCTGGGCGACGCGGATCTGCTGGCCATCCTGCAGGCCCAGCCGGAACTGCCGCTGCCGACTTCCCTGGCCTTCGCCACGGTAGCCTTGCAGGTGCCGCGCGAAGCGGCAGTGCTGGGCATGCTGTTCGCCTGGGCCGAGAACCAGGTGCTGGCTTGCGTGAAGACGGTACCGCTGGGCCAGGTGGCCGGGCAGCGCATGCTGCTGTCGCTGCAGCCTGAACTGGAGAAAGCCGCCACCACGGCGCTGACGCTGGAGGACGAAGACCTCTGCAACTGGGCGCCCGGCCTGTCGCTGCTGTCGATGCAACATGAGGTGCAGTACAGCCGCATCTACCGTTCCTGATTATTTATACCCTTTACGTTTCAATACGACCAAGAGACCACCATGAGCAATCCCACTTCCAATCCGCTGCGCGTAGGCATCGGCGGCCCGGTCGGTTCCGGCAAGACGGCGCTGTGCGAAATGCTGTGCAAGCGCATGCGCGACCATTACGACATGGCCGTCATCACCAATGACATCTACACCAAGGAAGACATGGAGATCCTGCTGCGCGCCGATGCGCTGCCGGCCGACCGCCTGATGGGGGTGGAGACCGGTGGCTGCCCGCACACGGCCATCCGTGAAGATGCCTCGATCAACCTCGAAGCGATCGCCCGCATGAGTGCCGACTTCCCCGACCTGGACCTGATCCTGGTGGAATCCGGCGGCGACAACCTCGCGGCCACCTTCAGTCCCGAACTGTCGGACTTGACCATCTATGTG
Source organism: Herbaspirillum sp. NPDC087042 (assembly GCF_044745245.1). Lineage (NCBI taxonomy): Bacteria > Pseudomonadati > Pseudomonadota > Betaproteobacteria > Burkholderiales > Oxalobacteraceae > Herbaspirillum > Herbaspirillum sp. NPDC087042. Next base: position 9,105 of record NZ_JBIUZW010000032.1, on the reverse strand, counting down.
ATCGACGTGGCCGGTGGCGAGAAGATCCCGCGCAAGGGCGGCCCCGGCATCACCCGTTCGGACCTGCTGATCATCAACAAGACCGACCTGGCTCCCTATGTGGGCGCAAATCTGGATATCATGGCGGCCGATGCCAAGCGCATGCGTGGCGAACGCCCCTTCGTGTTCACCAACCTGCGCAGCGGCGAGGGTGTGGAGAAGGTGATCGAGTACATCCGCAAGCAGGGCTTGCTGGACGAGAAGCCCAAGAACTAAGCCCCTCAATTCCGACGAATCTGCTATATCTTCCCAAGGAGAAATCATGTTGACAGTCTCGACCAAGACCCGCGCCCGTTTGGGCGTGCTGGCCGTCACCGCGCTGGCGGCCGGCTCCGCGCTGGCCCACCCGGGCCATCCTGGCTCCACCATGGATGCCACGGCCAGCATGGCCGCCGGCTTCGCCCACCCGTTCTCGGGTATCGATCACCTGCTGGCCATGCTGGCCGTGGGTCTGTGGGCAGCGCAGAACAAGCAGCGCGCCCTGTGGGTGTTGCCGCTGGCCTTCCCGCTGATGATGGTCGTCGGTGCACTGCTGGCCTTCGCCGGCCTGCAAGTGCCGGCGGTGGAAACCGGTATCGGCGCCTCGGTGGCCGTGCTGGGTCTGCTGATCGCGTTTGCCGTGCGCATGCCGCTGTGGGGCAGCACGCTGGTGGTGTCGCTGTTCGCGATGTTCCATGGTTACGCGCACGGCGCTGAACTGCCGCATGGCAGCTCGGCCGCCCTGTACGGTGCCGGCTTCATCGCCGCGACCGCGCTGCTGCACGCTGCGGGCCTGGGCATCGGCCTGGTGGCCGGCCAGAAGATGGCAGACCGCGTGGTGCGCATCGGTGGCGTGGGTATTGCCGCCGTGGGTGCTTACCTGCTGGCGGCCTGAAGCACCTCGGCCGTCACTGGCTGGTTGCCGCGCGCGGCCAGCCAGGCATCCAGCACGGCCTCGCTGCCCTTGGGGCAATGCAGGCCGAGCTTGGATCGCCGCCACAGGATATCGGCCGCGCTGCTGGCCCATTCGTGGCGTAGCAAGTAGTCCACCTCGGCGGCATACAAACCGCCCAGGATCTCCTCTCCCATCTCTTCCAACTGGCTCTTCCCTTCCAGCAGCACATGGGTGCGGCTGCCATAGGCGCGTGCATAGCGCTGCAACAGCGATGCCGGCAACCAATGATATTGCTGCTGCAGGGCGCTGACGTACTGGGCGAATTCGCGTACCGAACGATTGGCTGGCTGTGTGCCGTACAGGTCACCACCTGGCAGGCAGCCGTGCTCGGTCCAGGCGCCACGCTGGTTGCCCAGCACCGGAGCGATCATGTCCACCGCCTCCTCGGCCAGCTTGCGGAAGGTGGTGATCTTGCCACCGAAGATGGAGAGCAGTGGGGCGCCCTCGGTGTTCAGATCGAGCTGGTAGTCACGCGTGACCGCCGAGGCATCGGCAGCGGCGTCTTCCAGCAGCGGACGCACACCTGAATATGACCACACCACATCATCCGGCGTGATGGGTTTCTCGAAATAGCGGTTGGCCAACTGGCACAGGTAGCTGATCTCGTCCGCCGAAATCGCGACGTTTTCCACCGCGCCCTTGTATTCGATATCGGTGGTGCCGATCAGGGTGAAGTCCTGTTCGTAGGGGATGGCGAAGACGATGCGACCATCCGGGTTCTGGAAGATGTAGGCATGGTCGTGCTCGAAGAGGCGCTTGACCACGATGTGGCTGCCCTTGACCAGTCGCACCGACTTGCTCGAATGCACGTGCGCCGCGCCGCCCAGGAACTGCGCTACCCACGGACCGGCGGCGTTGACCACGCAACGGGCACGCAGCTGCATGGCATGACCGTCTTCACGCCGCAGCACGGCTTGCCAGTCCTTGTCCTGGCGGGTCAGCGATTCGCAGCGGGTGCGGGTCATGATGTGCGCGCCTTTCTCGGCGGCGTCCATGGCATTCAACACCACCAGCCGCGCGTCATCGACCCAGCCATCGGAATAGACGAAGCCACGGGTAAACTGCGACTTCAGCGGCGCGCCCGAACTGTGACGGCGCAGGTCCAGTGCACGCGAGCCGGGCAGTAGCTCGCGCCGGGCCAGGTGATCGTAGAGGAACATGCCCAGGCGGATCAGCCAGGCCGGGCGTTGGCCCCGGTCATGCGGCATGACGAAACGCAGCGGCCACATGATGTGGGGAGCGCTGCGCAACAGCACTTCGCGCTCGATCAAGGCCTTGCGCACCAGGCCGAACTCGTAGTGCTCCAGATAGCGCAGGCCACCGTGGATAAGCTTGCTGGAGGAGGACGAGGTGTGCTGGGCCAGGTCGTGCTGCTCGCACAGCGCCACCGACAGGCCGCGCCCGGCGGCGTCGCGCGCGATGCCGGCGCCATTGATGCCGCCACCGACCACCAGCAGGTCGTATTGCGGAGGATAGGTGATACCTTCAGTGCCACGTGCTTTCATGCTGGCCTCGCTCCCATGTCAGAGAATGCGCTTGCGGATCTGCGTGACCACCACTTCGGTGACGATCACGATGGCGAAGATGGACACCAGCACGGTGGCCACGCGCGGCCACTGGAACAGGTTCAGGGCGGTGTCGAGCACCATTCCCACGCCACCGGCGCCGACGATGCCCAGCACGGCCGATTCACGCACGTTGATGTCCCAGCGCAAGAGCACGATGGACATGAAGGCGGGCTTCAGCTGCGGCCAGTAGCCATACCAGATCTCGGAGAACTTGCTGGCACCCGAGGCCTGCAGCGCCTCGATGGGACCACGCGGCATCTGCTCGATGGTCTCGCCGGCCATCTTGCCGACGAAGCCGATGGAGCGGAAGGCGATGGCCAGGGTGCCGGCCAGCGGACCGGGGCCGAAGATGGCCAGGAACAGCAGGGCCCACACCAGCGAATTGACCGAACGGCTGGCTACCAGCACGATGCGGGCGAACAGGTTCAGGCCGCGATGGCGAGTCAGGTTGGGCGCCACCAGCAGGCCGAAGGGAATGGCCAGCACGATGGAGAGCAGGGTACCGAGGGTGGCGATGTGCAGGGTCTCGATCAGGCCGGCCTTCACATCGGTGCCGAAGTAGGCCCAGTCGACGGGCCACATGCGGGAGAGCATGTCGCTCATCTGTTCCGGCGCATCGTAGAGGAACTCGGGAATGATCTCGATATAGCGCAGCGACTGTACTACGGCCAGCGCGATGACCAGCCACACCGCAAAACGCAGCACGCGCTGCATTGGCGTGTGGCGCTGCCATTCGCGCTCGGCCGGGTTGAGCGTGGCCGCAGGGCGGGGGAGGACGGTATCAGACATTGAAGACCTTCTTGACCGAGTTCGCCAGCAGTTCGCCGACGACGATGATGGTGATGATGGTGACCAGGATGGTGAGCACGAAGTCGTAGTCGAAGCGCTGGAAGGCGGAGAACAGCACGCCGCCCACGCCGCCGGCGCCGACGATGCCCACCATGGTCGAGTTGCGCAGGTTGGAGTCGAGCTGGTAGGTGGAGAATCCGACGAAGCGCGACATCACCTGTGGTAGCACGCCGAAGAGGATCACGTTCATGAACGAGGCACCGGTGGCGCGAATGGCTTCGACCTGCTTGATCGAGATCTCTTCGATGGCTTCGGCGAAGAGCTTGCCGATGAAACCGATGGAGGCCACGATCAGTGCCAGTACGCCAGCCAGGGCGCCGAAGCCGACCGCCTTGACGAACAGGATGGCCACGATCACCGGGTGCAGCGAACGGCATACCGAGACCAGCGCGCGGGCCGGCCAGGAGATCCAGGAGGGCATCAGGTTGCGTGCGCCCATCAGGCCGATGGGCAAGGACAGCAGGATGCCGAACAGCGATGCCAGCACGGCGATCTGCAGGGTTTCCTTGATGCCGCCCCAGAGGATGTCACCCTTGGAAAGATCGGGCGGGAACATGCGGCCGAGGAACTTGGCGCCATTGCCCAGACCCGAGGAGAAGCGCTCCCAGGAGAATCCCAGTTGCGTGGCGGCATAGATGGCGTAGAGGGCGATCAGCCAGATCACCACGCGGGTCGCCAGCTGTGGCTTGAAGGCCAGGCTCACGCGGGCGCGGGTGTTGTGGGAGGTTGCAGTTGTCATGCCAGCCAGTCCTCGCCACCGTAGATCTGCTTGAGGAAATCGTCCGACAGGTTCTCGGCATTGCCGTCGTAGACCACGTGGCCGCCGGACATGCCGATGATGCGGTCGGCGTAACGCTTGGCCAGTTCGACGTCGTGGATGTTGACGATGACGGGGATCTTCTGGGCGCGGCCCTGCTCCTTCAACAGCGAGATGATCTCGAAGGAGGTCTTGGGGTCCAGCGAGGACGTCGGCTCATCGGCCAACAGCAGGCGCGGGCGCTGCATCAGGGCGCGGGCGATGCCCACGCGCTGGCGCTGGCCACCCGAGAGCGCATCGGCGCGCTGGTTGGCGAAGTTGCCCAGGCCGACGGTGTCCAGCAGCGCGAAGGCGTGGGCGATATCGTCCTTGCTGAAATTGCGACGCCATGCGGTGAAGGCGTTGACGTAACCCAGGCGTCCGCACAACAGGTTCTCCATCACGGAAAGACGCTCCACCAGGTTGTACTCCTGGAACACCATGCCGATATGGCGACGCTGCTCGCGCAGGGCACGTCCGCGCAGCTCGGCCAGGTTCACGCGTTTGCCTTCGCCCTCGAACCAGATCGCGCCACGACTGGGATCGACCAGGCGATTGATGCAGCGGATCAGGGTGGACTTGCCGGTGCCGGAGGGGCCGATGATGGCAACGAGGCCGGCGTCGCCGATCTTCAGGTCTATCCCCTTGAGGATGGGATGGCCGGGCTTGTATTCCTTGACCAGGCCCTGGATTTCGATGGCGTGTGACATGGGAGGCGCTTTCTCTGGTGATGCGCGGCGTTTCGCGGGATGCGAGGGGCCGCGGCCCGCACCAGTGGCGCGGGCCGTGTCGTTTGTGTCGTTTGTGACGGGTGTTCGGTGCTGCCTCACCCGGGCCAGGACGGCCACGGGTGCAGTGCGGGTCAGGTGCTTACTTCTTGCCGGCGTTCTGCTTGTCGTAGGCGGCGCGGTTGAAGGATTCGCCGGCCGACTGGGCCACGAAGCGCACCATCTCGAAGTCCTTCTTGTAGTTGATCGGATAGAAACGATCGGCGCCGGCGAAGGCCTTCTTCAGTTCATCGGTGAAGCGATAGTCGTAGAAGCACTTGAGCATCTTGTCGCGGAAGTTCGGCTCCAGGTCGTGCGCGTAGGCGAAGTCCTGGGTCGGGAATTTCTCGCTGTGCCAGATGACGCGGAAGTTCTCGGCCTTGATGACGCCACGTTCCACCATGCGATCGAAGACGTCGGAGGCCACTGCAGCGGCGTCATAGTCACCCGAGTTCACGCCCAGGATGGACTGGTCGTGCTTGCCGGAGAAGATGACCTTGTAGTCCTTGTCCGGGGTCACGCCCAGCTTGGGGAATAGCGCCATCGGTGCCATGTGGCCGGAGTTCGACGAGGGTGCGGTGTGAGCGACCTTCTTGCCCTTGAGGTCGGTCATCTTCTGGATCGGGCTGTCCTTGCGCACAATCACGTTGAGCGTGTAACCCTGGTAACCCTTGGCATCGCCGATGACGGCGAACGGCACGGCGCCGGCGATGTTGACGGCGAAGTTGGTCGGGCCTGGCGAGAAGCCGCCCACATGCAGGCGTCCGGAGCGCATGGCTTCGATTTCAGCGGCATTGGACTGCACCTGGAAGAACACCACTTTCTTGGCGGTGCACTGTGACAGGTAGTCGGTGAAGGGCTTGAAGATCTTGTCGTAGACGGCCGGGTCTTCCACCGGGGTGAAGGTAAAGACCAGGGTGTTGGGGGTCTTCAGCTTCTTGGGATCGGTGGGCGTGTCGGCCGTGAGATCGTTGTTGGCGTCGCAGTATTGCTGGTCGAGGTCGCCGCGATGGCTGCAGGTGTCCTGGGCAAAGGCGATGGCCGGTGCGGCCAGCGCGAGGGCCAACAGGGTCTTGATCAGACGCTGGGTCATGCTGTCTCCTGGTGATGGTCTTGGTTTTGGTGCCGGTCGCGGGCTCCGATTGGCGGGGCCCATGCCGACGATGTGCGGGAGTGTAGGCGAGGGGGGCGGCTTTTGCCACCGTGCGGCTGTCAAAACCGGGACTTTCCTTGCAGCTGCCTTTCCAGCGGCTTTCAATCTGCTTTCAAAGGCACAGGTAGCGGGACTCGCACAGGCCACGGTTTGGCGGTATAAAGGCGGCTGACCAACGATAACGACACGGAGATCATGCATATCCTGCTGGTGGAGGACGACATCGACATGTCGCGCGCATTGCTGAGGGCGCTGGAGCGGCGCGGCTTCCAGGTCACGCATTGCGGTGATGGCATCAGCGCACTGTCGCAGATCAAGGATGGGGTCGGCGACCTGGTGGTGCTGGACCTGAACATCCCGGGACTGGACGGACTGCACCTGCTACAGCGCATACGCTCGCAGGACATCGGTACGCCGGTCATCGTGCTGACCGCGCGCGGCGCCGTGGGGGACCGTGTGGTCGGTCTCAATGCCGGCGCGGATGACTACCTGGCCAAGCCTTTCGACCTCGATGAACTCGATGCGCGCATCCGCGCACTGCTGCGTCGTCGCAGCAACGCGGATGATGGCGGACAGCGTTGCGGCCGCCTGCGTTTCGATCGGGGATCCGGCGCTTTCTATTGTGGCGAGGATCCTCTGGAATTGACACCGCGCGAGCATACCTTGCTCAAGGCGCTGATCGCCAAGCCCGGGCATGCGGTGACCAAGGAGAAGCTGTTCCGGCTGGTCTTCCCGATGGAAGAGAATACGCAGCTCGAAGCCATCGAGGTGGTGGTACATCGGGTGCGCAAGAAACTCATGGAGACTGGTGCGGAGATCATGACGCTGCGTGGTTTGGGTTACCTGCTGCGTGACCGGCAGCAGGGCCGCGGGGACTGACGACGTGGCACATCTGTTTTCGAGACGGCGCTCCGTACGTGCCTATCTGCTGGCGTGGATCATCTCGCCGATCGCCCTGTTCATCGTCATCGATTCGTTTTCGCTGTATCGCAATACGCTTGAGTCGGTGAACACGGCCTATGACCGGATGCTGATTGCCTCGGTGCATTCCATCGGCGATCTGCTGCGCATCGAGAATGGTGAGCTGAAGGCATCGCTACCGTATGCGGCACTGGAAATCTACGAAGCCGATTATTCGAGCCGGATGATCTATCGTATCAATGACCTGGACGGCAAGTTCTTCGAAGGCGATGACGACTTGCCGGCTTACCGTGGCCGGGCCGACAAGGAGGCCATCTATCCGGCGCTGGCGCATATCTACGAGGATAACTACAACGGTGTTCCCGTGCGGGTGGCGGCCTTGTTCCAGCCGGTGGTGAGCAATGATCCCCGTGGCGCGGCACTGGTGCAGGTCGCCGAGACCATGGAGAACCGCAGTGCGCTGGCACGCAAGATCTTCTGGGAGACACTGATCCGCCAGGCCGCCTTGCTGGTGGTGATCGTGTCGGTGACCCTGTATGTGGTGCGGCGTGCGTTGCAACCGGTGGATGCGCTGCGCCGCCAGCTGGATGAACGCCCGGCCGAGGATCTCTCGCCGGTGGCCCCACCCATGGCGCCGCGCGAGCTGCAGCCATTCATCAATGCCCTGAACCAGCTGATGGCAAGGTTGCGACGGCTGCTGGACCATCAGCAGCGCTTCGTTGCCAATGCATCGCATCAGTTGCGCACGCCGCTGGCGGTTCTGAAGACACAGCTGCAATCGGGATTGCGCGGGGATGCACCACCGCATGTGATCCTGGGTGAGATGTCCGGTACGGTGGAGCGGGCGACGACTCTGGCCAATCAGTTGCTGTCTCTGGCCAAGGTGGAACAGATCAGAGGGCGGGGCGCACAGGAAGTCTGCGACCTTGGCATGCTGGCGCGCGAGACGGCCGTGGACCTGTCACCGCTCATTGCGGAGAAGGACCTGGATTTCGAACTGGAAGCCGACAAGATCCTGGTGATGGGGCATCCGTGGATGATAGGAGAGCTTATTTCCAATCTCCTGCATAACGCGATCCGGCATACGCCGATTCAGGGGCGGCTTGGGATACGCATCAGTGCGATGTCCGATGTCGCTGAGCTACTGGTCTGGGATAGCGGAGAGGGCATCGATGAGCTGGCGATGGAGAATGTCTTCAAGGCGTTTTCATCCAATGTGTCGTCGGCCGGTGGATTGGGGCTGACGATCTGCGCGGAAATCGTGGATTCCATGCAGGCGACGATCAGCTTGCGCAATCGCGTCGATGATGGCGGAAAGGTGGAGGGCTTGAATGCCCTTGTACATGTCAGGGCCGTGCTGAGCTAAGGTGCTATTGGGATATGACTGTGGAAAAATTAGTTTTTTCGGCATGAGCTTCCTGGTGAACGTGATGTGTTCTGGAAACTGCTGTGAATAAGTTTTTCTTTCTTCTTATCTTCAGGAATCGCTGTGGACAAGATAGAAGGAATCGTTCTACAGCGCGACTTTGCAGTAGCTTGCCGGCCTTTTCCTGCAATTGAAGTAAGGAGTGGATTGTTAGTAGATGGCCGGCTTTGCCGGCCATTTTTATTTCTATTCTTTCCTTGCCACCATTGGCAGCGAGCGCTGCTGCTGACTGCTTTCAGTGACCTGTTGTGCAGATGCGCTCCCGAAGCGCGTGCTTCAACAAACGCTGTGTATAAGTTAAATCTCGACTGGATATATAGCTTTTCAGATGTGCATAACGCATCGGGTTCAATTTCTGCCTACCGCGGAATCGCTGTGGATAGATCTTCTGCGTCCATTCTGATTCCGGGCGCGACATGCACGATGCACGTCGGCTACCTGCGTTGCGCGATGCCGAGAATGATGCCGTGAAGGGGGGGAGTTGGCAGGAGGGGAAGTGATGTGAGCGGACAGCATCGCGATTTTCGGCCGCCCAAAGCAAAAACCCTCGCTACTTTCGTAACGAGGGTTCTTGGGAGTAACAAGCCTGACGATGACCTACTTTCACACTGGTTGCAGCACTATCATCGGCGCGAAGTCGTTTCACGGTCCT
>NZ_JBIUZW010000031.1:0-24160 GCF_044745245.1 Herbaspirillum sp. NPDC087042 | reverse complement strand
ATGTGTCGGCGCAGGGCATCACGATCCTGCTGGTGGAGCAGAACGCCAAGCTGGCACTGGAGGCGGCGCATCGCGGCTATGTGATGGAGTCGGGCCTGATCACCATGCAGGGCGAGGCGCGCCAGATGCTGGATGATCCGCGGGTGAAGGCGGCTTATCTGGGTGAGGGCTGATACCTTCGTTACCGCCGTTTTCGGACCGCACAGGAACGCCGCCACCCTCGGGTTGGCGGCGTTTTTTCATGGCGCCTGCGGAGCTGCGCCACGACTGGATGAGCTGGCGTCATCATGGGTCTGTAGAAAATTAAAACTTAAATAACAAAAAATAGCCGAATTAAATATTGGTAATAACCAAGAAATACAGAATTAATATTGGTTGTTCCCGCATAGAATCCGGATGCGAAAATCCTTCCCATCTCATTCTCCAGCCCATGACCAACGTCGTTTTCGCCGCCTCCGTGGCCGCTCCTTCCTCGTCCGCCACCGGCTTGCCGTTCGGCGCTTTCCATGCCGAGATGCTGCCGGCGCCGAGCGCCTTGCGCGCCGCCATCACCGCTGCCTATCGCCGCGATGAACGCGAGGCCGTGCAGTGGCTGCTGGGCCAGATCCAGGGCGATCAACCCTGGAAGGAATCGACCCGCCAACTGGCCAGCAAGCTGGTCCAGCAGGTGCGCGAGAAGCGTACCCGCTCCTCCGGCGTGGATGCCTTGATGCACGAATTCTCGCTGTCCTCGGAAGAGGGCGTGGCCCTGATGTGCCTGGCCGAGGCGCTGCTGCGCATTCCCGATCGCCAGACCGCCGATCGCCTGATCGCCGACAAGATCAGCAAGGGCGACTGGCGCAAGCACCTGGGCGAGTCGCCGTCGCTGTTCGTCAATGCGGCGACCTGGGGGCTCCTGATCACCGGCAAGCTGGTGTCCACCAATAGCGAAAGCGGCCTCACGCAAGCCATCACCCGTCTCATCGGCAAGGGCGGCGAGCCGCTCATCCGCAAGGGCGTGGACCTGGCCATGCGCATGCTGGGTAACCAGTTCGTGACCGGCCAGACCATCGACGAGGCCTTGCAGAACAGCCGCGACAACGAGAAGCGCGGCTATCGCTATTCCTACGACATGCTGGGCGAGGCCGCGCTGACCATGCACGATGCCGATGCCTACTACCAGTCCTACGAGCAGGCCATCCACGCCATCGGTCGCGCCTCCAATGGTCGTGGCATCAAGGAAGGCCCGGGCATCTCGGTGAAGCTGTCGGCCCTGCATCCGCGTTACTCACGTGCCCAGCACGCCCGCGTGATGGGTGAGCTGTTGCCGCGCCTGAAGCAGTTGCTGCTGCTGGCCAAGCAATATGACATCGGCCTGAACATCGATGCCGAGGAAGCCGACCGCCTGGAGCTGTCGCTGGACATGATGGAAGCCCTGATTGCCGACCCCGACCTGGCCGGTTTCGACGGCCTGGGCTTCGTGGTGCAGGGTTACCAGAAGCGCTGCCCCTTCGTCATCGATCACCTGGTCGAGCAGGCGCGCCGCCACGGTCGCCGCCTGATGATCCGCCTGGTCAAGGGCGCCTACTGGGATAGCGAAATCAAGCGCGCCCAGGTCGATGGCCTGGAAGGCTATCCGGTCTATACCCGCAAGGTGCATACCGACCTGTCCTACCTGACGTGCGCGCAGAAGCTGCTGGCCGCCACCGATGTGATCTATCCCCAGTTCGCCACGCACAATGCCTACACGCTGGCGGCGATCTACCACTGGGCCAAGCAGAACCGCGTTGATGACTACGAATTCCAGTGCCTGCACGGCATGGGCGAGACCCTGTACGACCAGGTGGTCGGTGCCGGCAACCTGGGCAAGTCCTGCCGCATCTATGCGCCGGTCGGTTCGCACCAGACCCTGCTGGCCTACCTGGTGCGTCGCCTGCTGGAGAACGGCGCCAACTCCTCCTTCGTCAACCAGATCGTCGATGAAGCCGTGCCGCTGGAGCAACTGGTTGCTGATCCGGTGGAGACCGTGCGCGCCCAGGGTGGCGCGCCGCATCCGGCCATCGCCTTGCCGCAGCGCCTGTATGGCCAGGAGCGCAAGAATTCGGCGGGTATCGACCTCTCCAATGAAGCCCGCCTGCAGCAACTGAGCACGCTCTTTGCCGGCATGGCCGAACGCCAGTGGCAAGCCGCACCGCTGATCGTGGGCGAGCTCCAGGCGCAGCAGGCGCAAGCCGTGCGCAATCCGGCCGACCGCCGCCAAGTGGTGGGGCAGGTCATCGAAGCCACCGTGGCCGATGTCGATACCGCGCTGGCCGCCGCCACCGCCTACGCGCCGCAATGGCAGTCCACCCCGGCTGCCGAGCGCGCCACCATGCTGGAGCGCGCCGCCGACCTGCTGGAAGAGAATATCGCCGAACTGATGGCGCTGGCCGTGCGTGAAGCCGGCAAGTCGCTGCCCAATGCGATTGCCGAAGTGCGCGAGGCCGTCGATTTCCTGCGCTACTACGCCATCGCCTCGCGCCATGACGGCAATGTGCTGGCCTGGGGTCCAGTGGTGTGCATCAGCCCGTGGAATTTCCCGCTGGCCATCTTCATCGGCGAAGTCAGCGCCTCGCTGGCCGCCGGCAACGTGGTGCTGGCCAAGCCGGCCGAGCAGACTGCCCTGATCGCCCATCGCGCCGTGCAATTGCTGCACCAGGCCGGCATTCCGCGCGCCGCGCTGCAACTGCTGCCGGGCCGTGGCGAGACCGTCGGTGCCGCGCTGACCTCGGATGTGCGCGTCAAGGGCGTCATCTTCACCGGCTCCACCGAGGTGGCGCAACTGATCAACCGTACCCTGGCCCAGCGCAAGCATGACGACGGCGATGGCAGCGGCGAGCACGGCGAAGTGCCGCTGATCGCCGAGACCGGCGGCCAGAATGCGCTGATCGTGGATTCCTCGGCACTGGCCGAGCAGGTGGTGCAGGACGTGCTGTCCTCGGCCTTCGACAGCGCCGGCCAGCGCTGTTCGGCGCTGCGTGTCCTGTGCCTGCAGGAAGACATCGCCGACCGTACCCTGGAGATGTTGAAGGGTGCCATGGCCGAACTGCGCGTGGGTTGCCCGGATCGCCTGTCCATCGACATCGGCCCGGTCATCGACGCCGAGGCGCAGCAGAACCTGCTGGCCCACATCGAACGCATGCGCGGCACCGCCCGCGCCCTGCACCAGCTGCCCTTGCCCGCCGAGTGCGAGCATGGCACCTTCGTCGCGCCTACCGTGATCGAGATCGATGACCTCGCGCAACTCAAGCGCGAAGTCTTCGGCCCGGTGCTGCACGTGCTGCGCTATCGCCGCGATACCTTGCCGCAGCTGATCGATGCCATCAACGCCACTGGATATGGCCTGACGCTGGGCGTGCATTCGCGCATCGATGAAACCATCGAATACGTGGCCGACCGTGCGCATGTGGGCAATATCTACGTCAACCGCAACATTGTCGGTGCGGTAGTGGGCGTGCAGCCCTTCGGCGGCGAAGGCAAGTCCGGCACTGGTCCCAAGGCGGGCGGCCCGCTCTACCTGAAACGCCTGCAACGCAATGCGCAACTGCATGAGGAACTGAACCGCGCGCAGCCGGCCCAGGTCGGCAATGCACTGCTGGCGTCGCTGCTGGACTGGGCCCGTACCCACGGCCACGAACGCCTGGCCGCCAGCGGCGAGCGTTACCAGCGTGACAGCCTGCTGCAACGCAGCCTGGTGCTGCCCGGCCCCACCGGCGAGCGCAACACCCTGGCCTTTGCGCCGCGTGGACTGGTGCTGTGCGCCGCCGCCAGTGTCGGTACGCTGCTCAACCAGGTGGCGGCCGCCCTGGCCACTGGCAACACGGTGCTGGTCGACGGTGCTACCGCGGCCTTGCTGCCCGCCGGTCTGCCGGCCCAGGTGCGTGCGGTGATCCGTCGCACCGGCCAGCTTGACGCCGAACCGCTGCAGGCAGCGCTGGTGGACAGCCACGTGGCCGCCGACTGGCGCGCCCGCCTGGCCGCGCGTGACGGCGCGCTGGTGCCGCTGATCCTGTGTGGCGAGGACACCGCCATCCCGCTGTGGCGCCTGCTGGCCGAGCGTGCGTTGTGCGTCAATACGACGGCCGCGGGCGGCAATGCCAGCCTGATGACCATCTCGGTCTAGTCGAAGTCACTATCACCGCCTGAGACGGGCGCCCGGACCTTGTGTCCCGGCGCCCGCTTTCTTTGCCGGCGTACAATATCGGCCTGCAAAGCGGGGCTGGCACGAAGGCATGACTTGCAATCCGGCCGGGCAACCCCATCTCGACAGGACGCACAGAAGGCGTACCTGTGCGCAGTACCTACGCACATATTGAACAGAGGCAAGCATGGAACAATTTCACGGCACCACCATCCTTTCGGTCCGTCGCGGCAACCAGGTCGCGCTGGGCGGCGACGGCCAGGTGACGCTTGGCAACATCGTCATGAAGGGCAGTGCGCGCAAGGTGCGCAAGCTCTACCACGGCAAGGTCCTGGTCGGTTTTGCCGGCGGCACGGCGGATGCCTTCACGCTGCTGGAGCTGTTCGAGGCCAAGCTGGAAAAACACCAGGGCAACCTGATGCGCGCTTCGGTCGAGCTGGCCAAGGATTGGCGCACCGACCGCATGCTGCGTCGCCTGGAAGCCATGCTGCTGTGCGCCGACAAGGAAACCACCCTGGTCATCACCGGCAACGGCGACGTGCTGGAACCCAATGATGGCATTGGCGCCATCGGTTCCGGTGGCAGCTATGCGCAATCGGCGGCCAAGGCCCTGTATGAGAACACCGAACTGTCGCCGGCCGAGGTCGTCAAGAAGTCGCTGACCATCGCCGGCGAGCTGTGCATCTACACCAACCTGAACCACATCATCGAGACGCTGGAATAAGGCGCGGCTTGCGCGCATTGTCCCGATGAATCGTCACAGCGAAAAGATCACCATCATGAATATGACTCCCAAGGAAATCGTCTCCGAACTCGACAAGCACGTCGTCGGCCAGGCCCGCGCCAAGCGCGCGGTGGCCATCGCCCTGCGCAACCGCTGGCGCCGCCAGCAGATCGACGAGCCGCTGCGCCACGAGATCACGCCCAAGAACATCCTGATGATCGGCCCCACCGGCGTGGGCAAGACCGAGATCGCGCGTCGCCTGGCCAAGCTGGCCGATGCGCCCTTCATCAAGATCGAGGCGACCAAGTTCACCGAAGTCGGTTACGTCGGTCGCGACGTGGACACCATCATCCGCGACCTGGTCGATATCGGCATCAAGCAGACCCGTGAGATCGAGACGCGCAAGGTGCGCACCCGCGCCGAGGATGCTGCCGAGGATCGCATCCTGGACGTGCTGTTGCCGCCGGCGCGCGATTTTGGTTTTACCGACAGCAGCAGTGGCAGCAACAGCAGCAGCGGCGAGAAGGACGACAAGAACACCACCCGCCAGACCTTCCGCAAGCGTCTGCGCGAAGGTGCGCTGGATGATCGCGAGATCGAGCTGGAACTCTCCGAGGGTGCGCCCTCCATGGAAATCATGGCGCCCCCGGGCATGGAAGAGATGACCGAGCAGATCAAGTCCATGTTCTCCGGCATGGGCAACCAGCGCAAGAAGGCGCGCAAGGTCAAGATCAAGGAAGCGATGAAGCTGTTGATCGAGGAAGAAGCGGCCAAGCTGGTCAACGACGAAGAGTTGAAGCAAAAGGCCATTACCAACGTGGAGCAGAACGGCATCGTCTTCCTCGACGAGATCGACAAGATCGCCACCCGCTCGCAGAACGGCAATGCCGATGTCTCGCGCGCCGGTGTGCAGCGCGACCTGCTGCCGCTGGTGGAAGGCACCACCGTCAATACCAAGTACGGCATGGTCAAGACCGATCACATCCTCTTCATCGCCTCGGGGGCATTCCATCTCTCCAAGCCCTCGGACCTGATCCCGGAACTGCAGGGTCGCTTCCCGATCCGGGTGGAACTGGATTCGCTGTCGATTGCCGATTTCGAGCGCATCCTCACCGGTACCGATGCCTGCCTGACCAAGCAGTATGAAGCGCTGCTGGCCACCGAAGGTGTCAAGATCGAGTTCGACGACAGCGGCATCAAGCGCCTGGCCGAGATCTCGCATTCGGTCAACGAGAAGACCGAGAACATCGGTGCGCGTCGTCTCTATACCGTCATGGAGAAACTGCTGGAAGAGATCTCCTTCACGGCCGGCGAGAGCGGCGTGGATGCATTGAAGATCGATGGCGCCTACGTCAACGAGCGTCTGGGCGAGCTGGCGGTCGACGAAGACCTGTCGCGCTACGTGCTGTAAAGAGAACTACCGCATCCTGTGAGGAGATTGCGATGGCCAACAAGACACTCGGTACGCGACAGAAACTGAGCTTTCGCATTGAGCCTTCGCAATCGAAGCCACGCAATCCGGTCGCCGTCGCCGCGCAGCAGCGTGCCGGCGGCGCCGGCCCGCATCGCAAGAATGCCTCCGGGCAGCGCCAGCAGCAGAAGTCGGATCTGCTGAAGAAGCTGATGGGCGACGAGAGTTAGCCGGATGGTGTGAGAGTGTTAGAGATGATGGGCTCGTATTTTTAGGCATAAAAATACAGAAACTTAGTTTTTCCAGGGCGCCGGTTTCACGACCGGCGCTTTTTCATTGATACGGTGCCGCTTGCGGGGTGGTGGTGTAGTGGCTACGAAAAATTGGCGATAAAAAAATACAACAATTGCCATTTCAATTTTTGGCTCCCGTCTAAAAAATCATTTCTATCGACCAAGGTGCAGTCACGACGAGGCAGAAGCATTAATGTTTGCCCATCCGACTGCAAGTGCGGATCCTCAAGACTATTTTTAGAGAAGGACGTCACATGAAAAAATCTCTGCTGGCACTCGCCGTTCTGGGCGCGTTCGCAGGCGCAGCTCAAGCGCAAAGCTCCGTCACGATCTACGGTATCATCGATACCGGTGTTGTCTACCAAAGCAAGGTTGCTACCGCTACCGGCGGCACCGGCAGCAAGTTCGGCCTGAACTCGGGTGTGATCCAGGGTTCGCGTATCGGTTTCAAGGGTGCTGAAGATCTGGGTGGCGGCCTGTCCGCAGTGTTCAACCTGGAAGCCGGCTTCTCCAACGACACCGGTGCCCTGGACGATTCCAAGACCTCCAACACCCTGTTCCGTCGCAAGTCGGTGGTGGGTCTGGCTGGTAACTTCGGTACCGTCCTGCTGGGTCGTCAAACCGACTTCGCTGACACCATCTCGGCTTACACCTCCGTCAAGGACTTCGGTGGCTGGACCAGCAACTCCGGTTCGGGCCTGGATCGCCTGCAAGGCACCCGTACCAACAACTCGGTCAGCTACACCACGACCAACCTGAACGGCTTCACCGGTAACCTGATGTACGGCTTCGGCGAAACCGCTGGCCAAACCTCGGCTGGCCAAGCCTTCGGCATCGGCGGCAAGTACGACAACGGTCCTCTGGGTCTGGGTATCAACTACTACCAGTCCAAGGCTGGCACCACCCCGGCTGACACCTCCCTGCTGGCTGCTACCGGTACCAACCAGTACACCAACGGCAACAGCACCGGCAGCTCGGCTCAGAAGGTCCTGAACGTGGCAGCTTCCTACCAGTTCGGCCCGGCACGCGTGTATGGTAACTACTCGCGCGTCAAGCAAGACCTGAACACCCAGGCCAACCTGACCGCCGCTGGCGTGGGCTCGCTGAGCACCCTGTCGAACCGTACCCTGGCTGCCTCCAAGAAGGCTGACATCTACGAAATCGGTACTGCCTATGCTCTGACCCCGTCGCTGAACCTGCTGGCAGCCGTGGATCACACCCGTGCTGACTTCGACGGCGTGTCCAACAAGGCCAAGCTGACCCAGGTCAGCCTCGGTACCGACTACTGGCTGTCCAAGCGTACCGACCTGTACGCTCTGCTGGCCTACACCAAGACCAGCGACATGGCTAACCCGGGCGTGTCCAACAGCAGCGGCACCGATGGCAACCAAGGCGCTGTCGCCGTGGGTATCCGTCACAAGTTCTAATTGTGTCGAATCCGGCGTCGTCTTCATGACGACGCTGGAGTGCAGGACGAAGGCGTCGCATGAATTTCATGCGACGCTTTTTTTATTAGTTTTTTACTATCCATTCCGGCGCCGCCCCCATTCTCCGAGATGCTGTAAATGCGAGCCCGAAGGGTCGGTTCGCATGGCACTCGGATTGGTCGCGGCGAGATAGTTCAATGGCAGCGGGAATACTCATTTTTGCACCTGGAAAAAGCTCGCTTTTTCTTCGCATAATGCTGACGAAAGCCTTACTGGTGGCCGATCTTTACAGATGTAAAGAGTTAGTAATAAGGTCTCTTTGGAAGGCACTTTTTCGTCCCGGGCTGCTCTACTAGTCGTCACTCACTTCGACATGCGCGGGGTTCATCCACGACCTCTTCCCGCGCAACAGAAAAGGATCCGACTTCCCTTTCACCACCGTGGCATTGACTAACACGGAGCGCACCGACGCAGACTGCTGCATCGGTGGGGATGTCGTTTTCCGCAGCTTTGTGCAGCGGTCGCACAAGAGAAAGGAAACAACATGGCAACAAGAGAAGAACTGGCAGTCATCAAGGCCGCCCGTGCGGGAGAGTCGCGCGCGCAGCTGGCGTTGGGCAACCGTTACCTCAATGGCGGCAGTGGCCTGCCGCGCAGCAAGGGCACGGCCTTCTACTGGCTGCGGCGTGCCGCGCAGCAGGGCGTGGACGACGCCTGGATGATGATCGGTCGAAATATCAGCTACGAGCAGGCGCGCGATCTGTCCTCGCCGCGTGAAGCGGCGATCTGGTACGAGAAGGCCTTTGACGCCGGCATTGCGCAAGCCGGTCTCATCTTTGCGCGCCTGGTGCTGGACAATACCGAGCAGTTCGACAGCAACGCCCATGCGCGCGCGATTGCGGCGCTGTCCTCGTTGGCCAGTCGCAACGATCACCAGGCACAATGGCTGCTGGCCCAGCAGATGCAGCGCCATGGCCAGCCGGCGTTGCCGGGCGCGGCGGCATCGGCCTACGAAGAGCGGCTGGTACAAGAGGCTGCGCGCGCGGGTATCGAGGATGCGCAATATGCGCTGCTGGACAAGGCCTGGCAGCAAGGCGACGGTGACGGCTTCGCACGCGATGCAGCCGCGCTGGTGGAGCGGCTGCTGGCACGCAATGCGGCCGTGCTGGCGCAGCTGGAAAAAGAGAAGGACGCCGAACCCGGCATGGCGGTGCAATTGAGTGCCGAAGAAGCCGTGCTGCTGCTGCGCTATGGTCAATGGCAGCTGCGCAGCCAGCAGGGGGATCCGGCGCCGGTGATGCGCCTGTTCGAACTGGCCGCGGTGGCCGGCAATGGCCAGGCGCAGCTGGAGCTGGGATTGTTGTGCGCCAAGATGGACCGCGATGGCAATCGCGTCTTCATGGAACATGGCCTGGCCAATTTCAAGAAGGCGCTGCATTGGCTGGCCCTGGCCGGCGAAGCGGGCGTGGCCGCTGGCTGGCACGCGCTGGCGCGCATCTACTCGCGCTCGATCTATTCACAGCGCAACCTGCAGGTGGCCCAGCAATACCAGGAGAAGGCCGCCGAGGCCGGACTGGTGCAGGCGCAGTGCGAGCTGGCGCAGATCTACTGGCGCAACCGCCGTGATGATCCGCACCATGATGTCAAGGCGGTGTACTGGTGGCAGAAGGCCGCGGCGCAGGGCGATGCCTCGGCGCGTGAGTCGCTGGCCGATTTCGTGGTGCAGGACGACGAACTCAGCTGGGCGGCACGTGCCCGCAAGCAGTTGAGCGAGAAGCTGCGCAACAGCAATCCCTTCCTGAGTGCCCGCATCGAACTGGCGGCGACGTTCGGCCTGACCAAGCCGGAAGCCCTGCTCATCGACATCAAGCAGGCCGACTACGGTCATTGCCTGGTGGTCGATATCTGCGACCTGTATGCGCGCAGCAAGCGTCGCCTGATCGCCATCCAGACCGAGCTGCAACGCGCCACCATCAATCGCATTAGTCGCCTGTTCGGCGATGTCGATTGCGGCTTCAGCGGCCTGGAAGGCAACTACCGCCAGCGCCAGTACCGCTTGCGCACGGCCTTCCCCGACCTGGCCTGAAGTACCGTGCGTCGCGCGCGGGCCTGCGCTTACATGTGGTAGCGCAGGCTCAGCGCGACGTTGCGCGGCGCACCCGGCAGGCTCAGGTTGGGGCTGCTGCCGTGGCCGGAGATGATGTAGCCGGTATTGAAGATGTTGCCCACGTTGAGTTGCAGCTCGTACTTTTCGGTGCGATAGGCCGCCATCGCATCGGCGGTGACATAGCCGGGCAGGGTGACGGTGTTGCCAGGATTGGCGAAGCGCGCGCCGATGGCATTGGCGCCGCCACCCACGACGAAGCCGTTGCCCAGTTCCTTGGTCAGCCACAGGTTGGCGCTATGACGCGGTGTGAGCGTGGCGTTCTTGCCCTTGAAGGGTACGCTGCCGGCGGAGGTGACGCTGGTGTCGAAGGAAGAAGAATCGGTGATGACCGCATCCAGGTAGGCGTAGCCGGCCAGCAGCTTCCAGCCTTGCTTGAGGTCAGCGGCCAAGCTCAGCTCGGCGCCATCGGTGCGCTGCTTGCCGACCGGGACGATGGTGTTGTTGGGCAGGGTCGACTTGATGTTGTCACGCTCCAGCCGGAACACCGAGACCGTGGCGCTGGCGCGTCCTTCCCAGAAATCGAACTTGGCACCCGCTTCGGTATTGCGCGTCTGTTCAGGCGCCAGGTCGGCGTTGTTGACGGCCAGCGCGAAGTTCTCGCCGGAGGGCTGGAAGGAGCGGCTCCAGGAGAGGTAATAGGATTGCGTCTCGGTGGGTTGCCACACCACGCCCGCGCGCGGGCTGTAGGCGGTATCGGTGCGCGACAGGCTGGTGGCCGGACCGGTCGGCGCCAGCAGGCGCGAGTCCTGCTTGTAGCGGTCGTAGCGCACGCCCACCAGGGCTTTCCAGTGCTCGTTGAAGGCGATGTTGTCCTGCAGGTAGGAAGCGAAGGTGTCGTAGGTGCCGTAGGTGGTGGTCAGCGCGCCCAGGCGGTTGGGGTCGACCACCGGCAGTACCGGATTGAAGATGGAGACCGCCGGCAAGCCCGAGGTGCCGCCGGCCACCGCCACGGGGGCGTAGGAATAGGCATCCTTGCTCTGGCTGCCGAACTCCAGGCCGTAGAGGATTTCGTGTCTGGTCTGGCCCAGCTTGAGCTTCTGCGTCAGTTCGCTCTGGTTGAACCAGCCGTTCTCGTCGCGCACCAGCTTGGCGTGGCTCATGCTCATGGTGGCGTTGGTCTCGTTGACGTTGCCGTTGATGTTGGTGCTGTTGCGATTGAGGTGGTAGTCGTAGTAGCGCAAGCCGTTGCGGAACGAGAATTCCTCATTGAAGCGATGTGTGAAAGTGGCCGTGGTAGAGGCCACGCGCGATTGCACGAAGTCGGCATCGCGCGCATTGCGGGCGCCGAAGTAGGTCCCCGGATCGACGCTGACCGGGCGTCCCTGGTAGGACGGAATACCGAAGTCCATCACCCGGCGATCTTCCAGATAGTCGGCCTGCAGCAGCAATTTGGTATCGGGCGAGAAGCGCAATTCCATCGACGGCGCGAAGGTGCTGCGGTCGATGAATTGCTGGGCGCGGAAGTTGTCGCCGCGTTCCACCGCACCGGTCAGGCGCCATGACACCGCGCCCTCGCCGGCACTGCGGCCCAGGTCGAGCTCGGCGCGACGACCGGCGTTGCTGTTGGCCGTGAACCCCACGTCAGAGACATCCACACCCGGCTTCTTGGTCACCCGGTTGATCAGCCCGCCCGAGGAGCCGCGACCGTACAGCACGGCGGCCGGTCCCTTGATCACTTCCACCGTCTCCACATTGGACAAGTCACGGAAATACAGCGCGTCGTCGCGGAAGCCATCGACGAACTGGTCACCGATGGCGGTAAAGCCGCGGATGAAGACCTGGTCGCGCTGTCCGTCACCGGTCGACAGGCCCAGTCCGGGCACATTCCTGAGCACATCCTGCAGCGAGGTCGCGTTCTGGTCGCGGATCACCTGGGCCGGTACCACGTTGATGGTCTGGGGCACGTCGCGCAGCGGCGCTTCGCTCTTGGTGGCGCTGACGGCGGTGGGAGCGAGGTAGCCGTCGTTGCCGCGCGTGCCACTGACCTCCACGGTCGGCAGGGCCGCCGAGGCCTGTTGTCCGAAGACGGGAGAGACAGCAAGTGGGGACAGGGAACAGGCAGCCAGCACGGCCAGGCGGCCGCGACGCAGACGGAATTTCATGAGGGGATCCTGATTTGTAAATAAAAATAGTTATTATTTGTATTTAATCATCATCTGTAAGAATTTGTAAAGAACGGATGTGTCGCGCGCGGCATTCTCTCGCCGGGCGGGACGGGGATGTTGGGGAAGAGCGGACATCGCGGATCCTGCCAGCGAGGGGCAAGATCCGGATCAGGAAGGCGACTGCAGCAACAGCGGGGGTGGAGCGGAAGGGAAGGCGGGCAGGTCTAGTGGAGCCGGATCACGTGAGCATCGTCCGGGGTGCTATCCGGGCCGGACTGGCCGAAGGAGAACAGCTCGTAGGTGGTGCCGTCATCGGCGGCTTCGTACTGGTAGGAGTTGTCCCAGGGATCGCGCGGCAGGCGGTCGACATAGCCACCGGTCTGCCAGTTGCCTGGCACCGGCGCGCGCACCGGTTTGATGATCAGCGCCAGCAAGCCCTGCTCGGTGGCGGGGTAGCGGCCATTGTCCTGGCGATAGCGATCCAGCCCGGCGGCAATGGCATGCATATCCTTTTCGGCGGCCTGTGCCTGCGGACTATGGTCGTGGTTGAAGCGCGTCACCATGGGCGGCACCAGCAGTGCCGCCGCCACTGCCAGCACGGTCAGCGCAAGGATCCAGCGCAGGCGCGCCAATCCACGTTGCAGGAACAGGAAGGCGGAATGCCGCCGGGAGGACGAGAGGGAACGGCGCATGGGTGCTGCAGGCTTCAAATGGGCGGGTGGAGAGGAAAAACACGCAAGTATAAGCGCCCCGCCGGCCAAAAAGCGATGCGCGCCACGGCGAGCTTGCCAGGCAGGCCGTTTTCAGGGCGTCAGGGTTTCAGCGTCACGGCCACGCCAGCCTGGCTGCTGACCACGTCCGAGAGGGTGGCATAGAGTTCGGTGCCGTCGCGGGTGTTGAGCCAGTGGCTGCCGTCATAGCGGTAGTGGAAGCCGCCCGAGCGCGCGGCCAGCCACATCTCCTGCATCGGCGCCTGGCTGTTGATGATGATCTTGGAGCCGTTGTCGATGCATTCGACTTCCAGCACATTGCCGCTGCGACTGCATTCGACATCCAGGTCGCTGGTGTCGCAGGCATTTTCCAGTGCCAGTTCGATGGCGTTGAGGGTGGCGTCGGCCAGGTCCAGGAATTCCGATTCGGTCATGCTAAACTCCAAGGCATTCTAAGATTTCGATGTAATCCTCCATTTTATCGTGAAGTCACATTATTCTCTTGCCCGTCGTACAGCCGTCGCAGTCCTGTGCGTTGCCGCCCTGACGTTGGCCGGCTGCGGCCAGAAAGGCCCGCTGTACCTGCCCAAGGTGCCGCCCGATCCGTTTGTGCAGACCAAGCCCAAACCGGCCGCGCCGGCGCAGGATGGCGCGACCGATCCCGCCAAACAGGGCGCAACGGCCCAGCCTGCACAGCAATAGCGGGCCGGCGTCCGGCCGGCGCCTTGCTCCACCAGTCCCACCGTACCGAATAACAGACCTCTCCCGAGAGTGATTGACATGTCCCATTTCTCCTATCGCAACGGCGCACTGCACGCCGAACAAGTCTCGCTGACCGACCTGGCCGAGCAGTTCGGCACGCCCCTGTATGTCTATTCCAAGGCCGCCCTGGTCGAGCGCTATTCGGCCTATGCCGATGCCTGCCGCGCGGCGGGCCGCGCCGATGGCGCCAAGGGTGGCGCGCTGGTGTGCTATTCGGTCAAGTCCAATTCCAACCTGGCGGTGCTGAACCTGCTGGGCCGCCTGGGCTCGGGTTTCGACATCGTCTCGGGTGGTGAACTGCTGCGCGTGGTGGCCGCCGGCGGCGACGCCCGCAAGGTGATCTTCTCGGGCGTGGGCAAGGGCCGCGACGAGATGAAGCTGGCCCTGGAGCACGACATCCTGTGCTTCAACGTCGAATCCATCCCCGAAGTGGCGCGCCTGAACGAAGTGGCCGGCGCCCTGGGCAAGCGCGCCCGCATCTCGCTGCGCGTGAACCCCAATGTGGATGCCAAGACCCACCCCTACATCTCCACCGGCCTGAAGGAAAACAAGTTCGGCGTGGCCTATGAAGACGCGCTGGATTGCTACCGCACCGCCGCCGCCCTGCCCAACATCGACGTGGTCGGCATCGATTGCCACATCGGCTCGCAGCTGCTGGACGACTCGCCCCTGCTGGAAGCGCTGGACAAGATCATCGACATGGTCGATACGCTGGAAGCCGAAGGCATTCACATCCACCACCTCGACATCGGCGGTGGCATCGGCATCCGCTATGACGACGAGCAACCGGTGGCCGTCGGCGACTACCTGGCGCGCGTGTTTGCCCGCGTCGATGCCTGGCGCCAGCAGAAGTACGATGGCCGTCCCATCCAGGTCATGTTCGAGCCGGGTCGCTCGGTGGTCGGCAATGCTGGCCTGCTGCTGACCGAAGTGCAATACCTCAAGCATGGCGAAGGCAAGAATTTCGCCGTGGTCGATGCCGCCATGAACGACCTGATGCGTCCGGCCATGTACGAAGCCTGGCATGGCGTGCAGACCGTCAAGGAAAATGCCGGTCATGCCCGCATCTATGACGTGGTCGGCCCGGTCTGCGAATCCGGCGACTGGCTGGCGCGTTCGCGCGAGCTGGCCATCGAAGAAGGCGACCTGCTGGCCCTGATGTCGGCCGGTGCCTATGGCATGACCATGGCCTCAAACTACAACACCCGCGGCCGCGCCGCCGAGGTGCTGGTCGATGGCACGCAAGCCCACCTGGTCCGCCAGCGCGAGAATCCGGCCGACCTGTTTGCGCTGGAAAAGATTGTCAACTGATGTGATCTGTTGGCACTCTGGCAGGACGGCAGCCCCGGTTTCGCGGCTGCCGTTTGTTTTTGTTAGTCCGCTGGCAATGGCCGTGGGAGGCGGACGACAGAATTTCTTGCAGCGCCGCATTCTTTGATTTGCCTTTCGGAAATTTGGGCGCAAAATACCCATCCGCCCAGAAAAACAAGCGATCCATCAAAACAAGCCTGAGGCGCGCCAGCCGGCGCGCTACGGAGACCAGGCCGTAACATGCGGGCGCGAGGGAGAACACCGTGGTCGCCGGGAGGGCGATCGGTAGCGCAACACAGGGGAATTCCATGCAGGTCCTGGAACGCACAGGGGAAGATCGCGACAAGCGAGCGGCGCGCGACGCCGGCTCCGACGCGCACGCGCATCCCGACAAGGAAGAATCATCGATGGCCGACGAGGCGCTGGAGATCCGCGCTTCGCACATCACGGCCGCTGCCGTGGCCGCCGCTGCAGTGACGGCGGCCGTTGTCACCGGCGGCAACGCCCCGGCGGTAGTGCAGGAGGGGCAGGTCGCCCAGACCGCCCCCGAACCGCAAGCCCAACCCCAACTCCAACCCTCACCGGTATTGCAGCGCAGCGCAGCCGATGCGCCCGCTGTGGCTGCCGCGCCGTCCGCCTCCACCCGGGGGGCCTTGCTGGTCTCGCTGCTGACGCTGGGCGTCATCGGACTGGCCTTGTGGCTGAGCGCGCAGTGGCCGCAGCGCGGCCTGAAACCCATGCTCCAGCACCTGCCCGGCCTGAGCCAGGTCACTTCCGAACCGGCATCGCAGGCGCCGGTTCCGGCGGTGGCGGCGCTCGACCAGGCCCCCGATGCCGATACCATTGCCCTGCTGCAGCAGGAGGCTGACGAGAAAGCCCGCCTGCTGGCGCACAAGCGTGCTGCCGCCGAAGCCCGCCACCGTCGCGAGGATGAGGCCCTGGCCCTGCGCGAGCAACGTCGTCGCGAGGCCGAGGCGCAGCTGGCCGACGCCCGCGCCAAGGCCGAACGTGCACAGGCCGCCGCGCTGGCCGCACCCGAGATCGTCGAGGTACCCGCTGCCCCGTCCCTGGCCGAGCAGCTCAAACAATGCCGCGCGCTGTCGCTGTTTGCGCGCGAAAGCTGCCTGTGGAAGCTGTGCGACGGCAAATGGGGCAAGGATGGCTGCCCCTCCTACGAGCATAGCAACGAGGGCGCCTGAGCGGCCCTCCCGCCCGGGCGGGCGTCGGCCCCCGTCGCACACAGACAATTTCCTTCCAGCATCTTCCGCCGTCCGGCGGGAGCATTTCTTGCTTGCCCTGTGGCCCGGCGACGACAGTTGAAAAGTCTTGCCGCAAGCGGCTTTGCGCAGGGTAGTTGCCGCTATAATGCGCGTTTTTCGTCCACCCCCTCAAGGCTTCCCTGCAAGGAAATAAGGCATGAATGCACTGCTCTGGTTCGTCGTCCTCTATTGGGTCATCTCGGTCGGTATCGGCTTGTATGCCACCCGTTTCGTCAAGAGTTCGAAGGACTACGCCGTCGCCGGTCGCTCACTGCCCATGTCGGTGGTGACGGCGACCGTCTTTGCCACCTGGTTCGGTTCGGAGGCGGTACTGGGCGTGTCCTCGACCTTCCTCAAGGAAGGCCTGGGCGGCATCGTGGCCGATCCCTTCGGCTCCTCGCTGTGCCTGATCCTGGTCGGCGTGTTCTTTGCCAAGAAGCTCTACCGGATGAACCTGCTGACCATCGGCGACTACTACAAGAAGCGCTTCGGCCGTGCCGCCGAAATGCTGGTCACGATCTGCATCGTCATTTCCTACCTGGGCTGGGTGGCTGCGCAGATCAAGGCGCTGGGCCTGGTCTTCAATGTGGTCTCGGGTGGTTACATCCCCATGCACTGGGGCATGATCATCGGCGCCGGCAGCGTGCTGATCTACACCCTCATGGGCGGCATGTGGGCCGTGGCCATCACCGACTTCCTGCAGATGATCATCGTGGTGGTGGGCATGCTCTACATCGGCTACGAGGTCTCCGGCATGGTCGGCGGCCCCGGCGTGGTGATCCAGCATGCGGCCGCGGCCGGCAAGTTCAGCAACTTCTGGCCCGCGGCCAACCTCAAGGACGTGCTGTGGTTCTTCGCCGCCTGGATCACCATGATGCTGGGTTCCATCCCGCAGCAGGACGTGTTCCAGCGCGTGATGTCCTCCAAGAACGAGAAGGTCGCCCGCA
This sequence comes from Herbaspirillum sp. NPDC087042, assembly GCF_044745245.1. Lineage (NCBI taxonomy): Bacteria > Pseudomonadati > Pseudomonadota > Betaproteobacteria > Burkholderiales > Oxalobacteraceae > Herbaspirillum > Herbaspirillum sp. NPDC087042. The sequence goes on along the minus strand of NZ_JBIUZW010000031.1, from coordinate 6,885 downwards.
ACGCCTCGGTGCTGGGCGGCGTGATCTATTTCTTCTTCGTGTTCATCCCGATCTTCCTGGCCTATTCGGCGACGCTGATCGATCCGGACATGGTGTCGCGCCTGCTGGACTCCGACTCGCAGCTGGTGCTGCCGACCCTGATCATGGAAAAGATGCCGGTGTTCGCCCAGGTGATGTTCTTCGGCGCGCTGCTGTCGGCCATCAAGAGCTGCGCCAGCGCAACCCTGCTGGCCCCCTCGGTGACCTTCACCGAGAACGTGCTCAAGGAAATCCGCCCCTGGAAGAATGACCGCGAATTCCTCTTCTCGATGCGGGCCGTGGTGCTGGTCTTCACCGCCGGCGTGACCTCGCTGGCCCTGAACAGCCAGTCGAGCATCTACGAGATGGTGGAAAACGCCTACAAGGTCACCCTGGTGGCGGCCTTCGTCCCGCTGGCCTTCGGCGTGTACTGGCCCCGTGCGACCCGCCAGGGCGCATTGTTTTCGATGGTGCTGGGCCTGGTGTCCTGGATCACGCTGGAATACACCGCGCCCGAAGGCCTGTGGCCGCCACAGCTGGCCGGCCTCTTGATCTCGGTGGGTGGCATGGTGGTCGGTTCGCTCATGCCGCAGGTGCTGGCCCCGGTCCCGCCCATCGTCGCCAATCCGGTCGAGGGCAGCGCCCAGACCTGATCCCGGTCTTGCTCTCCTGAAACGGTCGCCCGGCTTTGCCGCGCGGCCGTTTTTCGTTTTTGCCGTGGTAGCCAGAACTGCTGCGCCAGGTGCTGTCAAAGCCTTTCGATAGTCCGGTTTTTCGAATTTGTTCGATATCAAAATAGCAATTGATCGAGAGAAACCCGGAACTTATTTGCTTTCCATCCACCTGAAATAGCATGACTGAGCAAACTCGCCCCTACGATGTTGCTGCCGATGCGTTATTTCTGGATTTCGACGGCACCCTGGTCGAACTGGCGCCACAGCCCGAAGAGATCGTGGTGCCACCGGAACTGATCACGCTCCTGCAGCGACTGCAAGCAGCATCGGATGGCGCGCTGGCCATCGTCAGCGGTCGTCCCCTGGATCAACTCGATTTCTTCCTCGCACCGTTGCGCCTGCCGGCGGCGGGCGTGCATGGCGTGGAGCGGCGCAGTGCCGACGGCCGCATCATCGAGCAGCCCGTGCCGGACGTGCATCACCTGCGCGAACGCCTCTTGCCACTGGTGCATGCGCATACCGGCCTGCAGCTGGAATTGAAGCGCGGCGCCCTGGCGCTGCACTACCGCCACGCGGCCCACCTGGAGCGGCAGTGCGTACGGGCCATGAGCGAGGCGATCCGGCATGAGCCCGGCTTTACCCTGCTGCACGGCAAGATGGTGGTGGAAGCCAAGCCGCACATCAACAAGGGCGACGCCGTATTGGCCTTCCTGCAGGAGGCGCCTTTCCGGGGCCGTCGTCCGGTCTTCGTCGGCGACGATGTCACCGACGAGGCCGGCTTTGCCGTGGTCCAGACGGAGCGCTTCAATGGCCTGGGCATCAAGGTCGGTGGTGGCCCCACGCTGGCACGACAACGCCTGGCCGATCCGGGCGCCGTGCTGGCCTTGCTGGACCAGGGCCTGGCATTGCGCGCCACCGGTTAGTCCCCGGCGCACGCAGGCCGTGCGCCATCCCCGCAGCACATCGCCTTCCATCAAGAAATCTGATCCACAGAACAGAACACGAGGAACCATGAGCCAGCACAGTCCCGACCCGCAACAGGAAGCGCAACCACAACCGCACTCCCAGACCCAGCATTCCGAACAACCGCACATCGCGGCCCAGGCGCACGACCTGCCGTCGACGTCCTCGCTGGACCTGGGGGTGATCGGCAATTGCGCCTTCTCCGCACTGGTGGACAAGATGGGCCGCATCGTCTGGTGCTGCCTGCCTCGCTTCGATGGCGATCCGGTCTTCAATGCCTTGCTGGACCCCGGTGAGAATGGCGCGCTGTGGTCTTTCCAGCTGGAGAATTTTTCCCACAGCGAGCAATGGTACGAACCCAATACGGCGGTGCTGCGCACCCGCCTCTACGATACGCTGGGGCAGGGCATCGAGATCACCGACCTGGCGCCACGCTTCCAGAGCCGGGGCCGCTTCTTCCGGCCGTTACAGCTGGTGCGCCGCATCCATCCGTTCTCGGGCGCGCCGCGCATGCGCGTGGTGCTGCGTCCGCGTTTCGGCTGGGGCCGTGAAGTGCCGCTGCAGACGCGCGGCAGCAACCATATCCGCTATGTCGGACAGGAGCAGACCCTGCGCCTGAACACCGATGCGCCCATCAGCTACCTTGTCGACGAGACCGCCTTCGTGGTCAGCCGGCCCTATAGTTTCATCCTCGGTCCCGATGAAACCCTGCATGGCGGCATCAACGATACCGCCCGCGATTTCGAGCAGGAGACCACCGCCTACTGGCGCAACTGGAGCCGCGCCCTGGCCACGCCCCTGGAGTGGCAGGATGCGGTCATCCGCGCGGCCATCACCCTCAAGCTCTCGGTCTACGAGGATACCGGCGCCATCATCGCCGCCATGACCACCAGCGTGCCGGAGGCGCCGGGCAGCCAGCGCAACTGGGACTACCGCTATTGCTGGCTGCGCGATGCCTTCTTCGTGGTGCGCGCCTTGAACAGCCTCTCCGAGCTGGGCACCATGGAAGACTACCTGCGCTGGCTCACCAACGTGGTGGTGCGCTCGGGTGGCGGCCATGTCCAGCCGCTCTACGGCATCGGGCTGGAAGAGGCGTTGCCGGAGCAGATCCTCGATCATCTCCCCGGTTACCAGAACCATCGCCCGGTGCGCGTGGGCAACCAGGCCTACGAGCACTTCCAGCACGACGTCTACGGCAACATCGTGCTGGGCGCGGCGCAGGCCTTCCATGACATGCGCCTGCACCATCGCGCCGGGGCCGAGCATTTCCAGCACCTGGAAGCCGTGGGTGAACGCGCCTACGAGGTCTACGACCAGCCCGACGCCGGCATGTGGGAGCTGCGCACGCGCTCGCGCATCCATACCTCCTCGGCCCTGATGAGCTGGGCCGCCTGTGACCGGCTGGCCAAGATCGCCGCGCGCGTGGACCTGCCCGAACGCGCAAGCTACTGGGGCGAGCGCGCTACCGAGATCGGCCAGCGCATCCTCAGCGAAGCCTGGAACGAGGAGCGCCAGGCCTATGCCGAGAGTTTCGGCGGACGCGACCTCGATGCCAGCGTGCTGCTGATGGTGGAGGTAGGCCTGATCGCACCCACCGACCCGCGCTTCATCGCCACCGTCGATGCGCTGGAAAAGTCCCTCTGCGACGGCCCCTACATGCGCCGCTACGAAGCCCCGGACGATTTCGGCCGGCCCGAGACCGCCTTCAACATCTGCACCTTCTGGCGCATCGATGCGCTGGCCCGCATCGGCCGCAAGGAGCAGGCGCGCGAGATCTTCCAGGCCATGCTCGATGCCCGCAACCACCTGGGCCTGCTTTCCGAGGATACCCATCCGGTCACGCGCCAGATGTGGGGCAACTTCCCGCAGACCTATTCGATGGTGGGCATCATCAACTGTGCAATGCGCCTGTCGGCGTCGTGGGAGGCAGTGATCTGATGTCCAGACTCGTGGTGGTATCCAATCGCCTGGCCGATCCCCGCAAGCCCGCTGCTGGCGGACTGGCGGTGGCCCTGGGCGAAACCCTGAAGCAGACCGGTGGCCTGTGGTTCGGCTGGAGCGGCAAGGTGGTCGAAGGCGGAACCCCCGGCGAGGGCGAATTGCGCGTCAGCCAGGCCGGCAGCGTGACCCTGGCCGAGCTGGACCTGTGCCAGGACGATCATGACGCCTACTATCGCGGCTATGCCAACGGCGTGCTGTGGCCGGTGTTCCATTACCGGCTGGACCTGGCGCATTTCGAGTCGGGCCATCTGGGCGGCTACCGGCGCGTGAACCAGCTGTTCGCACGCAAGCTGTTCCCGCTGTTGAAGCGCGACGACATCGTCTGGATCCACGACTACCACCTCATCCCGCTGGCGGCCGAACTGCGCGCCATGGGCTGCGAGGCGCGCATCGGCTTCTTCCTGCACATCCCGCTGCCGCCGCCGCCCATTCTTACCGCCATCCCCTCGCATGAATGGCTGATGCGGGCGCTCTTTGCCTACGATCTGGTGGGCTTCCAGAACCATGCCGACCTGCAGCACTTCGCCCAGTACGTGCAGGCCGAGGCCACGGCCGAACCGGTCGGCGCCAACCAGTACCGCGCCTTCAACAGCACGGTGCGCGCCGGCGCCTTTCCCATCGGCATCGACGTGGACGAATTTGAGCGCCTGGGCCGGGCCCGCGAAGCGCGCGACACCTATGAAAGCACCAAGGCCGAGTATTCGCGCCGGCGGCTGCTGATCGGGGTGGACCGGCTGGATTATTCCAAGGGCCTGCCGCAGCGCATCCGCGCCTTCCGCGAGCTGCTGCGCCTGTATCCGGAGAACCGCCACAGCGCCACGCTGCTGCAGATCGCCTCGCCCAGCCGCGAGGATGTGGAAGCCTACGGCGACATCCAGCGCGAGCTGGAAAGCCTGTGCGGCTCCATCAACGGCGACTTCGGCGACTTCGACTGGATGCCGATCCGCTACATCCACCGCACCGTGGCCCGACGCCGCCTGCCGGGGCTGTACCGGGCCTGCGCGGTGGCGCTGGTGACGCCCTTGCGCGATGGCATGAATCTGGTGGCCAAGGAGTTCGTCGCCGCCCAGGACCCGGAGGACCCCGGCGTGCTGGTGCTGTCACGCTTTGCCGGTGCGGCCGAGCAGATGAAGGCCGCGCTCATCATCAACCCCTACGACACCCATGGCACCGCCCAGGTCATCCAGCAAGCCCTGCAGATGTCGCAGGCCGAGCGGCGCGAGCGCCATGTGGCCCTGATGGAGAACATCCGCCAGTTCGACGTCCACTGGTGGTGTCGTGATTTTCTGGACACCCTGCGCAGCGCCCGGGCGGCCCCGGTCGGCTGAGCGGGGCTATTCGATCAGCCTCGAAAATTTCCTGAAAGCAAACACTTTGTGGGTGCGAAGGGGCTTGCCGTCGCGCCCTTGCATCGCCCGTGCCGCCCGGTTCGCTAAAACTCCGTCAAAAGCCTTTATAATTCAGGGTTTTGGAAGTTTTTTGCGGAGTTAGTCATGCCGATTTACGCGTATCGCTGCGAAGCGTGTGGTTTTGCCAAGGATGTCTTGCAGAAGATCTCCGACGATGCGTTGACCGTTTGCCCCTCGTGCAACCAGGACAGTTTCAGGAAGCAGCTCACCGCTGCCGGTTTCCAGTTGAAGGGTTCGGGCTGGTACGTCACCGATTTCCGCGGTAACGGCAGCGGCGCAGCCAACAGCAAGGGCGCCACCGGCACCGGCCTTGCCGCCAGCGAGGGCGCAGCTGCTGCGCCCAGCGGTGACAGTGCCGCCGCGCCGGCCCCCGCTGCTGCTGCCGCTCCTGCCGCCCCCCCCGCTGCGGCTGCTCCAGCTGCAGCCCCGGCAGCTCCGGCGCCTTCGGCGCCCAGCGCAAGCTAACGCAGGCATCCTTCATCCATGCGCAAATACTTCATCACCGGCCTGCTGATCCTGGTCCCCCTGGCGATCACCCTGTGGGTGCTCAACCTGATCATCAGCACGATGGACCAGTCGCTGCTGCTGCTGCCGGAGACCTGGCGGCCGCGTCATTGGCTGGGCTACAACATCCCCGGCCTGGGCGCGATCCTGACTTTGCTGATCGTGTTCCTGACCGGCCTGGCCGCGCGCAACTTCATCGGGCGCCGTCTGGTGCTGCTGTGGGAAGGCCTGCTGACCCGCATCCCGGTGGTGAAGTCCATCTATTCCAGCGTCAAGCAGGTGTCCGACACGCTGTTCTCGTCCTCCGGCAACGCCTTCCGCAAGGCCGTGCTGATCCAGTACCCGCGCCAGGGCTCCTGGACCATCGCCTTCCTGACCGGCACCCCCGGTGGTGAGGTGAAGAACCACCTGGCCGGTGACTACATCAGCGTCTACGTGCCCACGACGCCCAACCCGACCTCCGGTTTCTTCCTGATGCTGCCGCGCGCCGATTCGATCGAACTCGACATGTCGGTGGACGAGGCTCTCAAGTACATCGTCTCGATGGGCGTGGTCGCCCCCGAGATGGCGGCCGACAAGAAGATCATCACCGACGCGGCGGCACCGAACAATTGACGGGGCGGCCGGCGCCATCCTGCCCGGCCAGCCCCGCCTTCGCCCCTAGCGTCTTCTCTTACGAATCCAACAAGAACACTGTCAACGGAATTACAACCATGTCCATGCGAACCCAATACTGTGGCCTCACTACCGAGGCACTGCTCGGCCAAACCGTTAGCCTGTGCGGCTGGGTGCATCGTCGCCGCGATCACGGCGGCGTGATCTTCATCGACCTGCGCGACCGCGAAGGCCTGGTCCAGGTGGTCTGCGACCCGGATCGTGCCGATGTCTTCAAGAACGCCGAATCGGTGCGCAACGAGTTCTGCCTGCGCATCACCGGTCTGGTGCGCAGCCGTCCTGAAGGCACCACCAACGCCAACCTGAAGTCGGGCAAGATCGAAGTGCTGTGCCAGGAACTGGAAGTGCTGAACCCGTCGGTGACGCCGCCGTTCCAGCTGGACGACGACAACCTCTCCGAAACCACCCGCCTGACCCACCGCGTGCTGGACCTGCGCCGTCCGCAGATGCAGAACAACCTGCGCCTGCGCTACAAGGTCGCCATGGAAGTGCGCAAGTTCCTGGATGCCCAGGGCTTCATCGACATCGAAACCCCGATGCTGACCAAGTCCACCCCGGAAGGCGCCCGCGATTACCTGGTGCCCTCGCGCGTGAACGATGGCGAATTCTTCGCCCTGCAGCAAAAGCAACAGCTGTTCAAG
>NZ_JBIUZW010000030.1:7596-24185 GCF_044745245.1 Herbaspirillum sp. NPDC087042 | reverse complement strand
CGCTGTGATGAGCAGGATTGTGGTCTAAACATGGGTCAACTTTGGATGCAAATTTCCTGGGAAAGTGGGTCAGTTTTCAATGCAAATCAACACTCAAGAATATTCATGGCAAGGGTTACCAATGCATCGCTATTCATCAAGAAGCCTTTAGTAAAATTAAAAATTTTTTACTAAAATATCATTATTCTCTCGGTCCTGCCACCGTCCCGCAGTAGTTTCTAGACGAGAAATAATGTCAAATTAACCAAAAGATCAATGCGTTCTGGCGCTTGATGGGCAACGTCACCGGGGTCGATCTGGCGGGCATGGACTATGCGGCGCGCCTGCCCGTGCTGCTGGCGCAGGGCATCGGTCTGTGGGACGTGATCGCCACGGCACGGCGCATCGGCAGCCTGGACAGCGATATCCGCGATCATGTCCACAATGACCTGCTCGACCTGCTGGAGAAACTGCCACGGCTGCATACCATCGGCTTCAATGGCGGGACTGCGGCGAAGATAGGATTGAAGGCCCTGGGGGAGCGGGCCGGGGATTACCGGATCGTGATGCTGCCCTCCAGCAGTCCGGCGTATGCCGCGCTCGGCTATGCCGAGAAGCTGGCTTCGTGGCTGGCGCTGACACGGGAAGATCTCCGCATCGACGGCGATCGCTAATTCAGGCTGCGCTGGTAGAGGATGCCGAATCGCGCGGCCAAATCAGCCAGGCGCTTGTCCAGAGTCCACAAGGCGGCACCTGGCGTCATCAGCACCGATGCCAGCAGGCTCACATCGACCAGGCCACAACCGAGCCCATACAGCCGTTCACGCTCGATCAACTCCACGACTTCATGTGCGGCAGCCTGCTGTGTCTTGCGCAGCGAGCCGACGTTGCGCAAGGTGCGCTCGCGTGGCGCTGGCGGCGTGCCGCAGGCAAGTTCGAGCAATACCATGGGATGGGTCAACGCCAGGTCAAGGTGAAGCAGACTCACCAGCGTCTCGCTGCGCTGACGGAAATGCGCCACCCACACAGACGTGTCGACGAGAACCCCCTCCATCAGGGTAGCGGCTCACCGCGCCGCCGGGGAATAGCCTCCATCTCGGACGTGCTGCCACCCAGGGCCGCCAGGCGCTTGGCGGCCTGGACCCGGACAAAGGTCTTGATCGCCTCGCGAAACAGGTCCGCCTTCTCCATGGCGGGATCGGCCATTTCCAGCGCACTCTCATACAGATCGTCGTCAATGGTGACTGTCGTTCTCATGGAAGCCCCCGCATCAATAAAAGCACCATTTTGCACCAAAATTGGCATCCCAACTGGTATCCCGATCGCTCATTTCCGGAAAAAAACATAATCGTAGAACTCCCCCGAGAACCCGCCATTGAAGATGAGGTATTCCAGCGCCTTCGCGAAGAACACGATGGCGCAGAATACGACGGCGAGCTTGAGGCAGAGGATGAGGTTCTTGAGCATGTCAAGAGTGTAATACTTCCCCTGCCGGCCGGGTGCAAGGCCCGGATCGCGTGGACGTAAAAAAACCGCCCGGCACCAGCACGGGCGGTCCAGGAAGGCAATGCCAATCAGAAGGCCGGTACCAGCGAACCCTTGAACTCACTTTCGATGAACTTGCGTACCTCGTCAGAGTGATAGGCCGCGACCAGCTTCTTCACCCAGGGCTTGTCCTTGTCCTCGGGCCGGGTGGCGATGATGTTGGCGTAGCGGCCACGCGGATCTTCCACGGCGATGGTGTCCTTCTGCAGCGACAGACCGGCCTTGAAAGCGTAGTCGTTGTTGATCGAGGCCGCCGCCAGGTCATCCAGCGAGCGCGGCAATTGCGCCGCATCCAGCTCCACCAGCTTGAGCTTGCGCGGATTGTCCACCACATCCAGCGGGGTGGCGTTCACACCGTTCTCGCCCACGCCCGGCTTGAGCTTGATCAGGCCTGCCTTCTGCAACAGCAGCAAAGCCCGATTGCCGTTGGAGGGATCATTCTGGATGCCGATGGCAGCACCATTGGGCAGTTGATCGACCGATTTGAACTTGCGCGAATAGATGCCCAGCGGCGCCGTGATGGTCAGGCCCACCGGGACGATCTTGTAGCCACGTGCGGCGATCTGGCTCTCCAGGTAGGGGCGATGCTGGAAGGCATTGGCATCCAGGTCGCCGGCAGCGAGCGCGGCATTGGGTTGCAGGTAGTCGCTGAAGACCACGGTCTGTACCTCCAGGCCGTCGCGGGCGGCGACCTTCTTGACCACCTCGAAGATGGCTTCGGCGCTGCCGACCGAGATGCCGACCTTGATCCTGTTTTTCTCTTGTGCAAAAGCGCCATGGGGCGTCAAGGCCAGGGCCAGGGCGCCAGCGGCGGCAACGCCCTTGATGATTGCTGCAAATGGCATGTGAACTCCGGGAATGATGAGGACAGCATGCTCACATGCGCTCAAGCGCGACAGAAGGAATGAATCCGCATGTCGATATGCGCAAAGCGCTGCAAACACGAGGCCACGGCACCGGACAAGGTATCATTCGGCATCCGCAAGCGCCCCGCCTCCTCCTGGGGCCTTCGTCAGAATCATTCACACCATGCTCATCAGAAGAAAATCCATCGAAGCCCAGGCCAATACCAAGGCCGGCCCCAACCGTCGCCGCCAGCAGATCGAAGCCGACGCCAGCAAGCCCCGCAAACCAAAGTACGCACCGGTGACACTGTCCGAACTGGAAGGCGTGCGCTATTTACACTTCGGTACCGAGTGGGTGCAAGGTGCCATGCGCATCCGCAAGCCGGACTGGATCGAGCTGGAATACGCCCAGCAGATGATGGCCTGGATGCTATTCAACCGCGATCCACGTCACATCGTGCAACTGGGCCTGGGAACGGGCGCGCTGACCAAGTTCAGCTATCGCCATTTTGCACAGGCGCAGGTGACGGCGGTGGAGTTGAACCCGGCCGTCATCAGCATCTGCCACAGCATGTTCAAGCTGCCCGAAGCTGATGAGCGTCTCATGCTCATCGAGAGCGATGCCATGGACTTCATCGTCCACGCCGCCACGCACGGCATCATCGATGCCCTGCAGGTGGACCTGTATGACGCCACGGCACGCGGACCGGTGCTGGACAGTCCCGAGTTCTACCAGGCCTGCTACGACAGCCTGGCGCCGGGTGGCGTCATGACCGTGAACCTGTTCGGCGACCATCCCAGCTATGCCAGGAACCTGCGGGCCATGGAGTTTGCCTTCGACAGCGTCGTCTCCCTGCCCGAGGTCCATGACGGTAACGTGGTGGCGCTAGCCTTCAAGGGCGAGCCCGAGTTCGACTTCCCGGAACTGTATGCACGAGCGGCACTGATCGAGAGCCAGACCAAGCTGCCGGCGAAGTCCTGGGTGAATGGCATCAAGGCTGCGCTGTAATACCTGAATGGGACAATAAGCCACAGGAGACGGGGCTTTCGCGGGCGGGCTAAGTGAATGGATAAAATATTTTCATCTTTTTCACAGAAAATGCTTGCACAGCCCTATAGCCCCACCTATAATGCGCTCTCTCTTGCAGCACACAGCAACAACAAGTGCAGCAACGGGGCGTTAGCTCAGCTGGTAGAGCAGCGGACTCTTAATCCGTAGGTCCACAGTTCGAATCTGTGACGCCCCACCAAATTTCAAAAGGCCTCCTGAAATAGAGGCCTTTTTCACTTCCCAGTCTTCCTGGCCTTGCCAGGTGTGACCAAGGGGCGTTAGCTCAGCTGGTAGAGCAGCGGACTCTTAATCCGTAGGTCCACAGTTCGAATCTGTGACGCCCCACCAAATGCAGCAAGAAGAAAGCACTGCGAGAAATCGCGGTGCTTTTTTTCTTTCCGGCCCCCAATCATCGTGTCCGGCTCACGCATCCCGCGCCACCCCATCCCCTTCCGGCGCGGAAGCGGCTGGTTCCCCCGCCATGCCATCCTGCTTCGCCTCGGGCGCTGCCGACTTGGGCGGCCGCCCCGGCTTGCCCCGCTTGCTTTCCCGGACCGCATAGAAATCACGCTTCTTGCGGCTGGCCACGGACATGCGCGCCATGCCATCCAGCAATTGCACCAGCGCATTGCGCGTCGGTGTATCGACACAGCGATAACTGGCGATCAGCTCACTTTCCTCCGCCGAAGGGGCCGCACCCCGCATCCCGGTCAGCACATAGGTGACGTCGATGCCGATGGCACTCAGGCCGTGCAGGTAGTAGGCGTCCGGGGCTGTCTCGCCGATCTCGTACTTGATCTGGGTACGGGCGGTGATCTCGAGTTCGTCAGCCACGGATTTCTGGGTATGGCCGCAGCGACTGCGTTCTTTTGCCAGCCGATCACCAAGTATTGTCAAATATTCACTTTTATTCGATGACATCTGAAACCCACCTCTCCTAGAATGTTTCTCTCGGACCAACAAGCGAGGAGACATCTTATGGCAGCCAAGCAGCCAACCGAACGCAAGCCCGCAAATGGAGCGGCACGTCTGGTGAATTTTCGACTTTCCAAAACGGAACTGGATGAGGCTAACCACTTTGCGGAACAAACTTACCGATCCCGGGCACTTTTCATTCGGCTGATGTATTTGCGCGGCCTGCACGCCTATCGGCACGATCTGGACGAGGACTAAAACAGAAGAAACACGCGACCAGCCACTAACTGCTAGCCGCTAGCCAGGCATCACCGCACAAGCCGCTACCCGACGCGCCAGGAAATCACAGACGGCCAGCAGGACCTGCTCCGGTTGCTCGCGATGCGGCACATGCCCGCATGACGACAGCACCCGGCATTCGCGCGGCCCTCCCCCGCTCCCGCCTGGCCCGCCGTCTTGCCCGACGATGCGCCGGGGATGTGCCAGCGAGCCATACTCGTCCTGGTCGCCATGCAGGGCCAGGACCGGACAGCGCACGCGGGCCAGCGCGGCATCCAGCGACCAGCTGGCGAATCCGGGGTGCAGCCAGGTATCGATCCAGGCGTCGAGTACCCACCGAGCCTTCTGCGCGTCGTTGCCGTGGTACCTCGCCAGCCGCATCACCTGGGCCGGATCGGCAAAGCTGTCGCGTGCAGCGCGTATGCCTTCCAGCGTGCGCTCCTCGACGAAGGCCTGGGCCGATTCGGTGATCACGGCCACCACCTGTTGCGGCAGCTGCGCGGCGGCCGAGATCGCCATCCCGCCGCCCACGCTGTGACCGAACAACACCACCGGCCCCAGCGCCAGTTGCTGCAATACCGCCAGCAGCCAGGGCCGGGCTTCGGCGGCAATGAAATCGGCAGGCAGGCGGTCATGGCGTGCCTGCGAAGCACCAAAGCCATAGCGGTCATAGGCGACCACGGCGCAGCCGGTGCGCGCCGACAATTGCGCCGGGAATTCCCGCCACAAGGCCACCCCACCCAGCGACTCGTGCATCAGCACGATGGCCGGGCGGTCCGCGCTGCGCTGTCCCCACAGACTGGCTTGCAGGGTGACGCCATCGACGTCGACCCGGTATGGTTGCGGCACATCCATCCACACTCCTTCGCAAAAGAAAAGGCGCACCCGGAGGTGCGCCTTAAACAGCATTCAAGAGGTATGTCTCCCCCTTAATATACCGGACACGCTATCTGCCTACACGACGTGCGAGCCCCAGTATGACGCCAGGCGCATGACGGATAGGCAGCCCTCGCAGGCCATCAGTGATGCGCACCGCCGCCCAGATAGGCGGCTTTCACCGCCGGATCGTTCTGCAGCTTGTCGGCGGGTCCATGTACGGAGATCCTGCCATTCTCCAGCACATATCCGTAATCCGCAACATTCAGTGCAGCCGCCGCGAACTGCTCCACCAGCAGCATGGTCACGCCCTGCTCCTTCAGACGCAGGATGATGCGGAACACTTCATCGACCAGGATGGGTGCCAGCCCCATCGAGGGCTCGTCCAGCAGGATGACCTCGGGATTGAGCATGACGGCGCGCGCCATGGCCAGCATCTGCTGCTCGCCGCCCGAGAGGGTCCCGGCCAGCTGGGTCTGCCGTTCCTTCAGGCGCGGGAACAGCTCCAGCGCGCGCTCCAGGTCATGGGCGATATCTCCCTTGGGACGCGCCCGGGTAAAGCGCGGGAAGGCCCCCAGCAAGAGGTTGTCGGTCACGCTCATGGTGGCGAAGACACGGCGGCCTTCGGGCGAATGCGCCAGGCCGAAGCGGGCGATCTTGTGCGAATCCAGGCCGGTGATGTTCTTGCCGCCGAGCGTGACTTCCCCGCCCTTCGGTTTGAGCATGCCTGAGATGGCGCGCATGGTGGTGGTCTTGCCGGCACCGTTGGAACCGATCAGGGTCACGACCTTGCCCTTGGGAACGTCCATCGAGATGCCATGCAGCACCTCGACCTTGCCGTAGGCGGCGTGCAGGTTGGAAATAGTCAGCATGTTCAGGCTCCCGCGGGGCTGGATGTATTGTCATGGGCATCGCCCGCGCCACTGCCAAGGTAGGCATCGATGACCTTAGGGTCGGCCTGGACCTGGGCCGGCCGGCCTTCGGCGATCTTCTGGCCGAAATCGAGCACGGTGACGGTATCGCAGATCGACATGACCACGTCCATGTGGTGTTCGATCAGGATGATGGTGATGCCGGCTTCGCGGATCTTGCGGATGATGGCAACGAGCTCCTTGATGTCGGGCGCGGTCAGGCCGGCAGCCGGTTCGTCCAGCAGCAACAGGCTCGGGTTCAGGCCCAGTGCGCGACCGATTTCCAGCAGGCGCTGCTTGCCGTAGGGCAGGTTACGCGCTTCCTCGTTGGCCAGGTTGGCCAGGCCGACGAACTCCAGGATGGCGGCGGCGCGCTCGCGGGCGGCCTGCTCTTCCCGGGTATAGCGGGGCGAGTTGACCATCACGTCGACGACATTGCTGTTGAAGGTGTGATGCAGGCCCACCAGCACGTTCTCGGTGGCCGTCATTTCACCGAACAGCTGCACGTTCTGGAAAGTCCGTGCCACCCCACCCAGGGCAATGGCCGAGGGCGTGGTGCCGGAGATCTGGCGACCGTCGTACTCCACCGCACCATCGGTGGGACGATAGATGCCGGTCAGCACGTTCATCATGGTGCTCTTGCCGGAGCCGTTGGGGCCGATCAGGCCATGCACGGTCCCCTTGCGCACATCCAGGTCGACGCGGTTGAGCGCCTTCAGGCCACCGAACTGCATCAGGATCTGGTTGACCTTCAGGAGGGTCGCCCCGGCATCCTTGACCGAGTCGGTCGTGATGACGGCACGCTCCTTGTCGCCCGCGATCTGCTGGGCCACCGGTACATGTTTGGTGAGCATGCGGCCGAACAGGCTGCGGCAGAAGCCGACGATGCCATCCTGCAGGTAATAGACCACGAACAGGGTCATCAGGCCGAAGATGGTCAGGCGCCAGTCGGTGATGTTCTCCAGCTTGTACGAGAAGGCCGCCATGGCAACCGTGGCCACCACCGGTACGGCCACGCCGCGCGCTGTCTTGGTCTTGCGGCTCACCTGCACGGCAGCACCGACGACCACGATCAGGGCCAGGGCCGTGGCGATCTGGCGGAACAGTTCGATGTCCGACAGCAGGCTGGGCAGCATCACCACGATCAGAGCGCCGATGAGCGAACCGATACGCGACTTGCGCCCGCCCATGATCACCGCCAGCAGGAACATGATGGTCAGCTCGAAGTTGTAGGTATTGGGCGAGATGTACTCTTCCGAATACGCATACAGGGCGCCCGAGAGGCCAGCCAGCGCCGCGCTGATGATGAAGGCATAGACCTTGTAGCGATACACCGACACGCCCATGCAATCCGAGGCAATGGGGCTGTCACGCAGCGCCTGGAAGGCGCGGCCCAGGTTGGACTTGAGGATGCGATGCACCACCAGCATGGCGACCACGGTCAGCGCGGCCACCACGTAGAAGAACTGCACTTCGCTCATCTTCTCGCCGCCGATCATCGGCTTGGCCAGCTTGATCCCCAGCGGACCTTCGGTGAGGAAGGTCATCTCGTTGATCAGGATCTGGATGATGGTGCCGAACGCCAGCGTCACCATGGCCAGGTAAGGACCGGTCACGCGCAGCGCCGGCAGGGCCAGGATGGCGCCGAACACCGCCGTCACGGCGATGGCCGCCGGAATGGTCAGGAAGATCGGCAGGCCCAGCTTGAAGAACAGCACGCCGGCAGCGTAGGAGCCGATGCCGAACAGGCCGGCATGGCCCAGCGAGACCTGGCCGGTATAGCCGACCACGATGTCCAGCCCGAACAGCAGGATGGCATAGATGAGGATGGTTTCGACCAGGTGCAGGTAATACGGGTTGTGCACCACCATGGGAATGCCGGCCAGGGCGACGATGCCCAGCAGGGACAACAGCAATAGTTTCTTGTTCATGGCGTCAGACCTTCTTGATCGCAGTTTTGCCGAACAGGCCTGCAGGTTTGATGGCCAGTACCAGCAGCAGCAGCACCAGGCCCGGGACTTCCTTGTAGCCGGTCGAGATGTAGAAACCGGTGAGGGTCTCGGCCACCCCCAGGATCAGGCCACCGACGATGGCGCCCATGCCCGAGGTCAGCCCGCCGATGATGGCCACCGCAAAGGCCTTCAGGCCCAGCGCCGCGCCCATGGTGGCGCCGGTCAGCGTCAGCGGTGCCACCAGCACGCCGGCAAAGGCCGCCGTGGCCGACGACAGCGCATAGGAGAAAGTGATCACCATGCTGGTATTGATGCCCATCAGGCCCGCCGCATCACGGTCGTTGGAGGTGGCCACCACGGCCTTGCCGTAGATGGACTTGCGGTTGAACAGTTCGACTGCGGCCATGATCACCAGGGCCCCTACCACCACCAGCACCTGCATGGGTTGCACGTTGGCGCCCAGGATCTGGAAAGGGGTGCCCGAGATCGGCGAGGGGAACGGCAGGTCATCCTTGCCCCAGATGTTCTCGGCGACGTTCTTGAAGATGATGGCCAGCGCGATGGTGGACATGATCCAGCCGAATTCGGACTTGATCTTGATGGCCGGACGCACGCCTATCCATTCGACGAACATGCCTTGCAGCGCGCCGAAGACCAGGACGATGGGGATCATCAGCCAGTAATTGAGGTAAGGTCCGCCGTGGATATTGCCCACGACCGACAGGCCCACCAGCGCGCCCAGCATCAGGGCTTCACCCTGGCCGAAATTGAGCGTGCCAGACGTGGCAAAGGTCAGTTGGTAACCGAAGGCGATCACGGCATAGATCATGCCGAGCGCGATCCCGGAGAAGACCAGTTGTAAGAGGATGTCCATTGTGTTTCCCAAGAAGCGGCTACCGCCGGGTGGCGGCATGGAGCTGTGACGACGCCGCGGTGCCGACAGGTCGGACCGTTAGGAATTCGTCAACAGTTCGTGTGAAAAAGGCCAGCCCCCGGATCGCAAGGACTGGCCTCTTCGACTACTGTGCGTGAAGTCGGCGTCGAATCTTATTTGCCGAGGACGACGCGGCCGTTCTTGACCTCGCCGATCACCACGTTGGCCGGCTTGATGGCTTCGTGATCGTCGTGGGTGAACGGCTTGTCATAGGTGGTGACCACGCCTTCGACCTTGGTGTTCAGGCTTTCCAGTGCGGCGCGGACCTTGTCGCCATCGGTGGAACCAGCCTGCTTGATGGCAGCGGCCAGCAGCAGGATGGAGTCATAGCCTTGGGCAGCGGACACGGCCGAGGGCATGCGGTCAACCTTGTAGGCCTTCTGGTAAGCCTCGATGAAGGCCTTGCGCTTGGGGGTGTTGCCGTCCTGGATGAAGGTCTGCGGCATGCGGGCGCCGTTGCCGTTCTTGCCGGAGTTGTCGAAGAAGTTACCCATGGACAGCGGCCAGCTGCCGATGATGGGCACGTGCCAGTTCAGTTTTCCATGCCGTTGGCGATCTGCGCCAGTTCCGGGCCGATACCGTAGGTCAGCACGGCCTGGGCGCCACCCTGCTTGGACTTGAGCAGCTGGGCCGTCATGTCGACGTCCTTGATGTTGTACTTCTCGACGGCCACCGGGGTGACCTTCTTGTCGGCCAACACCTTCTCCAGGTCTTCGCGGCCGAGCTGGCCGTAGTTGGTGGAGTCGGCCAGGATGGCGACCTTGGTGAATTTCTGCTTGTCGACGGCTTCATCGGCGATCATCTTGGCCTGGATCTTGTCGGCAGCCGAGGTGCGGAAGATGTAGTTGTCCTTGTCCTTCTCGAACTGCTTGGTGATCACGGTGCCGGTGGCGACGTTGTTGATCACGGGGATCTTGGCTTCCTGGTAGAAGCGCTGCGAGGCCAGGGCCACGCCGGTGTTGATGAAGCCGACGGTGGCAACCACCTTTTCCTTGTTGATCAGTTCCTGGGCGATCTGCACGCCGCGCTCGTTCTTGGCTTCATCATCGCGCTCCACCACTTGCAGCTGGCGGCCCAGCACGCCGCCGGCGGCGTTGATCTCGGCCACGGCCAGCTTGACGCCGTCGCGCATGGACACGCCCATGGGGGCGGAACCACCGGTATAGGGACCGGACACGCCGATCTTGATGGGGTCTGCCGCTTGCGAAGACATCGCCAGCGTCATCAGGGCTGCGGCCACGAAGGCCTGGGTCTTGTAGGTCATTGTCATCCTCCAGTATGTAGTTGTCGGCTGGCCCATCGGGGACGGTCCAAGCTCTTTGGAACCCGCTCCGGTGCGAAACGAATTCTCGGCTCCCTCCGCTCTGTGGCGGATCCTTGCGGGAGTGTCGGGCCGATTCTGTCGCAGTTTCCTTGCGCCAAACTTACAAGCTTGTCAGCAAGTGTCGCAGCGAATCGGGCAGCGCCATGGACTTTTCTTTCTTGAAATCAACCCAGACGATCTTTGCGCTGCCGTCAGCATAAATGATCTGCTCATCGCCAGCGTCGCGGATGACATACGTAGTTTCCACACTCGTACGCCCCAGGTGGCCGGCGAACATCTGGACCACGATACTGGCCGGATACTTCATCTGGCGGCGGAAATTGCAGTGCGCATTGACGATCACAGGCCCCTCTTCCCCAGCGATGGTGGGGCCGAAGACCTCTTCCAGCCACTCGATGCGGCACTGCTCCATGAAGCGGAAATAGATGGTGTTGTTAACATGGCCGAAGGCATCCATGTCCCCCCAGCGGATGGTCTGCCGGGAGACATACAACGACTTGTGCGCCTGTTCGCTATGACTGCTCATGTGGGTCCTTTCCCTGTTTGATTCATCAATGACTGCAATTCTTTTCATGCGGGCAATTCATCTGCAGCATGTTCGTGATGTACTTTTTACCGCACTTTGCTGCACTGCATAACATCTGGTTATCAATACAAGCCAATACGGTATGAGGCTGGTTTGGCAAAATCCAATAGAATACGCGGCATTCCCCGCAGCCCGCCGACGCCGCATCCTGCACTGCACGCAGCACCGGGCTTCCGTTGAGAACGCATAAAAATGACGCTAAAAGCGTCATGACCACTAGCGTTCCTTCGAAAAATACTTAACAATAGCACGATCGTTCGAAAAACAGGCAGTTCACATAACACGGGACACCCATGACTTCATCTCAAGACTTGCTAGATCAATACGGCCCACGCGAATCCATGGAATATGACGTGGTCGTCGTCGGCGGCGGCCCGGCCGGCCTGTCGGCGGCCATCCGCCTCAAACAGCTGGCGGCCCAGCAAGGCCGGGAGGTGTCGGTCTGCGTACTGGAAAAAGGCAGCGAAGTCGGCGCCCACATCCTCTCCGGCGCGGTCATGGACCCGCGCGCCCTGAGCGAACTCATCCCTGATTGGAAGGCGCAAGGCGCGCCGCTGGAGACAAAGGTGAGCGAAGACCGCTTCCTCTTCCTCTCCGCCACCAAGGCCTACAAGACACCCAACTGGCTGCTGCCAGCCTGTTTCCAGAATCACGGCAACTACGTGATCTCGCTGTCCAACGTCACCCGCTGGCTGGGCCAGCAGGCCGAGGCGCTGGGCGTGGAGATCTTCCCCGGCTTCCCGGCTGCCGAGGTCCTCTACAACGACGATGGCTCGGTCAAGGGCGTGGCCACCGGCAACATGGGCATCAACAAGGAAGGCGAGCCCGGTCCCGAATTCCAGCTGGGCATGGAACTGCATGCCAAGTACACCTTCTTCGCCGAAGGCGCGCGTGGTCACCTGGGCAAGCAACTGATCGCCAAGTACAAACTGGACGCCGGCCGTGATCCGCAGACCTATGCCATCGGCATCAAGGAATTGTGGGAAGTGAAGCCGGAGGTGCACCAGCCCGGCCTGGTGGTCCACACCGCCGGCTGGCCGCTGGCCAACGATACCTATGGCGGCTCCTTCCTGTATCACCTGGAAAACAACCAGGTCGCGGTGGGTTACGTGGTGGGCCTGGCCTACGAGAATCCCTATCTGTCGCCCTTCGAGGAATTCCAGCGCTACAAGACCCACCCGGAGATCCGCAAGTTCTTCGAGGGCGGCAAGCGCCTCTCTTACGGTGCCCGCGCCATCACCGCCGGTGGTGTGCAATCGCTGCCCAAGCTGGTGTTCCCGGGTGGTGCGCTGCTGGGCTGCGACGCCGGCTTCCTCAATGCCTCGCGCATCAAGGGCAGCCACGCCGCCATCAAGAGCGGCATGATGGCAGCGGACGCCGCCTTCCAGGCCCTGGGCGAGAATCGCCAGTCTGATGAGCTGGCCGCCTATCCGGCCGCGTTCGAAGCGTCGTGGCTGAAGGAAGAATTGCACAAGGCCCGCAACTTCAAGCCCTCGATGAGTCGTGGGCTGGTGACCGGCACGCTGCTGGTGGGCATCGACCAGGTGCTCTTCGGCGGCAAGGCGCCGTGGACCCTGCGTCATACGCATGCGGACCATGAGTGCCTGAAACCAGCGGCCAACTATGCGCCGATCGCCTATCCGAAGCCGGACGGCAAGCTGACTTTCGACCGCCTCTCATCAGTGTTCATCTCCAACACCAACCACGGCGAAGACCAGCCCGCCCACCTCACGCTCAAGGACAAGAACGTGCCGGTGCAGATCAACCTGGCCAAGTACGCCGGCCCGGAATCGCGCTACTGCCCGGCGGGGGTGTATGAGTTCGTCAGGAACGAGGACAACAGCGAACGCCTGCAGATCAATGCCCAGAACTGCGTGCACTGCAAGACCTGTGACATCAAGGACCCGACCCAGAACATCGTCTGGGTGACGCCCGAAGGCGGTGGTGGGCCCAACTACTCGGGCATGTAAGCCCCGCCGAAAAAACAAAGCCGCATCGGAAGACGATGCGGCTTTTTTCTTGCTGCAGGCCCGTAGGCCCTTGATCAGATACCGGCGGGACGCTCAGGCGGTGTCCAGCTGCCATTGACGACCTTCTCCAGCCAGAACACGCCGATGATGGTCTTCACATCGGTGATCTGGCCGTTGCGTACCTGTTCCAGCAGTTCCGGCAGCGGTGCCTTGTAGATGTCCAGGAATTCGCCCTCATCGAGCTGCCTCTCCCCTTCCGTCAGCCCACGCGCCAGATAGAGCACCAGATGTTCATCCGAATAGGCGATGGCATTGTGGATGGTGCAGACATACTGCCAATCGCTGGCCGTATAACCCGTCTCTTCCTTGAGCTCGCGCTTGGCGCAGACCAGGGTATCCTCGCCCGGATCGATCTTGCCGGCGGGGAATTCAATGAATACGCGATCCAGCGGATAGCGGAACTGCCGCTCCATCAGCACGCTGCCGTCATCGAACAGCGGCAATACCGTGACCGCGCCAGGATGCTTGATGTACTCGCGCTTGGCTTCCCGGCCATTGGGCAAGACGATGGTGTCTTGCTGGACCTTGAGGAAATGGCCTTCGTAGACCCGGCGGCTGTCTTTCTGCGTCTCTTTGAGATGGGCGTCCATGGGGTGACCGAGGAAAGAATGATGGAGAGGGAGAACAACAGCAGGGCACCGTGGCGACGCCTGCTGTCGGGAGCAAGGCACCGGTCACCAGGACCGGCACCTCATGCAGCTAGTCGCCTGTCAGGCGTGGGTCTTGCGCAGGTAGCGCAGCACGAAACCCGGAAAAGCCAGCACCAGGAACAGACAGCCGGTGACGGCATAGAATTCCCAGCCTTGCGAAAAGACATTGCCGACGCCGGCTTCGAGCTGACGCGCCACCAGACCGACCACAAAATACAGCAGCAGCAGTTCGATCAGGCGCACCCATACCGGCTTGACCCAGGCTGCATCCTTTTTCAGCGGGATCAGGGCAAACAGTTGCTGGTTGAAGAACGGCAAATTGGCCGCAAGCGCGGCCAACAGGATGACAACCCAGCTGAACAGGGAAATGTTCATTCCCCTGTCCCTTAGGCGACGACCTTGCTGAGGAAGGTCGCCAGCGTGGTGACGATGGCGTTGGTGCAGGCATCCATCAGGTGACCCGGCCACAGGCCGATGGCCAGTGCAGCGATACCGTTCAAGCTCAGCACGACGCGCATTTCAGGCGTAGCGACGATCTTGTTCGAATCGGTCGGATCATCGAAGTACATGACCTTGACCACACGGATGTAGTAGAAGGCACCGATCAGCGAGAAGATCACGGCCAGCACCGGCAGCCAGATCTGGCCGGTAGCCATGGCAGCCTGCAGCACCGACAGCTTGGCGTAGAAGCCCACCAGCGGGGGGATACCTGCCAGCGAGAACATCAGGATCATCATCACGGCGGCAAACCAGGGGCTACGCTGGTTCAGGCCCTTGAAGTCTTCCAGGGTGTCGGCTTCGAAACCGGCACGCGAGAGCAGGATGATCACGCCGAAGGAACCCAGGGTGGTGATCACGTAGGTCAGCGCATAGAACAGCGAGGAGCTGTAGGCGTTGACGGCCGAGAACAGGTTGCCGTCGACCACGCCCGACATCATGCCCAGGAGCATGAAGCCCATGTGGGAGATGGTCGAGTAGGCCAGCATGCGCTTGATGTTGCTCTGCGCGATGGCGGTGACGTTACCCAGGATGATGGACAGCACGGCCAGCACCATCAGCATCTGCTGCCAATCCACCGCCAGCGGCAGCATGCCTTCGACCAGCAGACGGAAGGTGATGGCGAAGGTCGCCAGCTTCGGTGCGGCGCCCAGCAGCAGGGTCACCGGAGTCGGCGAGCCCTGGTAGACGTCAGGCACCCACATGTGGAAGGGAACGGCACCCAGCTTGAAGGCCAGGCCGGCCACCACGAACACCACGCCGAACACCAGCGGAGTGCGATCGACGGTACCCGAGACGATGGCGCGGAAGACTTCGTTGAGTTCCAGCGAACCGCCGGTGGAACCGTAGAGCATGGACATGCCGTACAGCAGGAAACCGGAAGCCAGTGCACCCAGGATGAAGTACTTCATGCCGGCTTCGGTGGAAGCGGCGTTGTCACGACGCAGGGCCACCAGGGCGTACAGCGACAGCGACATCAGTTCCAGGCCCAGGTAGATGGACAGGAAGCTGTTGCCGGAGATCATGACCATCTGGCCCAGCAGGGCAAACAGGGCCAGTGCGTAGTATTCGCCACCCAGCGCGCCACCGGTGATGCCGCGTGCGGTGTTGTACTGGCGGGAGTAGATCAGCGTCACGCCGACACCCAGGTAGGTGAACAGCTTCAACAGGTTGGCCAGCGGATCGGACACGAACATGTTGTTGAACGTGTAGACCGTGGCACCGCTGTTGAGGTCGCCGAAGGTCAGTACCGCACACACCACCAGCGCTGCCAGCGACAGCAGATAAGTGATGACGCGCTTGGCTTCCGGCAGGAACATATCGATCAGCAGGATCGCGGAAGTCGCGATCAGCAGAAATATTTCCGGATAGACAGGGATCAGATTCATGTTATTCATTTAGTTACTACCGCTTGTGTTCGCCAGCTTGTGTCGCGACTTCCCGCCGCGCCGCCCGACCGGCTATGTCACACCGGCTCGTCTCGTTACTCGTTGTTGCCCAGCTTCTTTGCCAGCGGGACGCAAGCGCCCCGCCCTTCACATCTTTACTGCGCGATCAGTTGATCTTGGAGACCGCCACGTGCTGCAGCAGGTCGGTCACCGAGGTCTGGATGCTGTCGGTGATGATGGCCGGATACAGGCCCATGACCATGGTAGCAATCGCCAGCAGGCCCAGGATCAGGAATTCACGGCCATTCAAATCGACCAGCTCGGCCACGTGGTGATTGGCTACCTTGCCAAAGATCACGCGCTTGGCCAGCCACAGCGAGTAGGCCGCGCCCAGGATCAGGGCGGTGGCTGCCAGCAGGCCGATCCAGAAGTTGAACTTCACCGCGCCCAGGATCACCATGAATTCGCCGACGAAACCGGAAGTGGCCGGCAGGCCGCAGTTGGCCAGCGAGAACAGGATGAAGAAGAAGGCAAAGCGCGGCATCTTGTTGACCACACCACCGTACTGTGCAATCTCACGGGTGTGCATCTGGTCATACAGCACGCCGATACACATGAACATTGCGCCGGAGACGAAGCCGTGCGAGATCATCTGCACGATACCGCCCTGCACTGCCATGTCATTGAACATGAAGAAGCCCAGGGTGACGAAGCCCATGTGGGCGATCGACGAATAGGCCACCAGTTTCTTCATGTCCTTCTTCACCAGGGCCACCTGAAGTTTGTATTTGAGTGGTTTATGGTAATTGTTTATAATGATGTGTTT
>NZ_JBIUZW010000030.1:4423-7586 GCF_044745245.1 Herbaspirillum sp. NPDC087042 | reverse complement strand
AGGGCCACCAGACCGTTGTAGATCACGGCCACCAGCGACAGGAAGATCATGAAGCCGGACAGCGCATGGCTGGCGTCAGGCAGGATAGGCAGCGAGAAGCGCAGGAAACCATAGGCGCCCAGCTTCAGCATGATCGCGGCCAGCACGATGGAACCACCGGTCGGCGCCTGCACGTGGGCGTCGGGCAGCCAGGTGTGCACCGGCCACATCGGCACCTTCACCGCGAAGGCGGCCAGGAAGGCGAAGAACAGGATCTTCTGTTCCAGCATCGACAGCGGCACCTGGTGCCAGGTCGGGATATCGAAGCTGCCACCGGACACGTAGTACAGGTAGATCAGCGCGATCAGCATCAGCAGCGAACCCAGCAGCGTGTAGAGGAACAGCTTGAAGGCTGCATACACGCGGTTGTCGCCGCCCCAGACGCCCACGATGATGAACATCGGGATCAGGGTCGCTTCGAAGAAGGCGTAGAACAGCATCGCGTCCAGCGACGAGAAGACGCCGATCATGATGCCCGAGAGGATCAGGAAGGCGCCCATGTACTGGGCCACGCGCTTCTGGATCACCACCCAGCCAGCCAGCACCACGATGACCGTGATGAAGGCCGTCAGCGGCACGAACCACAGCGAGATGCCGTCCAGGCCGAGGAAGTAGCTGATGTTGAAGCGGTCGATCCAGGGCGTCTTTTCGACGAACTGGTAACCGTGCGCCAGCGGATCGAAATGCTGGATCAGAGGGAAAGTCACGACCAGGCCGACCAGCGAACCGAACAACGCCAGCCAGCGGCTCAGCGCCGGATTGCTGTCGCGGCCCAATGCCAGGACGAGGATGCCGAAGACGATCGGAACCCAGATCGCGACGCTCAAGATGGGAAATGTTGACTGCATCATGGTTGTTATCTACTCGGACAGCTTATTTGGCGAACGGGAACGGCATGAACCACTCCAGGAAACCCAGCACCCCGATGATCATCACGAATGCATAGTGATAGATGTAACCGGACTGCCAGAGACGCGTGAATTTCGAGAACCAGCCGACGACCTTGGCGCTGCCGTTGACGAACAGGCCGTCGATCAGGCCGCGGTCGCCCACGGTGGACAGTCCGCTGCCCAGCAGGCGTGCACCGCCGGCAAAGACCACTTCATTGAACTTGTCCATGTAGTACTTGTTGTCCAGGATGGTGTAGATGATGCTGAACTTTTCCTTGAACCAGGCCGGCACGCGCGGGTTGATCATGTAGCAGTAGTAGGCCACGGCCACACCGGCGATCGCCAGCCACAGCGGCGCGCTGGTGAAGGCGTGGGTCACCATGGCCACAGGACCGTGGAACTCGTGGGACAGCTCTTCCATGACCTTGTGGTTTTCACCGAAGAAGATCACGCCCTTGAAGAAGTCGCCATACAGCATCGGCGCAATCGCGAAGAAACCGACGATGACCGAGGGAATGGCCAGCAGGATCAGCGGCAGGGTCACCACCAGCGGCGACTCGTGCGGCTTCTGGCCCGGGGCCAGACCATGGTGGTGCTCGTCATGGTCGTGGTCGTCGTGGGCATCGTGACCATGGTCGTCGTGCGCGCCGTGGGCGGCAGCCGGAGCATGGTGCTCGTCATGGGCATGGGCCTGGCCGAAACGCTCCTTGCCATGGAAGACCATGAAGTACATGCGGAACGAGTAGAAGGCGGTCACGAAGACGCTGGCCAGCACGGCGAAGTAGGCAAAACCCGAACCCGGCAGGTGCGACTCGGCAGCGGCTTCGATGATCGAATCCTTGGAGTAGAAGCCGGAGAAGAACGGCGTACCGATCAGGGCCAGCGAACCCAGCAGCGAGGTGATCCAGGTGATGGGCATGTACTTGCGCAGGCCGCCCATGTTGCGCATGTCCTGGTCGTGGTGCATGCCGATGATGACCGAGCCGGCACCCAGGAACAGCAGGGCCTTGAAGAAGGCGTGGGTCATCAGGTGGAACACGGCCACCGAGTAGGCCGACGCGCCCAGGGCCACGGTCATGTAACCCAGCTGCGACAGCGTGGAGTAAGCCACGACGCGCTTGATGTCGTTCTGCATGGTGCCCAGGAAGCCCATGAACAGCGCCGTGATGGCACCGATCACCAGGATGAAGGACAGTGCGGTATCGGACAGTTCGAACAGCGGCGACATGCGGGTGACCATGAAGATACCGGCGGTCACCATTGTAGCGGCGTGGATCAGCGCGGAAATCGGGGTCGGGCCTTCCATCGAGTCCGGCAGCCAGACGTGCAGCGGGAACTGGGCCGACTTGCCCATGGCGCCCACGAACAGGCAGATACATGCCACGGTCAGCAGCATCCAGTCAGTACCCGGCAGGGTCAGCGTCGCCAGTTCGGCGCGCTTGGCGAAGACTTCGGTGTAGTTCATCGAACCGGCGTAGGACAGCAGCAGGCCAATACCCAGGATGAAGCCGAAGTCACCCACACGGTTGACCAGGAAGGCCTTCATGTTGGCCTTGATGGCCGTCGGTCGGGTGTACCAGAAACCGATCAGCAGATAGGACACCAGGCCCACCGCTTCCCAGCCGAAGAACAGCTGCAGGAAGTTGTTGCTCATGACCAGCATGAGCATGGAGAAGGTGAACAGCGAGATGTAGGAGAAGAAGCGGTTGTAGCCCTCATCTTCCGCCATGTAGCCGATGGTGTAGATGTGAACCATCAGCGACACGAAGGTCACCACGCACATCATCATCGCGGTCAGGCTGTCGACCATGAAGCCGATCTCCAGCTTGAGACCTGCCACCGTCATCCAGTTGTACAGCGTACCGTTGTAGGTGGCGCCGTCCAGCACTGCGAGCAGGGTCTGGATGGAGATGATGGCGGCGATCAGCACGCCCAGGATGGTCGCGGTATGCGACACCTTGCGGCCAACCACGTTGCCGAAGAATTTGGTACCCAGGAAGCCGGCAATGGCCGAGCCTGCCAGCGGCGCCAGGGGTACAGCAAGAAGAAGATGTGGGTTAAGTTGCCCAGCCATGATGAACCTTATCGCTTATTGGCTGCCCCGCCTGCAGCATGTGCTGCAAGGGAGCCTCCCATCTTTAAATGAAATCCAAACCAGAACGCAATAACTGGACGCTGCGGTGGCCGACTCAGCCCGTGAGGCTGTCGAGGTCTTCCACGTTGTTGGTTTCCAG
>NZ_JBIUZW010000030.1:0-4413 GCF_044745245.1 Herbaspirillum sp. NPDC087042 | reverse complement strand
AGGATCTTCACCACCAGAATCGCCATTCCGATCGCGGATTCAGCCGCAGCCACGGTCAGGATGAAGAACACGAAGATCTGTCCGCCCGCGTCACCGAGGTAATGCGAGAAAGCAATGAAGTTCATGTTGACCGCCAGCAGCATCAGTTCGATCGCCATCAGCAGCACGATGATGTTCTTGCGGTTCAGGAAGATGCCGACGATCGAGATCGCGAACAGGATCGCGCCGATGATCAGGTAGTGGGAGAGCGTGATTGCCATGATTCTTGATCGCCCTTCTTAAGATTGTTGACCGTCGGCCGCCGCATCGGCAGCAGGCGCGTTGCGGGTGGATTCGGCCTTCATGCTGACCAGGCGCACGCGGTCGGATGCCTTGACCTTGACCGCCTGGGCCGGGTCGAAGTACTTGCTGTCCTTGCGGCGGCGCAACGTCAGCGCCACAGCGGCGACGATGGCCACCAGCAGGATCACGGCAGCGATTTCAAAGGCGTACACGTATTCGGTGAAGATCAGCTTGCCCAGCGGCTTGGTCTGGCCGATGGTGTCGGCGGCGGCCGGCACCTGCGACTCCGAGACCCAGAAGCTGCGCAGCAGCACGGCGGCCATTTCCAGCACGATGATCACGCCGATGGTGGCGGCCAGCGGGAAGTAGCCCCAGAAGCCCTCTCGCAACTTGTCCATGTTGATATCGAGCATCATCACCACGAACAGGAACAGCACCATCACCGCACCCACGTAGACCAGCACCAGCACGATGGCCAGGAACTCGGCCTTGAGCAGCATCCAGAGACCGGCCGCCGAGAAGAACGACAGCACCAGGAACAGCGCCGCGTGCACCGGGTTGCGGGCGGTGATGACGCGCATGGCGGCGATCACGAGGATCACGGCGAACGCGTAGAACAAGACAGTTTTAAATTCCATAATCAACCAGAAGTTGGTTCATTCAATCAGCACCGGAACTGCACGCCAACACCTTCAGCTGCAATTCCATCGCACTACATCCATCCCAAGCACTTCGATCCTGCCCTGCCCGGCCGCCTCAGGCGGCCCGGCAGTCCCGATCAACGGTAGGCGGCGTCGGCAGCACGGGCTGCGGCGATTTCGTTTTCGTAGCGGTCGCCCACTGCCAGCAGCATTTCCTTGGTGTAGTACAGGTCGCCCCGCTTTTCACCGTGGTATTCCAGGATATGCGTTTCGACGATCGAGTCGACCGGGCAGGACTCTTCGCAGAAACCGCAGAAGATGCACTTGGTCAGGTCGATGTCGTAGCGGCTGGTGCGACGGGTACCGTCGGCACGCTGCTCGGATTCGATGGTAATAGCCATCGCCGGGCAGACCGCTTCGCACAGCTTGCAGGCGATGCAGCGTTCTTCACCGTTGGGGTAGCGACGCAGTGCGTGCAGACCACGGAAACGCGGCGACATCGGTGTCTTTTCCTCGGGGAATTGCACCGTGATCTTGCGCTTGAACAGGTAGCGACCGGTCAGGGCCAGGCCCTTGAACAGTTCGCGGAGCATCAGGCTGCCGAAAAAATCCTTAATAGCTTCCATTTTTAGCCTCAGCCTTCAATCTTATTTCCAGATATTCCAGGGCGACTGGATCCAGATCGCCACGACCACCAGCCACACCAGGGTCAGCGGAATGAACACTTTCCAGCCCAGACGCATGATCTGGTCATAGCGGTAGCGCGGGAACGAAGCGCGAATCCACACATACAGCGACAGGAAGAAGAAGGTCTTCGCACCCAGCCAGATCCAGCCAGGAATGAAGTCCAGCGCTGCCACCGGTGCCGACCAGCCGCCGAAGAACAGCAGCGAGGTCAGGATGGAGATCAGGATCATCGCGGCATATTCAGCCAGGAAGAACATGGCGAAGGACATACCCGAGTATTCGATCATGTGACCGGCCACGATTTCGGATTCGCCTTCGACCACGTCGAACGGGTGACGGTTGGTTTCAGCCACGCCGGAGACGAAGTAGATCACGAAGATCGGCAGCAGCGGCAGCCAGTTCCAGGACAGGAAGTTCAGGCCCATGCTGGCGAACTGGCCTTTGGTCTGGGTCAGGACGATGTCGGTCATGTTCAGGCTGCCCGAGACCATCAGCACCACCACCAGGCAGAAGCCCATGGAGATTTCGTAGGACACCATCTGTGCCGAGGCGCGCATCGCACCCAGAAAGGCGTACTTCGAGTTGGAGGCCCAGCCGGCGATGATGATGCCGTAGACTTCCATCGAGGTGATCGCCATCAGGTACAGCAGACCGGCGTTGACGTTGGCCAACACATGTTCCGGCGAGAACGGCACCACAGCCCAGGCGGCCAGCGCCGGCATGATGGTCATCACCGGTGCCAGGTAGAACAGCGCCTTGTTGGCCTTGGACGGGGTCGAGATTTCCTTGAAGATCAGCTTGACGGCGTCGGCGATAGGTTGCAGCAGGCCGGCGGGACCCACGCGGTTCGGGCCCAGACGCACGTGCATCCAGCCGATCAGCTTGCGCTCCCAGTAGGTCATGTAGGCCACGCACAGCAGCAGCGGCACCAGCACCACGATGACCTTCACCAGAGTCCACAGCAGCGTGAACAGCGCCGGACCCAGCGTCGCCGGGCCGATGGTATTGATTTG
This sequence comes from Herbaspirillum sp. NPDC087042, assembly GCF_044745245.1. NCBI lineage: Bacteria > Pseudomonadati > Pseudomonadota > Betaproteobacteria > Burkholderiales > Oxalobacteraceae > Herbaspirillum > Herbaspirillum sp. NPDC087042. The sequence goes on along the minus strand of NZ_JBIUZW010000030.1, from coordinate 1,790 downwards.
GGCGATCAGGTGATCCATTTACGCTTTCTCCACGACGATTGCGCCAAACATGCCGCCCAGTGCAGCGGTGGAGGCGTGCGCAGCAGCGACGCGAACCACGTTTTCCGGCAGTTTCTTATCGATGGCCGCGGTCAGCGCAGCGCTGCCCTGACCTTGCTTGACCTTGACCTGGTCGCCTTCAGCCACGCCCAGCTTGGCGGCCAGAGCAGCCGACAGCCATGCCTTGGGGGCCTGACCATCGCGGGTTTCCAGCAGCGCAGCGGAACGGCGGGCGATCGCGTCAGCGAAGTAGATGGGCACATCGGCCACGCGTTCCAGCGCGCCGGCGGCGGCCGACACGGCCTGGACCGGCAGCGAGGCAGCGTTGCCCAGGCGGGCCGACAGGTCGGTTTCCTTGCCCAGCAGTTCGTCGCGGATGGACTCGGACGTCTCGTAGTCGAAGTTTTCCAGGCCCAGCAGGTTGCCCAGCACGCGCAGGACCTTCCAGCCCGGACGTGCATCGCCGGCCGGCTTGACGGTGCCGTTGAAGCTTTGTGCACGGCCTTCAGCGTTGACGAAGGTGCCGGAGGTTTCGGTGAACGGTGCGATTGGCAGCAGCACGTCGGCGTAGTCGGCGCCATGCTGGTAGGCCGACATCACCACGACCATGTCGGCCTGATCCAGGGCGGCACGGGCGGCTTGCGGGTTCTGGCTATCCAGTTCCGGCTCGGCGTTCAACAGCAGGTAGGCCTTGCGCGGCTGTGCGAACACGGCAGCAGCGTTGGCGCCCTTGCCCGGAGTCGGCACGGCGTTGGCCAGGTAGCCACCGACAGCGTTGCCGCCTTCGGTCAGCACGCCCAGCTTGGCGCCGGTCTGTTCGGCGATCCATTGGGCCGCAGCGTGCAGTTGCGACGCTTGCGGATGCTGGACGGCGGCGTTGCCCAGGAACACGGCCTTGGACTCGCCCGACAGCAGGCTGGCGGCGGTTGCCTTGGCAGCGTCGGAGGCGGTCACGCCGGCGTAGGCGGCAGGAGCGGCCACACCCTTGGCTTCGGCCACGGCCACAGCCACTTCAGCCAGCGCGCCCAACCATGCGGAGGGGGCGGCGATGATCTTGTTGGCGATCGGCATCAGCAGATCGTCGTCGGTGGCGTGCAGCACGCTGACCTTGGCGCCGCTCTTGGCCGACTGGCGCAGGCGAGCCGACAGCAGCGGGTGATCCTTGCGCAGGAAGGAACCGATCACGAAGACGCGGTTCAGCTGCGAGAACTCGACGATGGACATGCCCAGCCACGGCTTGACCTGACCATCCAGGGCGAAGTCGGATTGACGCAGACGGAAATCGACGTTGTCCGAACCGACACCGCGCACGACCTTCTGCAGCAGGTTCAGTTCTTCCAGCGTGGAGTACGGGGTACCCAGCGCGGCGATGGCGTCAGCGCCATGTTCGTGACGGATGTTGCGCAGGCCGTGGGCGACGTATTCCAGCGCGGTCTGCCAGTCCACTTCCTGCCACTTGCCGTCCTGCTTCAGCATCGGCTTGGTCAGGCGTTGCTCGCTGTCCAGCGCTTCGTAGGAGAAACGGTCCTTGTCGGAGATCCAGCACTCGTTGACTTCTTCGTTTTCGAAGGGCAGCACGCGCATGACCTTGCCGCCCTTGACCTGGACGATCAGGTTGGCGCCGACGCTGTCGTGCGGGCTCACCGACTTGCGACGCGACAGTTCCCAGGTACGGGCGCTGTAGCGGAAGGGCTTGGAGGTCAGCGCGCCGACCGGGCACAGGTCGATCATGTTGCCCGACAGCGCGGAGT
>NZ_JBIUZW010000029.1:0-30260 GCF_044745245.1 Herbaspirillum sp. NPDC087042 | reverse complement strand
AAAAAGACGTAAAACTAGAAATACTTTTTACACACCAGTTCAGACTTGTTGAATATGCCTCAGTAGGATTTCTTGATGATCTCTTCCAGGGACAGGTTTTCGAATTCGGTACCCGGGATCAGGTTGTTCAGGTTGGTCACATAGGTCTGGTGGTGCTTGCCGTAGTGATATTCCAGGGTTTCCTTGGAAATCGTGGGCGCCAGCGCGTCCAGATCGTAAGGCAGTGCCGGAAGGGTATGTGCCATGATGAATCCTTTCAGTCTTGTTGGTTTGCTACAAAGGGGTCTGTTCCGAACCTGCGATTCTAAAGCGGAAGGCAATTCTTTGCACTCGATCAAATGCAGTGCTTGCCATGCCGGCTTTCGCATGCGCCACGGTAATGCGAATTGTTCCGTTTGGCGCGCGATCCGGCGCAGGCCGGCGAAATCCATAGATGCCAGCGGCGGCAAGTCGTTCCAGCTCATCCTGGCATGCGCAGCGTGCATGCCAGGGCGGCCATGGCCAGGTCCGGGCGTTAAAAGCTTATGAGAAAAAAGTCTGCCACAGCTGTCAATACCCCCGGGGGACCTCCGCTCAATCCAGTCGGGGCTGCACGCTGGCGATGCCGACCTCGGCGCTGCCCTGGGCCAGGCGGATGGTGATCTCGCTGCGCGCGGCCAGCTCGGCCGGACCGTGCAGCACCCGGCCCTGACGGTCGCTGACGATGGCGTAACCGCGTTCCAGCGTGCGCTGCGGGTTCAGCAGCTCCAGCTGGGTCTGCAGGCCGACCAGTGCCTGGCGCTGGCGCAGCTGCTGCGCGGCCTGTGCACCCTGCAGACGGCGCGCCAGGTCGCCCAGGTCGCGCCGGGCGTGGGTGGTGTCGGGCAATTGATGGCTCAGGTGGGTGGCCGCTTGCTGCAGGCGATGGCGCATGCGCGTCAATGGCACGCGGGTGGCGTGCGAGAGCCGGATGTGCAGCGCCGCCAGCTTGACCCGCTCGTGGGCGATGGTGGCGCCGGGATTGACCAGGCGGCGCGCCATCCAGTCCACCGTCTGGGCTTTGTCGGTGAGCGAGCGGCGCAGCGCGCGGGTGAGGTCGCCCGCATGGCCGCGCAGCTCGGCCAGCCAGTCTTCGCGGGCGGTCGCGGCCAGCTCGGCGGCGGCCGTCGGGGTGGGCGCGCGCAGGTCGGCGGCGAAGTCGGCGATGGTGAAATCGGTCTCGTGGCCCACGCCCGAGATGACCGGCATGCTGGCCTCGGCGATGGCGCGGGCCACCACTTCCTCGTTGAAGGACCACAGGTCTTCGATGCTGCCACCGCCCCGGCAGACCAGCAGGACCTCGCATTCGGCGCGGGCCGAGGCGGTCTGGATGGCTGCGGCGATGCGCTGGGCCGCGCCTTCGCCCTGCACCGGCGTGGGGTAGAGCACCACTTCCACATGCGGGGCACGGCGGCGCAAGGTGGTCAGCACGTCGCGCAGGGCGGCGGCCTGGGGACTGGTGACGATGCCGATGCGGCGCGGGAAGAGCGGCAGGGCGCGCTTGCGCTCGCGGGCGAACAGGCCTTCGCGCTCCAGTCTCTCCTTCAATTGCAGGAAGGCGGCGTAGAGGTCGCCCACGCCCGAGCGGCGGATCGCCTCGACGTTCAACTGGTAGTCGCCACGCGGGGCATAGAGGGTCACCAGGGTGCGCACCTCGACCTTGTCGCCCTCGCGCGGCATGAAGCCGGCGTACTGGGCGCGCCCCTTGAACATCACGGCGCGCACCTGGGCGCCCTCATCCTTGAGGTTGAAATACCAGTGGCCGGAGGCGGCGCGGGTGAAATTGGAAATCTCGCCCTTGACCCAGATCAACGGGAAATTGCGCTCCAGCATGCGCGCCACGGCCTGGTTCAGGCCGGAGACGGTCAGCATCGGCGGTCCGCCATCGGCGCCGGTGGCGGCGGGCTGGAGCGGACGGGCAGCAGGGAAAGGTGGGAACTTGTCGGCGGGCATGGGGCGTGGCGGGTCCAGGGGCGATACAATGCGGCATTGTAAAGCCAAGCCGGCAGTGCTTGCCGAGGCCGGCGCAACAGGCTACATTCTGCACCGCAGAAGAGGACGGCTGTCCAAGTGCCCGCCCTGGCCCCCGTCCTGCACCCCGGATCCACATCGCATTTCATTAGGAGTACGTTTTGCTCGCCATCATCCTCGCCGCCGGCTGGCCGATCTGGCCATTGCTGATCGCTTCCATCATCGGCCTGGCGCTGGTCATCGAAAGACTGGTCTACCTGCGCCGTACCCGCATCCTGCCGCCGGATCTGCTGGCCGAGGTGGTGCGCGTGTACCAGAGCGGACGCGTCAACGAGGATGTGATCGACAAGCTGGAACAGAATTCGCCGCTGGGCCAGGTGCTGGCCGCCGGCCTGCGCAACGTCGACGCGCCCCGCGAGGTGATGAAGGAAGCCATCGAGGAGGCCGGCCAGGGCGCCGCGCACCGCCTGGAACGCTTCCTGACTACGCTGGGGACGATAGCATCGCTGGCGCCACTGATGGGCCTGTTCGGCACCGTGGTGGGCATGATCGAGATCTTCGCCTCCCAGGATGCGGCCGGCACCAACCCGGCACAGCTGGCGCATGGCATCTCCATTGCGCTCTACAACACCGGTTTCGGCCTGGCCATCGCCATGCCGGCGCTGGTGTTCTACCGCCACTTCCGCGCACAGGTCGACGGTTTCGTGGTCGACATGGAGCAGCAGGCCGTGAAGTTCGTGGACATTGTGCACGACGTGCGCCGCTGAGCATCGCCGGAGCCGACCATGAATTTCCGCAAGGGACGCCCCCGTGAAGACCTGGAGATCAACCTGATCCCCTTCATCGACGTGCTGCTGGTGATCGTGATCTTCCTGATGGTGACCACCACCTACAGCAAGTTCACGGCGCTGCAGATCACGCTGCCCACGGCCGATGCCCAGAAGGCGCTGGAGCAGCCCTTCGAGCTCAACATCGCGGTCGACGCCAATGGCCGCTACGCCATCAACAACAAGCGCATCTCGGCGCGCGATGCCCAGGGCCTGTCCGACGAGATGCAGACCGTGGTCAAGGCCGGCGGTGGCAAGGGCGATCCGGTGGTCATCATCAATGCCGATGCGCTGGCGACCCACCAGACCGTGATCAACGTGCTGGAAGCGGCGCGCATGGCCGGCTATCCCAAGGTCACCTTTGCTGCACAGGCCAGCGGCAAGTAATTTTCATCTTATCCACACCGGCATCAGAATCATCATGGCCCAGGCTGAATCAAGGCCCACCGTCGAAGCCGTCCTCAACCGCGCCTGGCAAGGCCGCGGCCTGCTGGCCTGCGCGCTGTGGCCGCTGTCGCTGCTCTTCGGCGGCCTGGCCGGGCTGCGTCGCCTGCTCTTTGCGCTGGGCATCAAGCGCGCCCAGCGCTTGCCGGTGCCGGTGGTGGTGGTGGGCAATGTCTTCGTCGGTGGTACGGGCAAGACCCCGTTCTCGATCTGGCTGATCGAAGCCCTGCGTGCCGCCGGCTATACCCCGGGCGTGGTCTCGCGTGGCTACGGCGGTGGTGCCGGGGCGAGCCTGGAAGTCACGGCCGCCTCGATGGCGGCTCAGGTGGGGGACGAGCCGCTCCTGATCGCGCAGCGCACCGGCGTGCCGCTGGTGGTGGGGCGCCGTCGCGTGGAGGCCGGGCTGGCCCTGCTGGCGGCGCATCCCGAGGTTGATGTGATCGTCTCCGACGATGGCTTGCAGCATTACGCGCTGGCGCGCGACATCGAGATCGTGCTCTCGGACAGTCGTGGCGTGGGCAATGGCTGGCTGTTGCCGGCCGGTCCCCTGCGCGAGCCGGCGTCGCGGCGTCGTGATTTCTCGGTACTCAATGTCGGCAGTGGCGGCAGCGGTGATGCAGCCCCGGCCGGCGTGCATGCCATGCAGTTGCAGGCCGACGAAGCCGTGCAACTGGCGCCACCATCGGCCCGCCGTGCGCTGGCGACGATGGGCGAGGGCGGCCTGCGGCTGGCGGCGGTGGCCGGGATCGGCAACCCCGGGCGCTTCTTTGCCACGCTGCGCGGGGCCGGACTGGTGTTCAGCCCCCATCCCTTGCCCGACCATTACGACTTTGCCGGCAATCCCTTCGCCGGCCTTGCAGCCGATGTCATCCTGATCACGGAAAAGGATGCAGTAAAATGCAGGGCTATCGAGGCCATCCGAAACGACCCGCGTCTCTGGGTCGTGCCCGTATCAGCGCGCATCGATGGCGCGCTGGCTGAACAAATAGTGGAGAAACTCCGTGAACGCCCGACTGCTTGATATCCTGGTCTGCCCCATCTGCAAGGGTCCGCTGGACTATGACAAGAAAGCCCAGGAACTGATCTGCAAGGCAGACAAACTGGCCTATCCCATCCGCGATGGCATCCCCATCATGTGGGCCGATGAAGCGCGCGAACTGCACGCCGATCCGGCAGCACCGGCGGCCTGATCCGCTGGTCCTGCCTGTCCTGCTCCTGACCTTCCTGTTGCGCTTCCATCCATGACCTTCACCGTCATCATCCCGGCGCGCCTGGCCTCCACGCGCCTGCCCAACAAGCCCCTGGCCGACCTCGGCGGCAAGCCCATGATCGTGCGGGTGGCCGAGCGCGCAGCGCTCTCGGGTGCCGCCCGCATCATCGTGGCCACCGATCACCACGACATCCATGCCGCCTGCCAGCAGCATGGCGTGGAAGTGGCCATGACCCGTGCCGACCATCCCTCAGGCACCGACCGCATCGCCGAAGTGGCGGCCTCGCTGGACCTGGCCGATGACGCCGTGGTGGTCAACGTGCAGGGCGACGAACCGCTGATCGATCCCGGCCTGATCGCCGCGACCGCCGCGCACATCAAGGCCGGCGTGCCGATGGCGACTGCTGCCCATGCCATCGGGAGCGCCGCCGACGCCTTCAATCCCAATGTGGTCAAGGTGGTGCTCAACAAGGAAGGCTGCGCGATGTACTTCTCGCGCGCCACCATCCCCTGGCACCGCGACGCCTTCGCGCAGTCGCGCGAGGTGCTGCCTGATGCGCATGGTCCCGACCACGCCAACGAATACGTGCCGCTGCGCCATATCGGCCTGTATGCCTACAGCAACCGCTTCCTGCAGCTCTATCCGACGCTGGCACCCTCGCCACTGGAACGCATCGAGGCGCTGGAACAGTTGCGCGTGCTCTGGCATGGCCATGCCATCGCCGTGCACGTGAGCTCGCTGCTGCCCGAAGCCGGGGTCGATACCCCGGAGGATCTGTTGCGCGTGCGCAAGCATTTCGAGGCGCCGCCGGACAGTCCCCTGGTCAAGACCATCGCTTCCCTCTGATGCCCTGATGGCAGGCCGCATGATCCGGCGCAAAGCGCGCGGCGGTGGCCTGCTGTAAGTTTTATGTCAATCTTGCACGACACAATCAGGCATTGGAGACTGCTTAAAAATCAGGCGTTTGTCATGGTTCGGTAAGATTTTGTGGTAAGTTTCGTCCCAGAGCTGACGCAAACGGAGCGCAAACAAGCTGCATAACCGTCCAGATGGCAGGCATCCTCTGCCATCACGTCACACAAGAATTCAAGCATTCAAATTTCAGAAACCTCAATTTAGGAAACGATATGCGCCTCATCCTTCTAGGAGCGCCTGGTGCCGGTAAAGGCACGCAAGCCACTTTTATCAAGGAAAAATTCAACATTCCGCAAATCTCCACCGGCGACATGCTGCGCGCCGCCGTGGCTGCGGGGACTGAACTGGGCATCGCCGCCAAGAAGGTGATGGACGCAGGCGGACTGGTTTCTGACGACATCATCATCGGCCTGGTCAAGGATCGCCTGCAGCAGGCAGATTGCGCCAACGGCTACCTGTTCGACGGCTTCCCGCGGACCACCCGCCAGGCAGACGCCATGAAGGAAGCCGGCGTTGCCATCGACTACGTGCTGGAAATCGACGTGCCCGACAGCGCCATCGTCGAGCGCATGAGCGGCCGCCGCGTGCACCCGGGTTCGGGCCGCACCTACCACGTCAAGTTCAACCCGCCCAAGGTCGAGGGCAAGGACGACGCCACCGGCGAAGCGCTGATCCAGCGCGACGACGACAAGGAAGAGACCGTCAAGAAGCGCCTGACCGTCTACCACGACCAGACCGAAGTCCTGCTGGGCTACTACGGCAAGTGGGCCGAATCGGGCCAGCCGGGTGCGCCGAAGTATCGCAAGATCGCCGGCGTGGGTCCGGTCGAGGAAATCAGGGATCGTGCATTTGCCGCCCTGGCGGAGTAAAGTAAAGCGGACCTCGGTCCGCTTTTTTATTATTCTTTTGAATCGCGGCACAACGGGCGGATCGGCAGAAAACTAACAAAACAGCAGTGATCGCCGGCGCCACCCGCACGAGGGGGCGTCTGCGGCAGCCCCGGCAGGCACAAGAATTCCAATAAAAAGGGCGACGTAACTTGGCAGGCGCAGTATCGGCGGTGGCGCGTGGACAGCATGGTCCGGGCGGCGCGGCGGGTGTTCGTGATTGTTGATGAGTCGTGATAAAAAAAGGAGATAAAGATGGCACTTGCCTTATGGTTCGCCATGGCCTGCGGCGTCGTCGCGGTGATCTATGGACTCGTATCACGGAGCTGGATTCTCAAGCAGGACCCCGGCAACCCCCGCATGCAGGAAATCGCGCTGGCCATCCAGCAGGGCGCGGCGGCCTATCTGGCGCGCCAGTACCGCACCATCGCCATGGTGGGGGTGGTGCTGCTGATCGTGATCGCCCTCATTCCCGGACTGGGCTGGCTGACTGCCGTCGGTTTCCTCCTGGGCGCGGTGCTGTCGGGGGCCTGCGGCTTCATCGGCATGAATGTCTCGGTACGGGCCAATGTGCGTACCGCCCAGGCTGCCACGCGCGGCATGAACGAGGCGCTGGGCGTGGCTTTCCGCGGTGGGGCCATCACCGGCATGCTGGTGGTGGGGCTGGGCCTGCTGGGGGTGACGTTGTTCTTCTGGGCTTTGTTCGTCTACGGCCAGGGCCGGGCGGCCAGCCTGCATGACGCCATCCAGCCGCTGATCGGCCTGGCTTTCGGCGCCTCGCTCATCTCCATCTTCGCGCGTCTGGGCGGGGGCATCTTCACCAAGGGGGCAGACGTCGGCGCCGACCTGGTGGGCAAGGTCGAGGCGGGCATCCCCGAGGACGATCCGCGCAACCCGGCGGTGATCGCCGATAACGTCGGCGACAACGTGGGCGATTGCGCCGGCATGGCGGCCGACCTCTTCGAGACCTATGTGGTCACGCTGGTGGCGACCATGCTGCTGGGCAGCCTCATGCTGAAGGGCATGGAGACCCTGGCGGTGCTCTATCCGCTGGCGCTGGGCGGGGTATCGATCCTGGCCTCCATCGTGGGCTGCTCCATGGTCAAGGCACAACCGGGCAAGAAGATCATGTCGGCGCTCTACACCGGCCTGTGGTGGTCGGCGGCGCTGTCGCTGGTGGGCTTTGCCGTGGTCACCTGGCTGCTGCTGCCGCCCGAGCTGCGCGTGCCGCTGATGGGGGCGGCGGTGGTCGGCATCGCCCTGACCGGCCTGATGGTCTACATCACCGAGTACTACACCGGCACCGACTTCAAGCCGGTGCAGCACATCGCGCAGGCCTCCACGACCGGCCATGGCACCAATATCATCGCCGGGCTGGGCGTATCGATGAAGTCCACCGCCTATCCGGTGCTGGCGGTATGCGCGGCGATCCTGCTGTCGTACTGGCTGGCGGGGCTGTATGGCATCGCCATCGCGGCCACGGCCATGTTGTCGATGGCCGGTATCGTGGTGGCGCTCGATGCCTATGGCCCCATCACCGACAATGCCGGCGGCATTGCAGAGATGTCGGGCCTGCCGGATTCGGTGCGCGCCATCACCGATCCGCTCGATGCGGTGGGCAATACCACCAAGGCCGTCACCAAGGGCTATGCCATCGGCTCGGCCGGGCTGGCCGCGCTGGTGCTCTTTGCTGACTACACCCATGCGCTGGAATCGGTGGGCAAGAGCGCCAGCTTCGACCTCTCCAGTCCGGCGGTGATCATTGGTCTCTTCATCGGCGGCCTGATCCCCTACCTGTTCGGCGCCATGGCGATGGAGGCGGTGGGCCGCGCGGCCGGGGCGGTGGTGGTCGAGGTGCGGCGCCAGTTCAGCGAGATCAAGGGCATCATGGATGGCAGTGGCCGGCCGGAGTATGACCGTGCGGTCGACATGCTGACCTCGTCGGCCATCCGCGAGATGATCCTGCCCTCGCTGCTGCCGGTGATCGTGCCCATCCTGGTCGGGATGCTGCTGGGAGCCTCGGCCCTGGGTGGCATGCTCATGGGGACCATTGTCACGGGCCTGTTCGTGGCGATCTCGATGACCACCGGCGGTGGCGCCTGGGACAACGCCAAGAAATACATCGAAGATGGCCATCATGGCGGCAAGGGCTCGGATGCGCACAAGGCCGCCGTCACCGGCGACACCGTGGGCGATCCCTACAAGGACACGGCCGGCCCGGCGGTCAATCCACTGATCAAGATCATCAATATCGTGGCCCTGCTGCTGGTGCCGCTGCTGCCGGCCTTGCCCAACTGAATCTGGTCGTATCGATTCGTCGCTGCGCCGGCTGTTGTTGCCGGCGCAGCGAGGGTTCGGGGCGCATCGGGTAGCTAGCCCATGCCGCCCAAATAAGCGGCATTTACCCGCCAATTCTCTTGTCCACCGGTGTGGCGCTGCTGCTAAGCTGGTGCCATGGAGACAACAGAACACAAGACAGGATTGATCCTGACCGGCGGTGGGGCGCGGGCGGCTTACCAGGTAGGCGTGCTCAACGCCATTTCCATGATCCTGCTCGAAGCCGGCTGGCCGGTGCACAGCAATCCCTTTCCCATCGTCTGCGGCACCTCGGCTGGCGCCATCAACGGCACCGCCCTGGCATGTCGTGCCGATGACTTCGGCGAGGCGGTGCGCGAGCTCATGGCGGTGTGGAGCAATTTCCAGGTCGAACAGGTCTATCGCGCCGATTCGCTGGGCGTGCTGCGTACCGGGGCGCGCTGGCTGTCGCTGTTCTCCTTCGGCTGGCTGTTGCGCAAGTGGAAAGCCAACCCGCCGCAGTCGCTGCTGGACAACACCCCGCTGGTGAGCATGCTGCACCGCCTGCTGGACCTGCCGCGCCTGGATGCGGCGCTGGCCGAGGGCCAGTTGCATGCGCTGGCTGTGACGGCTTCCTCCTATACCAGCGGCCAGCACATCACCTTCTACCAGTGCGCCGACCAGATCGAACCCTGGCGCCGCACCCAGCGCCTGGCCATCCGCGACCAGATCGGTATCGACCATCTGCTGGCGTCCTCGGCCATTCCTTTCATCTTCCCGGCCATCCCGGTCTATGTCGATGGTCGTTGCGAATACTGTGGGGATGGTTCCATGCGCCAGATCGCGCCGATTTCACCGGCCATCCATCTGGGCGCGACCAAGGTCTTGGTGATCGGCGCCGGCCGCATCGGCGAGAAAGGGGAGGAAGCCCCCACCAACACCCCGCACTATCCCAGCCTGGCGCAGGTGGCCGGGCATGCCATGTCGGGCATCTTCCTGGATGGCCTGGCGGCCGACATCGAGCGCATCAACCGGGTCAACCAGACCCTCTCGGTGTTGACCGATGAACAGCGCAAGTACACGCCGCTGAAGCCCATTCGCACCCTGGTGATTTCGCCGTCCCAGCGCATCGACAGCATCGCCAGCCGCCATGTGGCCAGCCTGCCGCGCCCCATCCGCACCATGCTGGGCGGCATCGGCGCCACCGAGGCGCGCGGCTCGGCGCTGGCGTCCTATCTGCTGTTCGAGCGGGGCTTCACGCGCGAACTCATTTCCCTGGGGGAAAGCGACACCTACGCCAAACGCGAGGAAGTGATGGCCTTTTTTGAACCGGATACGGCCCAGGTGCTCCAAGCCTCTGCCTGATTTGCTGCCGGTCAAGTCAAACGGGCGTCATGGTTGCCTAGCCGAAAGCAACGCGTTAATCTACGTGGTGCTGTTGCTTTTGATTGACAAAATTGCAATTTCAGGATGCAAATGCGAGCCCGATTCATTTTTTCGATATTCACGAAGTACTGGTTGATCCTGCTGACGGCGCTGATGCTGTCAGCGCCCGCCCATGCGCGCGGACCGGAACCGGGCGGCTTGCCCGACGTCAACCTGGACCAGTTGCCGCGTGAAGCCCAGCAGACCATGGCGCTGATCCGTCAGGGCGGGCCTTTTCCGTATGACAAGGATGGCGTGGTATTCGGCAATTATGAAGGGGTTTTGCCCAGGCAAAAGCGCGGGTATTATCACGAGTTCACGGTCAAGACCCCGCGCGCGCGCAACCGGGGCGCCCGCCGGATCATCAGCGGAGGGGACCCCAGGAGTTCCGGCGAATACTATTACACGAGCGACCATTACAAGACGTTCCGCCGGATCCGGGATTGATCATTGCCGGCAGGCCCGAGCAGCTCAGCCAGTTCAACTACGACAGTCACGACAGCCACACAGCCCCGCCTATGGATACTGAAGGGAGAATGAGTTTGTTTAAAACGGTGCCGCCCAATATCGTGCAGTCCATCCGCGCCTTCCGCGTGGTCGAGCTGCAGCAGGAGGCCGCTCGTCTGGATCAGCATTTTCTCTATGCCTATTGCGCCGAGGCCGTGACCAAGCAGCAGGTGTTGACGACGATCGCCACCGCCTTCCATTTTCCCCGGCATTTCGGCAAGAACTTCGACGCCCTGGCCGATTGCCTGACCGACCTGACCCACAAGGCGGGCAAGCAGATCGGGTTTGTCGTGGTGCTGGAACAACTGCCCAATACCCAGAAATTCGACAAGGAAGCCCGCGAGACCCTGCTGGACGTGTTCCGCGACGCCGCCGACTACTGGGCCGAAAAGAAGGTACCGTTCCGGGTGTTCTATTCCTTCCAGTAAATTCCGGGACACGCATTTTAGCCACGCCCTGCGTTGCACATCGTGAAAAACGGCGGCGAGCGGGCCGCCAGCGGGTACAATGCGCACACCATGAGAAGCATTGTCATCCTGATTTCCGGACGGGGCAGCAATATGGAAGCCATCGTCCGTGCCGCACAGGCCGAGCGGTGGCCTGCCAGAATCGCCGCCGTCATCAGTAACCGCCCTGACGCCAGCGGACTGGAGTTTGCCGCCCAGAACGGCATCGCCACAGCAGTCATTTCCAACCGGGACTATCCCACGCGCGACCAGTTCGATGCCGCCCTGCGCGAGCAGATCGACACCTTCGCGCCGGATCTGGTGGTCCTGGCCGGTTTCATGCGGATCCTGACCGCGCCCTTCGTGGAGCACTACCAGGGCCGCATGCTCAATATTCATCCGTCGCTGCTGCCCAGTTTCCCTGGCCTGGCGACGCACCGGCAGGCCCTGGCCGCCGGCGTGAAGCTGCATGGCGCGACCGTGCATTTCGTCACGCCCGACCTGGACCATGGGCCCATCGTGGCCCAGGCTGCCGTGCCGGTGGAAGAAGAGGACAGCGAGGAAACCCTGGCCGAGCGCGTGCTGGAACAGGAACATGTGATCTACCCGCGCGCCGTGCGCTGGTTCATCGACGGCCAGCTGCGGCTGGACGGCGCCCGCGTGCGCCTGGCGAGCTGAACCCGCGTACGCGCCCTGACCGGGCGCGCCGCGCACCTACCTATATCTTGAATCTGAAGGACCTAGCATGAGATTGCCTCCCGCGATCATTCCCCATACCGAAGAACTGCTGCGCGAAGTCCTGCGTTTCACCGGCCCGGCCGATGTGACGCTGTCGCGCCACTTCCGCGACAACCCCAGGCTGGGCAGCCGTGAGCGCGGCGTGATCGCCGAGGCGGTCTATGGCCTGTTGCGCAACAAGACGGTACTGACCAACTTCGCCGAATCCGGCAACGGCCCGATGATGCGCCGCATGGCCCTGCTGGGCCTGGCCGACGCCGTTGGCGTGGCACCCCTGGCCGGCCTGCAGGAAGGCGAAGCCGAATGGCTGGAGCGCGTGGCCCAGATCGACCGCAACCAGTTGCCGGCACAGATGCGCAGCAACCTGCCGCCCTGGCTGTGGGAAAAGCTGGTCGGCCGCATCGGCGAAGAAGCCACCCTGGAACTGGCCGCCGCCATGAACCGTCCAGCCCCGCTGGATCTGCGCGTGAACGCCCTGAAGTCGGACCGCGACACCGTCATCGCCGAACTGGCCAAGGCCCCGGTGGCCTGCGAGCCGACCCCGTATTCACCGCTGGGCCTGCGCGTGCTGAAGAAGCCGGCGCTGCAGAACCTGCCGCTGTTCAAGGATGGCGCCATCGAAGTGCAGGATGAGGGTAGCCAGTTGCTGGCCCAGATCGTCGGCGCCAAGCGCGGCGAGATGGTGGCCGACTTCTGTGCCGGTGCGGGCGGCAAGACGCTGGCACTGGGTGCGTTGATGCGCAACACCGGTCGCCTGTATGCCTTCGATGTCTCCGAGAAGCGCCTGGCCAAGCTCAAGCCGCGCCTGGCGCGCAGCGGCCTGTCCAACGTGCATCCGGTGGTGATTGCCCACGAGAACGACGCCAAGGTCAAGCGCCTGGCCGGCAAGCTCGATCGCGTGCTGGTCGATGCGCCTTGCAGCGGCCTGGGCACCCTGCGCCGCAACCCCGACATGAAGTGGCGCCAGAGCGTGGAGACGCTCACCGAGATGCGCACCAAGCAAAGCGCCATCCTGGCCAGCGCCTCGCGCCTGGTGCGCCCGGGTGGCCGCCTGGTGTATGGCACCTGCAGCTTCCTGGAAGAGGAAAACGACGCCGTCGTGGCCGATTTCCTGCAGTCGCATCCGGACTTCATCCTGCGCCCCATGAGCGAGATCCTGGCCGAGCAGAAGATCACGCTGGAGATGGGCGACTATCTCAAGCTGCTGCCGCATCAGCACCAGACCGATGGTTTCTTCGCTGCCGTGCTGGAGCGTCGCGCCGCATGATGAGGCGCCGGGCCGCCTCCTGGTGGCAGGTCGCCGTACTGGCTGGCCTGCTGGCGGGGGCGGCCCAGGCGCGCGAAGCCCTGCCTGCGCCACCGGTGATGGCGGCGCAGGGGACGATCCAGTCCGCCTTCGCCCCCTGGGATGACATCGAGGCCCTGATCGTGGGGCAACTGGATGCGGCCCGACGGCAGATCCTGGTGCAGGCCTATCTGCTGACCAGCCGCCCGATCACCGATGCCCTGGTCGCCGCCCGCAAGCGTGGCATCGATGTGCGCGTGCTGATGGACAACGGCCAGCTGGACAAGAATGCCGGCGACCGTCTGCGCCAGCTGCGCGGGGCGGGGATCCCGGTCTGGCTGGAGACCGATTACCGCAATGCGCATAACAAGGTGATCGTCATCGATGCGCCGCTGGCATCGGCTACCGTCATCACCGGCAGCTACAACTTCACCTGGTCGGCCCAGCACAAGAACGCCGAGAACATCCTGATACTGGGTCGCAACCCGCCATTGGCCGCGCGCTATGCCGAGAACTGGCAGCGCCACCGGCAAGACGCCACGCCAGCGCCCTGATCGGCGACGGCATAGGCTGTCCCGGGATACTCCCGCTCCCCGAAGTCACCCATTCCCCCTGTTTGTCCCCAAGCCTGGAATATCCCTTACGCAGACAGTGTGTCGTCCCGTCGACAGAGTGGGATAGATGATGCAAATAATATGATGATCATCATATTTTGTGGTATCGTCTCCCCATGAACACACTCCCTGCCAGCAAAAAGGAACAGTCCCACCAACGCATCGTGGCGGCGGCCGCGCGGGTGATGCGCCGATCCGGCTTCAAGAGCGTCAACGTGGCCGAGGTGATGAAGGAGGCTGGCCTGACCCATGGCGGCTTCTATGCGCATTTCGCCTCGCGTGATGCCTTGCTGGCCGAGGCGGTGACGTATGCCAGCCGCGATAGCGGTGCGCTGGTTGGCGAGTACGTGGAAAAACTGTCGGCGCGACATGGCAATCGTTTCAAGGCTTTCATCGAGAGCTACCTGTCCGATAGCCAGATCACTGGCTGCGAGAACGGCTGTCCGGTGGCGGCCCTGTGCAGCGAGATGCACAGCCAGGCACCGGAGGTGGTGGAGTCGTCGCGACAGGCGATCACCAGCCTGCAGAAGCTGGTGCGCGAGCTCTTGCCTGAACATCATGGCGATGGCGCGAGCTGGATGATCGCCGCCACCATCAGCGGTGCCATGCAGATGGCCCGGGTGCTGGGCGACGGCAAGCAGGGACCTGCCTTGCTGGCCGCGACCCGCGACGAACTGCTGGAGCGATACGCAACATGAGAGGGGTGCGGGAAAGTCTGTGCCTTCTGGTTTGTACAAAAATATGATGATCATCATATTTTCAAGTGAAAGATGAAACAGGTGCAGCCGCCAGGCGGGCTTGCCCGGATCCTGAGAGCGGCATGTGGACGTGCCGCGAGCAGAAGTAGAAGCACATACAGCAGCAAGGAAAGACGGACAAATCGGCTCAGCCAACGCAATCCGAGCCAAATCAACCCAATGAAAGGAATCATCATGAAATTCGAAAACGCAGTCGTACTGGTTACCGGCGCCAACCGTGGTCTCGGTGAGGAATTCGCCCGTCAAGCCCTGGCACGCGGTGCCAAGCGCGTCTATGCCGGCGCCCGTGACGCATCCTCGGTCAAGCTGGCTGGTGTCGAGCCTATCCAGCTCGACGTCACCAAGCCTGACCAGGTTCGGGCCGCTGCCGAGAAGATCGGTGAGCTCACCATCCTCATCAACAATGCCGGCATCGCCCGCACTGGCGCCTTCGTGTCCGCCGATGCGCAGGCACAGCTGCAGGATCACCTGAACACCAATCTCTTCGGCATGCTCAACCTGAGCCAGGCTTTCGCTCCCATCCTGGCCAGGAACGGCGGCGGTGCCATCATCAACATGCTCTCGCTGTTGAGCCTGGTCAATACGCCGGTGCTGGGCACCTATGGCGTGTCCAAGGCCGCAGCCTGGTCGCTGACCAATGGCCTGCGCCAGGAACTGCGCGAGCAGGGCACCCAGGTGGTGGGCGTGCACGCCGGCTTCATCGATACGGATCTGGCTCGCGGTTTCGACGCCCCCAAGGTTAGTCCGGAAAGCGTGGTCCGCCAGGCCTTCGATGCCCTCGAAGCCGGTGCCGAGGAAGTCCTGGCCGATGAGCCCAGCCGCCAGATCCATCAGGGCCTGTCGTCGTCGGTGTACCTCGCTGACATCCTGCGTGGTTGAAATCACCCTGGCTGACAGGGGCGGGGCAGTGGCGCGATCAGCATTGCTTGCGCCGCTGCACCCTGTGCGGCACACAGCCTGCCCCGCTTTCCCCTTCTGCATCGCTCCCTGATCCATCACCCGCTCCCTCCTGGCATCGATACCCTTCAAGAATGCACGGCACGATTTTTGGAGTACAATGACAATCTATTTATCAGCGTAGATTGACAGGAGCTTGCCATGCGCAAATCCAATGCCGAAGCTGCCGAAACCAGGAAGCGTATCCTTGCTACCGCCTCGGGACTGTTTCTCAACAATGGTATCTCGGCCACAGCCATCGCTGACGTCATGTCGGCCTGTGGCCTGACCCAGGGCGGGTTCTACCGCCATTTCACCTCCAAGGAACATCTGGTCGCCGATGCCAGCGCGGTGGCCTTCGACTACATCGTCGCCAACCTGGACGAGCTTACCCGTGGCAAGCCGCCGCGCGAGGCCATTGAACTGATCGTCTTCCACTACCTGCGCCAGCAGCAGAGCGAGGACAGCCGCATGCTTTGCCCGCTGGCCAACCTCTCTACCGAACTGGGCCATGCCGACCAGCAAGTCAAGGAAGTGGTCACGGCCGGCTATTCGCGCTTCGTCAAGATGTTTGCCGCCCACTTGATGCGACTGGATTACCAGGACTTCATGGGCCTGGCCGAATCCATCGTCTCCATCATCGTGGGCGCGGTGTCGCTCTCGCGCATGGCTGATGACCAGGCCCTGATCGATACCATCACTGGCAACGCCGAGCATACCGTCAGGCTGCTGCTGCAGAGATCCGCCACCCAGGCCGTCCTGGCCGCTCCCCGCCCATAAAAAAGTCCTGACCAGGCCATGCCTGGTCAGGACAAAAGCCGCTCCCCTCCACAGGCAGCGGTACTCCACAGTGAGCTTCAGTCCTTGCGCACGATCTGGTCACCGGAGGTCGGCATCACGTCTTTCCAGCCGCCGCCCAGGGCCTTGTACAGCGCGATGCGGTTCTGCACTTCGGCCAGGCCGGTGCGGATGGTCTGCTGTTGGGTGGCAAACCAGGCCCGCTGGGCGTCCAGATAGTCGAGGTAGCTGGCTTCGCCGCTGTCATAGCGCAGCTTGGCCAGGTCATGGCGCTGCTGCTCGGCGCGCTCCTGGGCCTGCACCGCACGTAGTTCGGCACCCAGCGTGGCACGACCGGCCAGGGCATCGGCCACTTCGCGGAAGGCCGTCTGGATGGTCTTCTCGTACTGGGCTACGGCGATATCACGATCGGCCTTGGCTACACCGAGATTGGCGCGATTACGGCCACCATCAAAAATGGGCAGGCTGATCGAGGGCAGCAAGCTCCATGACCGGCTGCCCGATTCGAACAGACCGTTCAATTCGTTGCTGGCTGATCCAAAGCTGCCGGTCAGGCTGATGCGCGGGAAGAACGCCGCCCGGGCCACGCCGATGTTGGCGTTGGCCGCGCGCAGCAGGGCTTCCTGCTGGGCGATGTCGGGGCGCGCCGTCAACAGGTCGGAGGGCAGACCGGCCGGCAGTTCAGCCATCACGCTGGCACTCCAGGAGGTGTCGGGGCCGGGCAGCAGTGCTGCCGGTACCGGCTGGCCCAGCAGCAAGACCAGTGCGTTTTCGTCCAGGGCGCGTTGGCGCTGCGCCTGCAGCACGGCGATGCGGGCCGCTTCCAGCAGCGAATCGGACTGGCGCAGGTCATAGTCGGAACTGGCGCCCATGTCGCGCAGGCTGACCTGGCGCTGGTGCGAGGCCGTGCGACTGTCCAGCGTCTGGCGCGCCAGGGCCAGCAGGCGCTCGTCGGCCACCAGTGCTTCATAGCTGTAGGCCACTTGCGCGACCACGCTGATCTGCGTGGTCTTGCGGGCCTCGTCGGTGGCGTTGAAGCGCTCCAGGGCGGCACCGCTGAGGTTGCGTACTCGTCCGAACAGGTCCAGCTCGAAGGCGGTCACGCCCAGGCCGACGTTGTAGGCGGTGGTCAGCCCGCCCTTGCCGGCCGGGGCGACGTCGTTGGGGGTTTCCTGGCGGGCGCCGGAGACGCCCAGGTTGAGCGTGGGGAGGCGGTCGGCCGACTGCACCTGGTACAACGAACGGGCCCGTTCGATGTTCAGCGCCGCCACGCGCAGGTCGCGGTTATGGTCCAGCGCCAGGGCGATGAGCTGCCGCAGCGACGGGTCGCGGAAGAATTCCTGCCAGGGCAGGCTGGCGGCCGGGGTGTTGCCCGTCGCGTCAGTCGGGGTGGCCGCCAGGTTCTCCGGCCACTGGGTTTGCACCGGCAGGTCCGGCCGTTCGTAGGTGGGGGCCAGCGAGCAGCCGGCCAGCAGGGTGGCGAGCAGGGACGCTGCGCCCAGGTGCTTGATGATGTTCATGCGAACTCCTTGAGTTGGACAGCCTGCAGGTGAGGGGCGGCAGCGACCGGCTTGCGCACCTTGAACCACAACGAATACAGCGCCGGCAGGAACAGCAGGGTCAGGACCGTACCCACCCCGACGCCGCCGATGAGCACATAGGCCAGCGGACCCCAGAAGCTGGAATGGGTCAGCGGGATGAAGGCCAGCATCGCCGCCACGGCGGTCAGGATCACCGGACGCGCACGGCGCACCGTCGATTCGATCACCGCCTCATAGGCCGACAGGCCGGCATCCAGGTCATGGCGAATCTGGTCCACCAGGATCAGCGTATTGCGCATCAGGATGCCCGCCAGGCCGATCAGGCCGAGGATGGCGTTGAAGCCGAAGGCCTGGTGGAACACCAGCAGCGTGGGCACGGCACCAACCAAGCCCAGCGGCGCGGTGGCAAACACCATCCACATGGTGGCGAAGGAACGTACCTGCAGCATGATGATGGTCAACATCAGGATGATCATCAGCGGGAACAGCTTGGCCAGCGCCTGGTCGGCCTTGGCGCTTTCTTCCACCGAGCCGCCGGTGTCGATGTGGTAGCCCGCCGGCAGGCTGGCCTTGAGCTGCTCCAGCTTGGGCAGGATGGCGTGGGTCACGTCGGGCGGCTGGGTGCCGTCGCGGATGTCGCCCTGCACGGCGATATAGGTCTCGCGGTCATAGCGCTTGAGGACGGCATCTTCCATCCGCGTTTCCAGATGTGCCACCTGGGCCAGTGGCACGCTGGCGCCGCTGTCGGTAGTCAGTACCAGGTTGCGCAGGTCGGCCAGGTTGCTGCGTTCGGCATGGGGACTGCGGATGAGCACGTCCACCGTACGCAAGCCTTCGCGTACCTGGGTGGCGGGGATGCCATTGAGCATGGCCTGCAGCTGGGTAGCAGCGTCGCGCGGCGACAGGCCGACCTGGCGCAGACGTTCCTGGTCCAGGCTCAGATGCACGGTGGGAGTACGGTTGCCCCAGTCCATGTGGACGTCGCGCATGTCGGGGTTGGCTGCCATCACCACGCGGACCTGTTCGGCGATGTCGCGCACCTTGTCCAGGTCGGGGCCGACCACGCGGAACAGCACGGGGAAGGGCACCGGCGGGCCGAACACGAACTGGCTCACGCGCACCCGGGCCTGCGGGAAGCGGCCTTCGGCGATCATCTTGCGGATCTTTTCCTTGAGCACGTCACGCTCGGCGGGGCCGGCGGTGAGCACGATCATCTGGGCGAAGGCGGGATTGGGCAGCTCCGGATTGACCGAGAGGAAGAAGCGCGGCGTACCCTGGCCGACGTAACTGGAGACGACCTCGGCTTCCGGCTCCTGGCGCAGGTTGGCTTCGATCTGCTTGACCACGGCGTCGGTGGCGGCAAAGGCACTGCCTGGCGGGAGATTGATTTCCAGCGTCAGCTCAGGACGTTCGGAATTGGGGAAGAACTGCTTCTGCACCGAGCCCATGCCCACGCCGGCCAGCAGGAACAGGCCCACGGTGACGGCGGCGGTCAGCCACTTGTGGTCCACGCACCACCGAACCAGATTGCGCAGGCGCACATAGTTGGGCGTGCTGTAGATCTCGTCGTGACCACCGGCCTTCACGGGGATGTTGGGCAACATCTTCACGCCCATGTAGGGGATGAAGAGCACGGCCACCACCCACGAGGTCAGCAGGGCGAAGGCCACCACCCAGAAGATGTTGCCGGCGTATTCGCCTGCCGTGGAGCGGGCGAAGCCCACCGGCAAGAAGCCGATGATGGTCAAGAGCGTGCCCGAGAGCATCGGCGCGGCCGTGGCGGTCCAGGCATAGGTGGCTGCGGCCACGCGACCGAGCCCTTCTTCCATCTTCACCACGATCATCTCGATGGCGATGATGGCATCGTCCACCAGCAGGCCCAGCGAGAGGATCAGCGCACCCAGCGTGATACGGTCGAATACGCGGCCGGTCATGAGCATGATGACGAACACCGCACCCAGCGTCAGTGGCACGGCGGCGGCCACCACCACGCCGACCCGCCAGCCCAGGGTGGCCAGGCTCACTGCGATCACCACCGCCAGGGCCATGAAGAACTTGACCATGAATTCGTTGATGGCAGCCTTGATGGCCTTGGACTGGTCGGCGATCTGCTCCAGCGTAATACCCGTGGCCAGTTCACCCTGCAGCTTGTGCTGGAAGCTGCCGAGGTCCTCGCCCAGTTGCAGGCCGTTGTAGCCCTTCTTCATGACCACACCCAGCACCAGTGCCGATTCGCCCTGGGTACGGATGACGAAGCTGGCCGGGTCTTCGTAGCCACGGCGCACCTCGGCGATGTCGCCCAGCTTGACGGTACGTTCGGCGCCCACGATGGGAATGGCCTTGACCGCCTCGATGCTGTCGATGGCGCCATCCAGGCGCAGTTGCACGCGCGGACCGCTGGTCTCGACGAAACCGGCCGAGGTCACGTTGTTCTGCTTGCCCAGGGCGTCGATGATGGCTTGTGCCTTGATGCCCAAGGTGGCCAATCGTTGATAGGAGATGTCGACGAAGATGCGTTGTTGCTGCTCGCCCAGGATATTGACCTTCTGCACGCCGGCTACGTGCAGCAGACGCTGACGGATCTCCTCGGCCTGCAGCACCAGCTGGCGGTGCGGCAGCTTCCTGGCTTCCAGCGAGAAGAGCGAGAAATAGACGTCCGAGTACTCGTCATTGATGAAGGGACCGTAGACGCCGTGCGGCAGGTTGACGGCTTCGTCGCCCAGCTTCTTGCGCACCTGGTAGAACTGTTCTTCTACGGTCTTGGCGTCGGTGTCGTCCTTGAGATAGAGCTTCATGGTGACCAGCCCGGGGCGGGCGGCAGTTTCCACGCGGTCATAGGCTTCCAGTTCCTGCAGGCGCTTCTCCAGCCGGTCGGCGACCTGCTCCTGCATTTCCTGGGCGGTGGCGCCGGGCCAGGTGGCGGCGATGGTCATGACCTTCACCATAAAGCTGGGATCCTCGGCACGGCCCAGGCGGAAGAAGGCGAAGATGCCGGCCACGCTGATGGCGATGATCAGGAACAGCGTGATGGCGCGCTGGCGCACGCCGAAGGCGGAGAGATTGAAGCCGCTCATGATGCGCTCCCCATGCGGGTTTCTGCCAGCAGTTCGACCTTCTGGCCGGCCTTGAGCAGGTGGCCACCCATGGCTACCACGCGCTGGCCGGCGGCCAGCCCTTGCGAGACGCGCGCCAGTTCTTCGCCGATCTGTGCGACCTTGACCGGCTGCAGCCTGAGGGTTCCGCTCTTGTCATCGATCACCCATACGCCGGTGCCCTTGCCCTGGTCCACCAGGGCGCTGATGGGCAGGCGTACCCCTTCAGCGACAGGGGCTGCGACATGGATGGTGACGGTGGCGCCCAGCGGGGCCTGGGCAGCGCTGCCCGCCAGGGTGTAGCGCGCCAGGTAGGTGCGGGTTTGCGGGTCGGCCACGGCCGCCAGTTCACGCAGGGTAGCGGGCGCGCTCTGGCCGGGATCGCTGAAGAGGGTGGCAGTAGCGTTGCGCCGGCCGATCGCCAGTTCCTGTTCCGGCAGGTAGACCAGTGCTTCGCGCGCGCCATTGCGAGCCAGCGATACCACCGTCTGTCCGGCTGCGACCACCTGGCCGACGTCGCTCGGCACGGCCAGCACGACGCCATCCATGTCGGCCTTGAGCACGGCGTAATCGCGCTGGTTTTCGGTTTCACGGGCGCGGGCGGCTTCGGCACGGGTCTGGGCTACGGCAGCGTCGGCGGCGGCCTTGGCGAGTTCATAGGCCTGGTTGGAGGTGGCGCCATGTTCCAGTAGCTTGCGCAGTCGCGCTTCCTCGGCCACGGCCTGCACCTGGCGCGCCTGTGCGGCCTCGACGGCGGAACGGGCAGCGGCCAGGGCCAGGTCGTAGTCCACGGCATCGATGCGCATCAGGGGTTGGCCACGGCGCACGGTCTGGCCCGGATCGACCAGGCGTTCGACGATCTTGCCGGCCACCCGGAAGCCCAGGTTGCTTTCAGTGCGGGCATGGACCACCCCGGTAAAGCTGACCTGCCCGGCGGCGGCGGGCTGTACGGTGATCCAGGCGACCTTGGCTACCGGATCCACGGGCGGCGGTGGATGACCGCAGGCGGCCAGGGAGAGCAGGAGCGTGGCGCTGATGACGGTGCGCCGGGGCAGGCGTGAGAGCAGGGTGTGCATGGAGACCTCGAGGAAAGGGGCTGGGATTGATTGTCGAACCTTAGAGTGCATCTAACCGCTAAAAATAGAGTATCAATGAACTCTAAAAAATTCAAGCCATTTCTTTCCGCTTGGCGCGAAAGACACAACGGGGATGCCGGAGGCGATCAGGCGCGGTCCTCTGTGGCGGGCAGCATGGCGTGCAGGGTCTTGCGGCAATTGGCCAGGATGGCGGCTTGCGCCTGGGCATTGACGGCCACCCGCGCCAGCATCACGGCCCCGACCATGGCCGTCACCAGCGCCGCCCCCAGTTCGGCGGGGTCGGTGGCGCCGGCCTGGCGGGCCAGCGTCTGGTAGAACTGCACCAGCCTTTGATGGCCGGCCATGGCGGCGCCTCTTACCAGGGCATCGGCGCGGCGCAATTCGCTGCCCAGGTTGGGCAGCGGGCACATGCCGTCGCAGTCCTGGCGGCTCAGTTGGTCCAGATACATATCGATTGCCAGCGCCAGCGCCTGCTGTGGCGAGCGACCGGCCACGGCCTCGGAGAAGGCCGCGAACATGTGCTCGTTGGCCGCCTTGCTGGCTTCGACGATGAGTTGTTCCTTGGACCGGAAATGCCGGTAGAAGCCGCCCTGGGTCAGGCCCGCCGCCTGCATGATGCTGGCGATCCCGGTCTCTGCCAGGCCATCGGCGAGGAACATGCGGGTGGCGGCCGAGAGGATGCGCTTGCGCGACTCTTCGGTGTCCTGCTTGCTCTTTTTCATGGGATGAACTCCTCTCTGCGAAAACTTCTTGCGAAATTTAGAGTTCAATTGTAATCTATTTATAGATGTTAAATGAACTCTTAAATCGTCCGGCGTGGCCTTCGTGGCGCCGCTTCATTCCCAAGCAAGGAGAAACAACATGTCCCTCAACAAGGTGGTGGTCGTGACCGGCGTCTCGTCGGGTATTGGTCGGGCAACAGCGCAACTGTTCGCAGCACGCGGCCACGTGGTCTATGGCACCGTGCGCAAGCTGGAGGGGGCGGTCGGCATCGCCGGCGTGAATCTGATCGAAATGGATGTGCGCGACGCCGATTCGGTGGCAGCAGCGGTGCAGGAAGTGATCGAGCGCGAGCAGGTCATCGATATCTTGGTCAACAATGCCGGCATGTCGCTGGTGGGTGCCGTGGAGGAAACTTCGGTGCAAGAGGCGCAGGCGCTCTTCGATGTCAACGTGCTGGGCTTGCTGCGCACCAGCCAGGCCGTCTTGCCGTACATGCGCCGCCAGGGCCATGGGCGTATCGTCAACGTCAGTTCGGTGCTGGGCTTCCTGCCGGCCCCTTACATGGGGCTGTATGCCGCCTCCAAGCATGCCGTCGAGGGGCTTTCCGAAAGCCTGGATCACGAGACGCGCCAGTTCGGCGTGCGCGTGGTCCTGATCGAACCCTCCTACACCCGTACCAGCCTGGATCTCAATGCCCCCAAGACGGCTGGGCGGATCGCCGCCTATGAGGCGCAGCGCAATGCCGCTGCAGCCGCCGTGGCGCAGCAGGTCAATCAGGCACCGCTGCCGGAAACGGTCGCCAAGACCATCGTCGCGGCCGCCCTGGAGCGCCGCTGGAAGATGCGCTACACCCCGCCGGGCCAGGCCTCGCTGCTGACCAAGCTGCGCCGCTTCATGCCGGCCGGACCGGTCGATGCCGCCATCCGCAAGGGACTCCAGCTGCAGTGAGATGACAGGCGCGCCCCCGTTCCGCCACCCGGTCCTGGCGGAGCGGGGGCGCGTGCACGTCAATTGATGAATGGAGTTGAGGAGGTCGATTGCGTCCCGGAGGAGGGCGCCGAACGCCTGGGCGCTACGAAAATAGGTCGCATCATGATAGAGCCGGTCGCAAAATAGGTACAATTGCGGGTTCGCCAACCACCGCGCCGAGCATATCTACCGCCCCCAGGCAAGAACCCGCCACGGGTGGTGCGCCATGCCTGCCGCTGGACGGCGCCGCCATATTGTTTGATCCCTATCCGGCCAGCCATGACCGACCATTTCCTCTCCCTGTTCACTGACCCGCAACCGCTGGCGCTGCTGCGCCAGCTGATCGTGATCGCGCTATGCCTGCTGGGCGGCATCGGCCTCTCGCGCTGGTTGCGCAGCCGCTTCGTGTTGCCCGGTGACCAGGAAGAGCAATCGCTGGTGATGCAGATCGGTGTGAAGAGCTTTGCCCGCGTGCTCTCGCCGTTGCTGACACTGGCCCTGCTCACCGGGTCCTACTATGCACTCAGGCGCGTCGGGCATTCGGTGTCGCTGTGGGAAATCATGTTCCCGCTGACCGTAGCCCAGGTGTCGATGCGTTTCGTGTTCTATGTGCTGCGCGGCATCTTCGTCAAGGACGCCACCGTGGGCGCGCTGTTGCACCTGTCGGAGAAGGTGATCGCCGTGCTGGTCTGGCTGTGCGTGCTGATGTGGATCATCGGCGTGTGGCCCGATTTCGTCGATTACCTCGATACCACCACGCTGCCGCTGGGGCGCCACAAGGTGTCGCTGCTGACCATGCTGCAGGCGGCGGCCTCGGTGCTGGTGACGCTGATCATCGCGCTGTGGATCGGTACGGTGCTGGAAAACCGGCTCATGAAGTTCAGCGGCATGCACTCCTCGCTGCGCACCGTGGTGGCCCGCATGGCACGGGCCATCCTGATCCTGATCGCCTTCCTGGTCAGCCTGTCGCTGGTGGGCATCGACCTGACCGTGCTGTCGGTCTTCGGCGGCGCGCTGGGCGTGGGTATCGGCCTGGGTCTGCAGAAGATCGCCAGCAGCTATGTCTCGGGCTTCGTGATCCTGCTGGAACGCAGCATGGTGATTGGCGACATGGTTGCTGTAGAGAAATATTTTGGCAAGGTCACCCAGATCAACACCCGCTACACCATCCTGGAAGGCCTGGATGGGATCGAATCGGTCTTGCCCAATGAATTGTTTGTCTCCAATCCGGTACAGAACTATTCATTGACGCATCGCATTGTACGTTTGTCCACGCAGCTTACAATTCTGTACCAGGATGATGTGGAAACCGTCTTGTCCATCATGGAACAGGCCGCACTTGAAGTGCAGCGGGTATCCCAGCAGGTGGCGCCGCAGGCCTTGCTGATCAAGATCGGGGCCGACGGACTGGAGCTGGAACTGGGATTCTGGATCACCGACCCGGAAAACGGACGCCTGAATGTGTTGTCCGACGTCAACAGGGCAATCTGGAAGGCCTTCAAGGCCCAGGGCATCCAGGTGGCCCACGCCAAGCGGGATATCCGCATCATGGATGAGCGCAGCTTCCGCCAAAGCCTGCCCAAGGAAAATCCTGATGTCCCAGACGAGCAGAATTCGCGTACAATGCCCGGCAATTAAAAGAAAATATAACCATTTTGACGGAACAAGTTTGTGTTCCGTTGTGTAGTCCGATAGTTGTTTTCTATTTGGAGTAGTGATGACCTTTGATGCGATCCTCGACTTTGTTGCCAATGGTTTGCTGCACGCAAGCGGTTGGCAGATTGTCATTTACACCCTGGTGATGACGCACATCACCATCGTGGGCGTGACTCTCTACCTGCATCGTTGCCAGGCGCACCGCGCGCTCGACCTGCACGCGATCCCCAGCCACTTCTTCCGCCTGTGGCTGTGGATGACCACCGGCATGGTGACCAAGGAATGGGCCGCCATCCACCGCAAGCACCACGCCAAGTGCGAGACCGAAGACGATCCGCACAGCCCGCAGACCCGCGGCATCAACAAGGTGATGTGGCAGGGTGCCGAGCTCTACCGCAACGAGTCCAAGAATGCCGAGACCATGGAGAAATTCGGCCATGGCACGCCCGATGACTGGATCGAGCACAACATCTACAGCAAGTACGGCTGGCAGGGTGTGGGCATCATGCTGATCATCGACGTGCTGCTCTTCGGCGGCATCGGCCTGACCGTCTGGGCTGTGCAGATGGCATGGATCCCGTTCTGGGCCGCTGGCGTGGTCAACGGCCTGGGCCACTTCTGGGGCTATCGCAACTACGACTGCATCGACGCTTCGACCAACCTGTTCCCGATCGGCATCCTCATCGGTGGCGAGGAAATGCACAACAACCACCACACCTTCGGTACCTCGGCCAAGTTCTCGTCGAAGTGGTACGAATTCGACGTCGGCTGGATGTATATCCGCATTCTGGAAACCTTCGGCCTGGCCAAGGTGAAGAAGGTGGCACCGGTGCCCAAGTTCGACAGCAAGAAGGCCGTGGTCGACTTCGATACCCTGCAGTCCGTCATCGCCAACCGCTACGATGTGACCGCCAAGTATGCCGGTTCCCTGAAGACCGCCTGGAAGGACGAGCTGGATCACCTGATCGAGAAGGCCAAGCTGGAATCGCGCTTCCTGAAGACCTCCAAGAAGCTGCTGCAGCGTGAGCCGGGTCGTCTGGAAGACGGCCAGAAGGCGCAGCTCTCCGAGCTGTTCGCCCACAGCAAGGCGCTCAAGACCATGCACGAGATGCGCATCGAGCTGGGCGCCATCTGGGAGCGTTCGCACTCGACCCGCGAACAGCTGCTGCAACAACTGCAAGACTGGTGCACCCGCGCCGAGGCATCCGGCGTGAAGGCACTGCGTGACTTCGCCGTGCGCCTGCGCAGCTACGCCTGATCTGTCATCTTCGTTCCCGGTTGTGTGCCGGGATATGAAAGAAAAATCCCCGCCGAGCGATCTGCGGGGATTTTTCTTTGTGGTGTGTAGGGAGAGGGTGGCTGCTGTACGGTCGCTTGCGGCCAGGTAGCCGGGCAAGCTCCAGGACCGACAGGCAATAAAAAACCCGCAGATCGCTCTGCGGGTTTTTTATCGGTAACCGGGGATCAATTACTTGATCTTGGTTTCCTTGTATTCGACGTGCTTACGTGCCTTGGGATCGAACTTCATGATGCTGATCTTTTCGGGCGTAGTACGCTTGTTCTTGGTGGTGGTGTAGAAGTGACCAGTACCTGCGGTCGACTCCAGTTTGATTTTGTCGCGGCCGGATTTCGCCATGATAGATTTCCTTTACTCTGCTAATTAGACTTAATCGCCACGAGCACGCAGATCGGCCAGGACGGCATCGATGCCGATCTTGTCGATCACACGCAGGCCGGCGTTGGACAAACGCAGCGAAACCCAGCGGTTCTCGGATTCGACGAAAATGCGGCGATTCTGCAGGTTGGGCAGGAAGCGACGCTTGGTCTTGTTGTTTGCATGGGAAACGTTGTTGCCGACCATCGGCCCCTTCCCGGTGACTTGGCAGACACGTGCCATGTTAGTACTCCTTAAAAATTTCCGAATTTGGGAAAAACAAGAGTATATGGAAAAAACTCAGGCTTTTCAATGACTTGCGAAAAACAATTGTGTCATAAGTTGATGATTGAATTTAACAATTTGCGACGCAATTGCTTTCTTGATCATTCGCATCGGTCGCAAAGCCAGTCCGTATAAGGCTTTGCGGGCGATGTGGGGGGCTTCGGGCTCAGAGCTTCCCATGGTCGGCGAAGGAATAGAGCCGTGTCCCCGCGACCACGAAATGGTCCAGCAACTGCACGTCGATCAACTCCAGGGCATCGGCCAGGGCCTCGGTGAGCGTCAGGTCGGCATCGCTGGGCTCGGGGTCGCCCGATGGATGGTTGTGGGCCAGGATCACCGCAGCGGCATTGTGGCGCAGGGTGGCCTTGACTACCTCGCGGGGGTAGACGGCGGCATGGTTGAGCGTGCCGCTGAACATTTCTTCCATGCAGATCAGCTTGTTGCGCACATCCAGGAACAGGATGACGAAACTCTCGCGTTCCCTGTTCTTGAAGAGAAGCTTCAGATAATCGGCGACTCTCTGGGTCGAGTTCAGCCTGCTGCCTTCCTTGAGCTCTTCATGAATGGCGCGCCGCGACAGCTCCAGTGCGGCCAGCAACTGACTGCATTTGGCCGGGCCCACGCCACTGCCCAGGGCCAGGTTCTTCTCGGCGACATGGAGCATGGCAGTGAGCGAGCCGAATCGTTGCAGGGTATCGCGCGCCAGTTCCACGGCGTTCTTGCCGGGAATGCCCACGCGCAGGAAGATCGCCAGCAATTCGGCGTCCGACAGCGCCGCCGCGCCATGTTGCAAGAGGCGCTCGCGTGGGCGCTGTTCCTTGGGCCAATCGATGATGCTCATGCTTGCCTGATCCTGAAATGAAGAGAGGGGAGGGAGACGGGGACGAAGTCTTGAGCCGGGTCAACGACAGGCCTTCCCGGTGGGAGACGGGGCCGCGGCAGACGATGCCGGCAGCGGCGCGGCGGGCCAACGTGGCTTACAATAGCGGGTTCTTGTGCACATTCGAGTTCCTTTCATGTCCAGCCCATCCGTACCTGTCGTCACCGACAACGCTTATCTCACCCTGCATTACCGCCTGGCTTCGCTGGAAGGTGAAGATATCGTCAGCACCTTCAACGAGAATCCGGCCACCCTGCAGTTCGGCCAGGGCCAGCTGGCGCCCTTCCTGGAAGCCTGCCTGCTGGGCCTGCCCGAAGGCACGCACCAGACCTTCGAACTGGCGCCGGCCCAGGCCTTCGGCGAACGCAGCGATGAACTGATTCAGCGTATCTCGCTGGCCACGCTGCAAGAGAACTCGGCCATGGACGAGCAATACCGCATCGGTGACCTGGTGGATTTCGCCGCTCCCGGTGGCGGCCGCTTTGCCGGTATCCTGCGATCGATGGATGATGATGGCGCAGTTTTCGACTTCAATCACCCGCTGGCCGGGCAAACGCTGAAGTTCGAAGTCAAAATCATCGGAATCCTGTAAGCACCTAGTAAATTGGCGATACAGCGCTAGAGAAGCATTGAGAAACAAGGGAAATACCATGACCATGGACAAAGCCGAATCCGAGATCCTGCTGGCCCAGCCGCGCGGTTTCTGCGCCGGTGTGGACCGCGCCATCGAGATCGTCGAGCGCGCGCTGGCGCAGTTCGGCGCGCCCATCTACGTGCGCCACGAGATCGTGCACAACGCCTACGTGGTCAATGACCTGCGCGCCAAGGGTGCGGTCTTCATCGAGGAGCTGGCCGACGTGCCGGCGGGTAATACCGTCATCTTCTCGGCCCACGGCGTGTCCAAGGCCATCCAGGCCGAAGCCGCCGAGCGTGGCCTGACGGTGTTCGATGCCACCTGTCCGCTGGTCACCAAGGTGCACATGGAAGTGGCGAAGATGCGCCGCGAAGGCCGCGAGATCATCATGATCGGCCATGCCGGCCACCCGGAAGTCGAGGGCACCATGGGCCAGACCGAGGCAGGCATGCATCTGGTGGAGACGGTGGAAGACGTGCAGCGCCTGCAGGTGGCCGATCCGGCCCTGCTGGCCTATGTGTCGCAGACCACCCTGTCGGTGGACGATACGGCCGAGATCATCGCCGCCTTGCGCGAACGCTTCCCGGCCATCGCCGAACCAAAGAAGGGCGATATCTGCTACGCCACCACCAATCGCCAGGAAGCCGTCAAGTTCATGGCGCCGCAGGTGGACGTGGTGATCGTGGTGGGCAGCCCCAACAGTTCCAATTCCAACCGCCTGCGCGAGCTGGCCGAGAAGAAGGGCGTGCCAGCCTTCATGGTCGACAACGCTGACCTGATCGATCCGCAATGGGTCGCCGGCCGCCAGCGCATCGGCGTGACCGCGGGCGCGTCGGCACCGGAGGTGCTGGTGCAGGCCGTCATCGAACGTATCCGTGAGCTGGGCGCGCGCAGTGTGCGGGTACTCGACGGCATCGAAGAGAACGTCACCTTCCCGCTGCCCAAGGGGCTGGGTGCACGCACCGGTGTGGCCCAGGAGACGACGGCCTGAGGCCGGTACAGTCACTGCTGGAAGGACCGAAAAAGGCTTGCTGATGCAAGCCTTTTTCAATTTAGCGGCTGTCATTGCAATAAAGCACGACGATTCACTGGTCTTACCGCAATTCTTATGTAACAGCGCTCAGTTTTGTGCTGGATTGTGTGTCCGTTCTGCGTATAATTCCGCACCAATATCGACGGGCCACCCAAAAGGTGGCTACGGGCAAGCCCGCTTCAAGCAGGGCGCGCGCCGCCAACGCGGCGTCACGAGACACTGGGAGACACCAACCATGCAAGTCCATCTGCCCGCCGGCATGTGGCGACAGGCTCGTCCCTGCCGCACCCGGCCTTCCTGCACCATGCGCTTGTGCCGCATCCGCGGCGACAGCGGCTGATCTTCCTCTTTTCTTTCTCCCGGATGTCTTCCGGTTCTGCTGGCATGGCCGTCGCCATTTATGAAGGGCCGCATTGCCATCCCGAGTGGCGGGAACGGTTTTTGCTCATCGCCATGCTTTCGCGCAGCACCGCACCCTTGTGCGAGGCTTCGTGTTTTTCCTGTTTTCATCTAGATCGAAGAGTTATTCATGGACATTTTCATCCAGCAGATCATCAACGGATTGGTGCTAGGCAGCATGTACGCACTGATCGCCCTGGGTTACACGATGGTGTACGGGGT
>NZ_JBIUZW010000028.1:30345-34714 GCF_044745245.1 Herbaspirillum sp. NPDC087042 | reverse complement strand
AAACATAAGGCAAAAGACATAAAAGTAGCTGACTGTACTAAAGAACATTCCTCAATAGAACTGTGTGGCGCAGGCAGGCAGCGGCTTCGGGGCCTTTTCGACCTCGACCAGGCACATGCGGCAGTTGGCCGCGATGGACAGTTTCTTGTGATAGCAGAAGTGAGGAATGTACGTGCCGAGTTTATTGGCAGCGTCCATGACCATGCTGCCTTCCTGCACTTCAACCTTCTTGCCGTCTATTTCGATTTCAACCATGGCTGTTTGCCCAAGCTAAATATTCTTTGCCAACGATGCCGGCGGAATTGTTATTGGATCCCGCCGTGCATCCCCTGCCCTGTTCAGATGTAAGCCGGAACCAGGCAGTGTTTGTGCTCGATGTGGTACTCGAACTCTTCGCGGAAATTCTTCACGAAGGCGCGCACCGGCATGGCCGCTGCGTCACCCAGTGCACAGATGGTGCGACCCTGGATGTTGTCTGCCACCGAGTTCAGCACATCGAGGTCTTCCATCTTGCCGTGACCGTTCTCGATACGTTCCACCATGCGGTACATCCAGCCGGTGCCTTCACGGCACGGCGTGCACTGGCCGCAGGATTCTTCGTAGTAGAAGTAGGACAGACGCAGCAGCGACTTGACCATGCAACGGGTCTCGTCCATCACGATCACCGCGCCCGAACCCAGCATGGAGCCGGCCTTGGCGATGGCGTCGTAGTCCATGGTGGTGTCCATCATGACATCGCCACGGATCACCGGTGCGGACGAGCCGCCGGGGATGACCGCCTTGATCTTCTTGCCACCGCGCATGCCACCTGCCAGTTCCAGCAGCGTGGAGAACGGGGTGCCCAGCGGGATCTCGTAGTTGCCCGGACGCTCGACGTCGCCCGAGATCGAGAAGATCTTGGTGCCGCCGTTGTTGGGCTTGCCCATCTCGGCGTAGGCCTGCGGGCCTACCTTGAAGATGAAGGGCACGGCCGCGAAGGTCTCGGTGTTGTTGATGGTGGTCGGCTTGCCGTACAGGCCGAAGCTGGCCGGGAACGGCGGCTTGAAGCGCGGCTGGCCCTTCTTGCCTTCCAGGGATTCCAGCAGCGCGGTTTCCTCGCCGCAGATGTAGGCGCCATAACCATGGTGCGCATGCAACTGGAAGCTGAACTCGGTACCCAGGATGTTGTTGCCCAGCAGACCGGCGGCGCGCGCCTCTTCCAGCGCTTCTTCGAAACGCTCGTAGGCCGAGAAGATCTCGCCGTGGATGTAGTTGTAGCCGACGGTGATACCCATCGCGTAACCGCCGATGATCATGCCTTCGATCAGTGCGTGCGGATTGTAACGAATGATGTCACGGTCCTTGAAAGTACCCGGCTCGCCTTCATCTGTATTGCAGACGAGGTACTTCTGGCCCGGGAACTGACGGGGCATGAAGCTCCACTTCAGGCCGGTCGGGAAACCAGCACCGCCACGACCACGCAGGCCGGAGGCCTTGAGGTCGGCGATGACTTGTTCGGGAGTGATCTTGTCGTTGAGGATGCGCTTGAGCGACTCGTAGCCGCCGCGCTTGATGTAATCCTCAAGGTGCCAGTTCTCGCCATTCAGGTCGGCGAGGATCAGCGGTTTGATGTGGCGGTCGTGCAGGCAGGTCATTTCTTCAGTTCCTCCAGCAGCGCGTCGATCTTTTCGTTGGACATCCAGCTGCACATTTGATGGTTGTTGACCAGCATGACAGGTGCGTCGCCGCAAGCGCCCATGCATTCGCCTTCCATCAGGGTGAACCGGCCGTCGGCCGTGGTTTCCTTGTAATCGATGCCCAGCTTGTGCTTCAGGTGATGTGCAGCGCGCTCGCCGCCCGACAGCAGGCACGGCAGGTTGGTGCACACGGTGATCTTGTGCTTGCCCACCGGGCTGGTGTTGAACATGTTGTAGAAGGTCGCGACTTCTTGCACGGCCACAGCCGGCATGCCGATGTAGTCGGCAATTTCCTGCTGCAGTTCGGCCGGCAACCAGCCGTGATCCACCTGGGCGATGCGCAGCGCGGACATGACCGCAGACTGGCGCTGATCCGCCGGATACTTCGCGAGTTCGCGATCGATTTTCTTAAGGGCTTCTTGACTTAACAGCATATCGTTGGCCATCCATGCGCATCATTACTGCGCGGTTATTGGATATTCCCCAAACTTGACGGGCTTCTCATCGAAGCCCGCCTTGACTCTTACTCTTGCTCGACTTACCGGTCGATTTCCCCGAACACGATGTCTTGCGTACCGATGATGGTGACCGCGTCGGCAATCATGTGGCCCTTGGCCATTTCGTTCAGGGCCTGCAGGTGGGCAAAGCCCGGAGCGCGGATCTTCAGGCGATACGGCTTGTTGGCGCCATCCGAGACCAGGTAGATACCGAACTCGCCCTTCGGATGCTCGACGGCGGCATACGCTTCGCCGGCAGGCACGCGGAAACCTTCGGTGAACAGCTTGAAGTGGTGGATCAGGTCTTCCATGTTGGACTTCATGTCCGCACGCTTCGGAGGAGCGATCTTGTGGTTGTCGGTGATGACCGGACCCGGGTTGTTGCGCAACCATTCCACGCACTGCTTGATGATGCGGTTCGACTGGCGCATTTCGGCCACGCGCACCAGGTAACGGTCGTAGCAGTCGCCGTTCTTGCCCACGGGGATGTCGAAATCCATCAGGTCGTAGACTTCGTAGGGCTGCTTCTTGCGCAAGTCCCAGGCGATACCCGAGCCACGCAGCATCGGACCGGAGAAGCCCATCTGCAGGGCACGTTCCGGCGAGACCACGCCCACGCCCACCAGACGCTGCTTCCAGATACGGTTATCGGTCAGCAGGGTTTCGTATTCGTCGACATAGGTCGGGAAACGGTTGGTGAAGTCTTCAATGAAGTCCAGCAGCGAACCCTGACGGTTTTCGTTCAGTTCGCGGATGGCCTTGTCGTTGCGCACGATCGATGCCTTGTATTGCGGCATGCTGTCCGGCAGGTCGCGATAGACGCCACCCGGACGGTAGTAGGCCGCGTGCATACGGGCGCCGGAGACGGCTTCGTAGCAGTCGAACAGGTCTTCACGCTCACGGAAGGCATACAGCAGCACGCCCATCGCGCCCACGTCCAGCGCGTGCGCGCCGATCCACATCAGGTGGTTCAGCAGGCGGGTGATTTCGTCGAACATCACGCGGATGTACTGCGCGCGCAGCGGCACTTCCAGACCCAGCAGGCGCTCGATGGCCAGCACGTAACCGTGCTCGTTGCTCATCATCGAGACGTAGTCCAGGCGATCCATGTAGGGCACGGACTGCAGGAAGGTCTTCTGCTCGGCCAGCTTTTCGGTGCCACGATGCAGCAGGCCGATATGAGGGTCGGCGCGCTGGATGACTTCACCGTCCAGCTCCAGCACCAGACGCAACACGCCGTGCGCGGCCGGGTGCTGAGGACCGAAGTTCAGCGTATAGTTTTTGATCTCTGCCATTATTTGATCCCGTAGTTTTCTTCACGAATGATGCGCGGAGTGATTTCGCGCGGCTCGATCGTTACGGGTTGATAGATGACGCGTTTCTGTTCGGCGTCGTAGCGCATTTCGACATAGCCCGAGACCGGGAAGTCCTTGCGGAACGGGTGGCCGATGAAGCCGTAGTCGGTCAGGATGCGACGCAGGTCGGCGTGACCATCGAAGAGGATGCCGTAGAAGTCGAAGGCTTCGCGCTCGTACCAGCCGGCCGAGTTCCAGATACCATCCACGGACGCCACCAGCGGCAGGTCGTCGTCGGGCGCGAACACGCGCACGCGAACACGCCAGTTATGGCTGATCGACATCAGGTGCGAGACCACGGCAAAGCGCGGACCTTCCCAGGCACCATCGCCATAGGTGGAGTAGTCCACGCCGCACAGGTCGAGCAATTGTTCGAAACGAGTATCCGCATGGTCGCGCAGCACGCGCATGGCGGACAGGTAGTCAGCAGCCTTGACCACGACGGTGACTTCACCGAGGGTCACGGTCAGGTTCTGAAGATACCCTCCAAGCGCATTACGCAGGGCGGCTTCGAGAGTTTCCAATTTAGTCGTCATACTGCCCTCTTAGCGCGCGATGGTGTTGGTGCGCTTGATCTTGTTCTGCAGCTGGATCACGCCATACAGCAGCGCTTCAGCCGTCGGCGGGCAACCCGGGACATAGACGTCCACCGGGACGATGCGATCGCAACCACGCACCACCGAGTACGAATAGTGGTAGTAGCCACCACCATTGGCACAGGAGCCCATGGAGATGACCCAGCGCGGTTCCGGCATCTGGTCGTAGACCTTGCGCAATGCCGGCGCCATCTTGTTGCACAGGGTACCGGCCACGATCATCAGGTCGGACTGGCGCGGCGACG
>NZ_JBIUZW010000028.1:17164-30336 GCF_044745245.1 Herbaspirillum sp. NPDC087042 | reverse complement strand
ATCCAGGGCACCCTTTTTCCAGATGTACCAAAATCCGACAACAAATTCAGCGATGAAGACCATCATCGTGACGAAACCTTGCCAGCCCAGCTCACGCATGGACACGCCCCAAGGGAAGAAGAAGGCGGTTTCCAGGTCAAACAGGATGAACAGGATGGCGATCAGGTAGTAGCGCACGTCAAACTTCATGCGCGCATCTTCAAACGCTTCGAAACCGCACTCGTAGGGAGATGTTTTTTGTGCGTCCGGCTTGTGGGGAGCCAGGAGACGACCGAGGAGCTGGGGAGCGACACCGACACCGATGCCGACAAGAATAAACAGAAGAACTGGGAAGTAATTTTCGAGGTTCACGATTGGCCGCTATGCGTTGGTTTATCGATGGGAATGATTCTCAATATCAATCAGAAACTTCCTCGACAAAAAGCCAGCTCAGGCACTAAGACCTTCGCTGGCTTTTCATTTCATTTCATGGTGCCGACGACGAGACTCGAACTCGTACAGCTTTCGCCACTACCCCCTCAAGATAGCGTGTCTACCAATTTCACCACGTCGGCCTGAGACTGCTATTTTAACTTCATTTGTTACTTTTGTTCAATGCACAATCTGCAAAAACTAAGATTCTTATGAATTAATTCTTCGATTATTCCAGAATCCGCAAAAACTTATTTCGGAATCTGATTCGACTGGTCAGCCGGCTTGGCCGCATCGACCGGCGCAGCGGGTGCAGCAGGCGCAGCTTGCTGAGCAGGAGCCGGGGCTGCAGCAGGCAGGTTATCCATCACACCACCGCTTTGCGCGCTGTGGTGATTGCCGATGAAGGTCAGACCCAGGGTCGCCACGAAGAAGATGCCGGCTGCCACAGCAGTCGACTTCGACAGGAAGTTAGACGAACCGGTCGCACCGAAGAGGCTACCGGACGCACCGGAACCAAAGGCCGCACCCATGTCGGCGCCCTTGCCGTGCTGCAACAGCACCAGACCGATGATCGCCAGCGCCGCCAGCACCTGAACTACAACCACAACCAAAAACAAAGTATTCATTTAAACGAGTCCACTCTTGATGTTTCAATCGCCAGCCGCCGAAGTATCCCTCGCACGCCTGACAAACCCCTTACTTCACTAATCAGGCCGCCGCTGCAATGATGGCCAGGAAATCCGCTGCCTTCAATGCTGCGCCGCCAATGAGACCACCATCGATGTCCGCCATCGCCAGCAGCTGCACGGCATTGTCCGGCTTCATGCTGCCACCGTAGAGGATGCGCACCTTGGCAGCCGCCTCCGCACTCTTGACCTGCAGGCGGGCGCGCAGCATCGCGTGCACTTCCTGCGCCATCTCAGGCGTGGCGGTCTTGCCGGTGCCGATGGCCCAGACGGGCTCATAGGCTACCACGATGCGCGCCGCATCTTCAGCCGACAACGCTGCCAGCACCACATCGAGCTGACCACCCACGACATCGTTGGTCTGGCCGGCTTCGCGCTGTTCCAGCGTTTCGCCCACGCACACCAGCGGCACCAGGCCAGCCTGCAGTGCCGCCACGGTCTTGGCCGCTACCGCCGCATCGGACTCGCCATGATAGGCGCGACGCTCGGAGTGACCAATGATGACGTACTGCACACCAAACTCCTGCAACATGGCTGCCGAGACTTCGCCGGTATAGGCACCGGAGGCATGCGCAGAGATATCCTGCGCACCCGAGGCCACGACCGAACCGACCACCGCAGCCTGCACCTGCGCCAGATAAGGCGCCGGCGCACAGACGGCGACATCGCAGGCACCGGCCACAAGGCCTTCCTTGATACCGGCGATCAGCGCGGCATTGGCAGCCAGGCTGCCATTCATTTTCCAGTTACCGGCTACGAGTTTGCGACGCATAGGCTATGTTCTACGAGATTGGTGTGAATTTGGATAACCTCGTATTGTAGCCGGTAGCCGCAAAGACGGTCAAACCAGACCGCCTGCCTGCTGCCCTACCCTCTTACAGCTCCAGCATGATCTTGCCGATGTGGGTACTGCTTTCCATCATGGCATGCGCCTGGGCCGCCTGTTCCAGCGGGAAGCGCTGGTGGATCACCGGCTTGATCTTGCCCGCCTCGATCAGCGGCCACACATGCTGGCGCAGATTGGCCGCAATCGCCGCCTTGAAGGCCACCGGGCGCGGGCGCAGGGTGGAGCCGGTGATGGTCAGGCGACGACGCATCACCTGGCCCATGTCCAGCTGCCCCTTGCTACCGCCCAGTTGGGCGATGAAGACCAGCCGGCCATCGTCGGCCAGCGCCTTGATCTCGCGCGGCAGGTAATCGCCACCCACCATGTCCAGGATGACGTCAACACCACGCCCACCGGTCAAGTCCTTCACCACCGCCTCGAAGTCCTCGGTCTTGTAATTGATGGCGCGCTCCGCCCCCAGCTCTTCGCAGGCACGGCACTTCTCGGCGCTGCCGGCCGTGGCAAACACGCGATGCCCCAGCGCACGGGCGATCTGGATGGCGGTCACGCCGATGCCCGAGGATCCGCCCTGCACCAGCAGGGTTTCCTGGCCCGACAATTGGCCACGGTCGAAGACGTTGCTCCAGACCGTGAAATAGTTCTCCGGCAGCGCCGCCGCTTCCAGCGCGCTCAAGCCCTTGGGGACCGGCAGGCATTGC
This sequence comes from Herbaspirillum sp. NPDC087042, assembly GCF_044745245.1. Taxonomy (NCBI): domain Bacteria; kingdom Pseudomonadati; phylum Pseudomonadota; class Betaproteobacteria; order Burkholderiales; family Oxalobacteraceae; genus Herbaspirillum; species Herbaspirillum sp. NPDC087042. Next base: position 27,691 of record NZ_JBIUZW010000028.1, on the reverse strand, counting down.
GCCAGCGGCGCGGCGCAATATTCGGCATAGCCACCGCCCTGCACCAGCGCACAGACAAGGTCACCCAGCCTGAAACCGCTATCACCCAGGTCGCCGGCCACGATCTCGCCCGCCACTTCCAGCCCAGGCAGGTCGGAAGCCCCCGGCGGCACCGGATAGTTGCCGGTACGCTGGAACACGTCAGGCCGGTTCACACCGGCCGCATGGACCTTGATCAGCACTTCACCGGGCTTCAGCTCCGGCATGGGGCGCTCGCAAGGCTGCAATACCTCGGGGCCGCCAAATTCCTTAATTTCAATGGCTCGCATGTCCTATCCTTTTCTCAATGCCCTGCGAGTCGACTCACAGGGAAGCCGCGGCGCGCGCAGCCGTGTCATACAGCCCGGAAGCATTGCGCAGCAACTGCGCCGCCTCGCCGATGGCCTGGTTGGGGATGCCGCTCTCGGCCTGTACCTCGATGAGGCAGCGCTCGCGCACTTCGCGGTACTTCATGCACAGGTCCTGACCGGCCGGCGTGGTCGAAAACAGCAATTCCTTGCCGGCTTTCTCGCTCTTGACGTAGCCGGCCTTCACCAGCTTCTTGAGGGCATAGGTGACCACATGGGTGTCTTCGACATTGAGCACGAAGCAGATATCAGCCAGCTTCTTCTTGCGCTCCCGATGATTGACGTGATGCAGCAACGACACCTCGATGGCCGTCATGTCCTTGGCACCAGCGGCGGCCATGCAGCGCACCATCCAGCGGTTGAAGGCATGACTGGCCATGATCAGCGCGTACTCCAGCTCGGAGAGCTCGGCGCTGCGCTCGGAGACCAGATGCTGGGAAGAAACGATCTTGGTGGGCTTGACTGCCCCGGCAGCGGCAGGCTGCGGCGGCTGGACGGATTCTGGCGTCTCGTTGTTCATGGGCGATCAGGCGAAGGGCGACGAAATGGCAACACTATATCGCAAAGACAAATAAATAATTTATCGACATATTGTTTATATTTTGCCTGGAATGTAATATCCGCAAAAAAGCAGGGCATCACACGGACGCACCTTGAACCCCTTCCAGTGGCATCGATGGGGTCTTAAAACAAATCACAGGCGAGGCAAGAGACACCATGCAGCCACCTCAGATCCACCCGCTGGGCGACAGCGCGCTGCTTTGCAGCCTGCCGGCCCCGGCGACCCTGGCCCAGCAGCAGCGCATCTGGGCCCTGGCCGAACTGGCCGAGAGCTGGGACGAAGTCAGCGAAGTCGTGCCCGGCATGAACAACCTGACCCTCATCACCCGACGCCCGGTCAGCGACCTGGCCGCACTGGCACAACGCATCACCCAGCACTGGCCCAGGCTCAACGTCCAGCAGCACGCCGGCCGCACCGTCGAGATCCCCGTGGTCTACGGCGGCACCGGCGGCCCGGACCTGGAGAACGTGGCACGCCATACCGGTCTTTCCGTCGATGAAGTCATCGCCCGTCACAGCGGCGACGAGTACGTGGTCTATTTCATCGGCTTCATGCCCGGCTTCGCCTATATGGGCGGCCTGGCGCCGGAACTGGCCACGCCCCGCCACACCACGCCGCGCGTCACCATCCCGGCCGGTTCGGTGGGTATCGGCGGCGAGCAGACCGGGATCTACCCCATGGCCTCGCCCGGCGGCTGGCAATTGCTGGGCCGCACTTCGCTCAGCCTGTTCGACCCCAGCCAGGAAGCGCCGACGCTGCTGCGTCCGGGCGACCGTGTACGCTTTACCGTGGAGCGCGTGGAATCATGATGGACATCCTTCAACCCGGCATGCTGGCGTCGGTACAAGACCTGGGCCGCCATGGCCATCGCAGCCTGGGCATCCACCCTGGTGGCGCCCTCAATACCCTGGCGCTGGCCAGCGCCAACCTGCTGGTGGGCAATCCGGCCGATGCCGCCGGCCTGGAAATCACCATGGGCCTGTGCGAGATCCGCTTCACCGCCGACACCCGTATTGCCCTCGGTGGCGACGACATCGGCGCCACCCTCAATGGCCACCCCATCGCCGCCTGCTGGAGCATCCCGGTGCGCGCCGGCAGCGTCCTCAAGCTCAGCCTGGCCGCCGCCGACAACCCGGAACACGCCCCGCGCCACAGCATGCGCACCTACCTGGCGGTGGCCGGCGGCATCGATGTGCCGCTGGTGCTGGGTTCGCGCAGCACCGACCTGAAAGCCGGCTTCGGCGGCCACCAGGGACGCGCCCTCAAGCGCGGCGACAAGCTGCCCATCGGCGATGCCCAGGCCGCATCCGCCGCCGTGCACGGCCCGGCCTTCGGGATGCGCTCGCCGCGCTGGAGCGGCCTGGGTCTGCGCGAAGATGAACACAGCCAGCATGTCACGCTGCGCGTGCTGCCTGGTCCGGAATTCGAGCAATTCACCAAGGGCTCGCGCGAAGCCCTGTGGGGTGCGACCTGGCGAGTCACGCCCAACAGCAACCGCATGGGGTATCGTCTGGAAGGCGAGGAACTCAAGCGCAAGCAGGGTCGCGACATGCTCTCCCATGGCGTGGTACCGGGCGTGATCCAGGTACCGCCCTCGGGCCAGCCCATCATCCTCATGGGCGACGCCCAGACCACCGGCGGTTATCCCAAGATCGGCGTGGTGATCGGCGCCGACCTGTGGAAGCTGGCGCAAGCGCCATTGAACGCCACGCTCAGACTGGAGCCCTGCGAACTGGCCGATGCACTGGCCGCCGCAGAAGAGCAGCAGAGCTATCTGGATTCCATCCGCGACACGGTTGCCGCACTGGACTGGTCGCGTGCAACGCTTTACCGAAAATAAGGGACACGCCATGCACATCGATCTGAATGCCGACCTCGGCGAAGGCTGCGACACCGACGAACAATTGCTGACCCTGGTCAGCTCCGCCAACATCGCCTGCGGCTGGCATGCGGGCGACGCCGCCACCATGCGCCGCTGCGTACGCTGGGCAATCCAGAACCACGTAGCCATCGGCGCGCACCCCAGCTTCCTCGACCGCGAGAACTTCGGCCGCAGCACCATGCAGGTGCCGCCCGAGGAAATCTTCAGCGGCATGCTCTACCAGTTGGGCGCACTGGACGCCATCGTGCGCGCCGAAGGCGGCCGCATGACCCACGTCAAGCCGCACGGCGCGCTCTACAACCAGGCCGCCAAGGATGCCGTGCTGGCCAACGCCATCTGCGCCGCCATCCGCACCTTCAATCCCGAACTGAGCCTGTATGGCCTGGCCGGCAGCGAACTGATCGCCGCCGCCCGCCATGCCGACCTGAACGCCGTCGAGGAAGTCTTCGCCGACCGCGCCTATGAGGCCGACGGCAGCCTGGTCGCCCGCAGCAAGCCCGGCGCGATGATCACCAGTGACGAAGACGCCATTGCACAAACCCTGTCGCTGGTGAAGCAGAAGAAGGTCAAGGCCATCGACGGCAGCACCGTCCAGGTCAATGCGCAAACCGTCTGCCTGCACGGAGATGGGCCGCATGCACTGGATTTCGCGCGCCAGATTCGTGCACGCCTGCACGAAGAGCGCATCGCAGTGCGCGCAGCAGCATGAAGCCATTTTCCGCGCCTGGGCAGTCAATCGCAAGGCGCGGGAATGGTGGCAGCACCACTTGATTCAAGGTAGTCGCAAGCTGTAGTTTCGTTCCAAAAACAATAAGAAAAGTCGCCGCAATGAGGCCCGTGAGGTCGCAGGAAAAGACACGCCCCTATGCCCCGCAAAGGCAGACTGGACGTGGCTTCCAGCGATGCATCTGGCACGGACCTTGCAATTCGGCGATAGGATTTTTTCCAAATTCACAAAGGGAGTTTTCATGGAGAGTACGACACTGCTGCCACTGATCGGGATACCGATCGTCGTGGCCGGATTTGCATTACGTTTCAACCCGCTGCTGGTGGTCACCGTCGCCGGTCTCACCACCGGCCTGTCGGTGGGCATGGATTTCGGCATGCTGCTGGAAACCTTCGGCGAGAAGTTCGTCAATAGCCGTTCGCTGGCGACCTTCCTGCTGATCCTGCCCATCATCGGCCTGCTCGAACACTACGGTCTGAAGGAGCGCGCACAAGCCTGGATCTCCAGCATTGCCAGTGCCACCTCGGCACGCATCCTGATGCTCTACTTCATCCTGCGTGAAGGTACCGCCGCACTGGGCCTGATCTACCTCGGCGGCCAGGCACAGACCGTGCGCCCGCTGCTGGCACCGATGGCGGAAGGCGCGGCCGTGAATGCCTATGGCGACGACCTGCCGCAGCACATCCGCGACAAGATCAAGGCCCATGCCGCCGCCTGCGACAACATCGCCGTGTTCTTCGGCGAGGACATCTTCATCGCCTTTGGCGCCGTGCTGCTGATGGATGCCTTCCTCAAGGAAAACGGCATCACCAACATCGAGCCGCTGCACCTCGGCCTGTGGGCCATCCCCACCGCCCTCTCGGCGCTGGTGATCCACATGTTCCGACTGAGCCGCCTCGACGCCTCCATCGCCCGCGATGTCCAGGCGTGGAAAGCCACCCAACCCAACGCTGCCAAGGTGCCCGCATGAGCACGCTCATTTCCATCAACCGCATCTACTACCTCATCGGCGTCATCGTCATGATGCTGGTGGCCATGACCCTGCGCGACAAGGGCAACCCCAAGCGCCTGACCACGGCCCTGTTCTGGTTCCTGTTCGGTGCCGTGTTCCTGTTCGGCGACCTGCTGGTGGACAACCTCGGCAAGTCCATGGCCTACCGCATCATCGGCGCGACCGTCGTCATCATCTCGCTGATCGCCGGCACCGGCATGCTGTCCATGGGCAGCTATGCCACCTCAAGCCAGGATGAGCGCGTGGCCTCCTCCAAGCGACTGGGCAACTGGCTGTTCTTCCCGGCCGTGCTGATCCCGGTGGTGACGGTGGCCTGTACCGTGCTGCTCAAGGGCGTGTCCCTCGGTGGCGTGATGCTGCTGGACCAGAAGCAGCTGACGCTGGCCGCCCTGTGCGTGGCCTGCCTGAGCGCTCTGATCGCCGGTTGCGTGCTGACCCGCGGCACGCCGCTGCAGGCAGTGCGCCAGTCGCGTCGCCTGGTGGACTCGATCGGCTGGGCGGCAATCCTGCCGCTGATGCTGGCCATGCTCGGTGGCGTGTTCGTCGCTGCCAAGACCGGTATCTCGGTACAGCAGGTGGTGAGCCTGTTCGTCAATCCCGACAATCGTTTCCTGGTGGTGGTGATCTACTGCGTGGGCATGGCGCTGTTCACCATGATCATGGGTAATGCCTTTGCCGCCTTCCCGGTGATGAGTGCCGGTATCGCCCTGCCCTTCCTGATCCTCGGCCATCACGCCGACCCGGCACCACTGGTGGCCATCGGCATGTACTCCGGCTATTGCGGCACGCTGATGACGCCGATGGCGGCCAACTACAACATCGTGCCGGCCGCACTGCTGGAACTGAAGAACAAGTACCAGGTCATCAAGGTGCAGCTGCCCACGGCGCTGACACTGCTGACGGTGAACGTGTTCCTGATGTATTTCCTGGCTTTCCGCTGATCGTATCGGCAAGCCTGGCGTGGCCGTCATCCTGCGACGACGGCCACTTCGTTTCATCCCTGCTTCATGAAGTCCAAGGAGTCCCTCATGCAACTTACCCCCCAACGGGCAGAAGACTTTGCCCGCATGCCGCTGGCCTACCTGCGCCAGGAATATCCCAACCACGTCATGCACCTGCTCAACGACGCGGGCGACGTCCTCTCGCCGCGCGCGATGCATCCGGTGTTCTATGGCTGCTATGACTGGCACTCTGCGGTACATGGCTACTGGCTGCTGCTGCGCTGCCTGCACCTGTACCCGTCCCTGCCGGTAGCCGATGAGGTCACCGCCCTCTTCGACGAGCATTTCACGCCTGAGTTGATGGAGCGCGAGACGGATTACTTCCGCGCCCCCAATCGCGCGCCCTTCGAACGTCCCTATGGCTTCGGCTGGCTGCTCGCACTGGACCAGGAATTGCTGGCATCCAAACACCCCCGCGCTGCGACATGGCATGCCGCGATGCGCCCCCTGACAGCCGAGATCCGCCGTCGCCTGCTGGATTACCTCTCCAAGCTGAGCTATCCGATCCGCGTCGGTGCGCACTTCAACACCGCCTTTGCGCTGGCGCAGTCACTGGACTATGCACGCTACGTCAAGGATACCGAGCTCGAAGGCGTGATCGTCACCAGCTCGCTGCGTTTCTATGGCAAGGACACCGACTATCCCGCTCACTACGAGCCGGGCGGCGACGAATTCATCTCTGGCGCATTGACCGAAGCACTGCTGATGACCAAGGTACTTGCCGACGACGCCTTCCCGAACTGGTTCGACGCCTACCTGCCGCGCGTGGCAGAGGTATCGCAGATCATGCAACCGGCCCATGTCTCGGATCCGACTGACCAGAAGATTTCCCACCTGGATGGCCTGAACCTCTCGCGCGCCTGGTGCATGAAGGAAGTGCTGCGGCACCTGCCGCCTACCCATGCCGCCCGCAGCGCCATGGAAGCCTCGGTGCAGCGCCATATCGCCGCCTCGATCGACCAGGTGGTGGGCAGCCACTACAGCGGCGGCCACTGGCTGGCCAGCTTCGCGCTGCTGGCGCTGGAGAACTGAGGACGGCGCAAGCCCTTCCGCTGAAGTGCGAAGGCCCTCGCATCCACTGCGGATGCGAGGGCCTTCTGCCATGGGAACGCCGTCAACAGCGCTACTGCGCGGCTTCCTTGCTGGCCTGCCGGGGATCCTCGGGCATGGTCGCCGAAATCACGCGCGCACTGCGCTTGAAGGTGAAATAGGCCCATGCCCAATCCACCATCACCATCATGCGGTTGCGGAAGCCGATCAGGAAGTACACGTGCACGAACAGCCAGAACAGCCATGCCGGATAACCCGAGAACTTGAACTTGCCGACCATGGCAATGGCGGCCTTGCGACCGATGGTGGCCAACGAGCCATAGTCCTGGTAGACGAAAGACTCCGGTGCGCGGCCGGCCATGCGGTGCTTGATATTGCGCGCCGCTACCCGCCCCATCTGCTTGGCCGCCGGTGACACGCCCGGCACCGGCTTGCCGTCGGACTGCGCCGCCGCCAGGTCACCGATGACATAGATGTCGTCATGGCCGACGATATTGAGCTCGGCCGACACCGGCACGCGCCCTGCGCGATCCAGCTCCACGCCCAGCGTCTTGCCCAGCGGCGAGGCCGCCACGCCAGCCGACCAGATCACGGTGCGGGTGGCCAGGGTCTGCTCGCCGTCGAAGTTGGCATAGCGCACACAGGTCTCGTCGATATGCACCACGCGGCTGCCGGTGCGCACATCCACGCCCAGCTTTTGCAATTGCTCGCGCGCCTTCTCCGACAGGTCGGGCGGATAGGCGCCAAGGATGCGATCCGAACCCTCGAGCAAGACCACCCGCGCCGAATGCGGATCGATATTGCGGAATTCGCCGGACAGGGTATGCCGGGCAATCTCCACCAGCGTGCCGGCCATCTCCACGCCGGTGGCACCGCCACCGATGACGGTGAAGGTCAGCCACTCCTGGCGACGACGCGCATCGCTTTCGCGCTCGGCATGCTCGAAGGCCATGAGGATGCGCTTGCGGATCTCGAAGGCATCTTCCAGCGTCTTCAGCCCGGGCGCCAGGGCGCTCCATTCATCGCGGCCGAAATAGCTGTGGGTGGAGCCTGCCGCCACGATCAAGTGGTCGTAGGCAATGGTGCTGTCGTCTTCCAGCGTAACGGTCTTGCCGACCGGGTCGATCCCGGTGACGGCGGCCATCAGCGTGGTGAGATTGCGCTGCTGCGCCAGGATGGCGCGGATGGGCGCGCTGATGGCAGGCGCCGAGAGGCCGGCCGTGGCCACCTGGTAGAGCAGCGGCTGGAACAGGTGATGGTTGCTGCGATCGATCATGGTAATGCGCACGTCGGCGCCGGCATTGGCCAATTCACGCGCAGCGGCCAGGCCGCCGAAACCACAACCGATGATGACTACATGGGGCATAGCCTTCCTTTCAAAAGTAAATAGTTTTTATGCCCGTGCCGCCGCGCTTGACGCATCGCCGCAGCCTGCACAGTGCTGTCCCCTACTCTCTATTCGGATGAGCCTGCATCGCAGGGCCGCGATTCCCCTCAAGATCGCGACACCGGGAAAATTGATTTCCCTCAATGCAGACGGACAGAATCGCATACTTTTGGTTCGAAAGCACTTGGTCAGATTGTCCCTTCCCGCCCATGACCGCATGCGCCATAAAGAAACTACAAAGAAAAATCCCCCGGGGCCTTGCGGCGCGGGGGATTTTTTCTGGCGAAGAGCCGGCACCACCAAGCAGGTGCCGGCTTTCAGCGCGACTTACTGTGCTTCTTGCGGAGCAGTAGCTTCGCCGCCTTCTTCAGCCTGGGCAGCCTTCATCGACAGCTTCAGGCGGCCGCGGTCGTCGGTCTCCAGGACCTTAACACGCACTTGCTGGCCTTCCTTCAGGTAGTCGGCCACGGCGTTGACACGCTCGTTGGCGATCTGGCTGATGTGCAGCAGACCATCCTTGCCCGGCAGGACCTGGACGATGGCGCCGAAGTCCAGCAGCTTCAGGACGGTGCCTTCGTAGATCTTGCCCACTTCCACGGAAGCGGTCAGCTCTTCGATACGGCGCTTGGCTTCCTGGCCAGCCGATGCATCCACGGAGGCGATGGTGACCACGCCTTCGTCGCTGATGTCGATCTGGGTGCCGGTTTCTTCGGTCAGCGCGCGGATCACGGCGCCGCCCTTGCCGATCACGTCACGGATCTTTTCCGGATTGATCTTGATGGTGATCAGGCGCGGGGCGAAGTCAGACAGCTCGGCACGACCGGCCGGGACGGCTTCCTGCATCTTGTCCAGGATGTGGTGGCGACCTTCCTTGGCCTGTTCCAGCGCAACCTGCATGATTTCCTTGGTGATGCCCTGGATCTTGATGTCCATCTGCAGTGCGGTGATGCCATTGGCAGTACCGGCCACCTTGAAGTCCATGTCACCCAGGTGATCTTCATCGCCCAGGATGTCGGTCAGGACGGCGAACTTGTTGCCTTCCTTGATCAGGCCCATGGCGATACCGGCCACGTGTGCCTTCATCGGGACGCCAGCGTCCATCAGTGCCAGGCAGCCGCCGCAGACCGACGCCATCGAGGAGGAACCATTGGACTCGGTGATTTCCGAGACCAGGCGCACCGAGTAGCTGAACTCGTCGGCAGCCGGCAGCGCGGCGATCAGCGCGCGCTTGGCCAGACGGCCGTGACCGATTTCACGACGCTTCGGGGTACCCACGCGACCGGTTTCGCCGGTGGCGAACGGAGGCATGTTGTAGTGGAGCATGAAGCGGTCGGTGTATTCGCCCAAGAGACCGTCGATCTTCTGCTCGTCACGGGCGGTGCCCAGGGTCGCGATGACCAGTGCCTGGGTTTCGCCACGGGTGAACAGGGCCGAACCGTGGGTACGCGGCAGCACGCCGGTACGGATCGAGATCGGACGCACGGTGCGGGTGTCGCGACCGTCGATACGCGGCTCGCCTTCCAGGATCTGCGAACGCACGATCTTGGCTTCCAGGTCGAACAGGATGGAACCGACGTCAGCCGAATCGGCAGCCACGGTGCCGTTGGCAGCGGCTTCAGCCACCAGCGCTTCGTTGACTTGTGCCGAGACGGTCTTGAGCTTCTCGGTACGGGCTTGCTTGTCCTTGGTCTGGTAGGCTTCGCGCAGCGGGCCTTCGGCCAGTTGCGAGACGCGCGAGATCAGGGCTTCGTTCTTGGCCGGGGCGGTCCACTGAACTTCCGGCTTGCCGCCGTCGCGCACCAGGTCATGGATGGCGCTGATGACGGCCTTGGACTGTTCGTGACCGAACACGACCGCGCCCAGCATCACTTCTTCGGACAGTTGCTCGGCTTCGGATTCCACCATCAGCACGGCGGTTTCGGTACCGGCCACCACCAGGTCCAGCTGCGAGGTCTTCAGCTGGGTCTGGGTCGGGTTGAGGACGTACTGGCCGTCGATGTAGGCCACGCGAGCGGCGCCCACCGGGCCATTGAAGGGGATGCCGGCCAGCGACAGGGCAGCCGAGGCGCCGATCATGGCGGGGATGTCCGGATCGATTTCAGGGTTCACCGACAGCACGTGGATGATGACCTGAACTTCGTTCAGGTAGCCTTCCGGGAACAGCGGGCGGATCGGACGATCGATCAGGCGCGAAGTCAGGGTTTCCTTTTCGGAGGGCTTGCCTTCACGCTTGAAGAAGCCGCCGGGGATACGACCGGCTGCATAGGTCTTCTCGATGTAGTCGACGGTCAGCGGGAAGAAGTCCTGGCCGGGCTTGGCTTCCTTGCGGGCCACCACGGTGGCCAGGATGACGGTGTCTTCCACCGACACCACCACGGCGCCAGAAGCCTGGCGAGCGATTTCGCCGGTTTCCAGGGGGCGGGGCGGCGGGGCGGGGGGGGGGGGGGGGGGGCGGGGCGGGGGGGGGGGGGGGCGGGGCGGGGGGGGGGGGGGGCGGGGGGGGGGGCGGGGGGGGGGCGT
>NZ_JBIUZW010000028.1:0-17156 GCF_044745245.1 Herbaspirillum sp. NPDC087042 | reverse complement strand
TACTCGAAGGTCTTGGTTACTATATTGAACACGGTATTTCCTTTCTTTTATGGAGCCGGCCCCGACTGTGTCCGCGGTGCACGACTTCCTTTTGCCGACAGATTTTCAGGCGCTGTCGTTCACCTCACCACAGTGACCGGCAATACCGGTCACTTACGACGAACGCGACCATCCATGAATGGACGGACGGCCGCGATGAAGCATTCTTGCCCCGGGGGCGGCGCAGGCCGCGCCAGGCGCCCACGCTTGAGCTTGCGGAATCGCAAAAAACAAAATGCCCGCGTCAACGAGTGACGCAGGCATTTCGTGGTGGTCCCGGGGGCGACCCCGGAAACCCAGACGCGGAGTCAAATTACTTACGCAGACCGAGTTTCTCGATCAGGGCGCGGTAACGGTCGGCGTCCTTGTTCTTCAGGTAGGACAGCAGGCTCTTACGACGGTTGACCATCTTGATCAGGCCACGACGGGAGTGGTGATCCTTGACGTGGGCCTTGAAGTGGCCGTTCAGGTCGTTGATGCGTGCGGTCAGCAGCGCGACTTGGACTTCCGGAGAACCGGTGTCGTTCGTGCCACGTGCGTTTTCGGAGATAATGGCAGCCTTGGCTGCTTTTTCGATGGACATTGCTTTACCTTTCACAAGCGGTGCGCGGAGCGTGCCGGTCATTGAACCTGCGGCCCTGCATACCGTGAATTAAAAATGAGAATCCGGCCAATTCGACCGGACGCGAAATTATATAGCAAAAAGCCATTCCTACCAACACCTGCAAGTTCCCGGACAGGGCAAGCCTCAGCCCTTGCGTCATTGCGTTCAACCGGGCCCCCTCTTGCGGCTGTAAAAAGTGACAACAAGACAACCCATCCAGGACCGAGTTATGAAAGACCGTACTGCCCACCTGTCCCCGCCCCAACCTCGTCGCGCACGCGCGCTGCTGGCCGCCGTGGTGCTGGCCAGCGCCGCCCTGAGCGGCTGCGCCTCCCTGTTCCAGCCGCCGGTACAGCCGGGCGAGAGCGAAGAACAGGTACTGAACCGCCTGGGTCAGCCCAGCAATGTGTATCAGGATGGCAACACGCGCCTGTTCGAATATGCCGCCGGCGCCTTCGGCCAGTACCAGTACATGGCCCGCATCGGCGCGGACCATCGCCTGGTTTCCTACCAGCAAGTGTGGACGCTGGAGAATTTCCACGCCATCCGCGTCAAGCAGGACACCAAGGAAGACGTCCTGCGTCGCCTCGGCCGCCCCACCGAGATCACCCGCTATGCCCGCATCCCCTTCGAGGCCTGGAACTATGGATTCAAGGAAAGCGGCGTCTGGAATTCGCAGATGACGGTGTACTTCAACGACGCCGGCACCGTGGAAAAGGTCGAGAATGGCCCCGATCCGCGCTTCGACGATTCGCGCCTGCGCTTCTAGCCACAGCCCTCCCGGCCCTCCCTGGCCCGAAAAAGAAAATGCCGTCCGGTGCAACACGCACCGGACGGCATTTCTTTCTTCAGGCCAGCAATGACGATCAGATCACCGTCGACAGCCCCAGCGTAAAGACCAGCGCCAGCACCGAGACCAGGGTTTCCATCACGGTCCAGGTCTTGAAGGTCTGCGGCACGGTCATGTTGAAGTATTCCTTGACCAGCCAGAAACCGCCGTCATTGACGTGCGACAGGATCAGCGAACCGGCGCCGGTGGCCAGCACCATCAGTTCCGGACGCACACCACCGACGGTGGAGACGATGGGCGCCACGATACCGCAGGCGGTGGTCATGGCCACCGTGGCCGAACCGGTCGCCACGCGGATCAGCGCCGCCACGAACCAGCCCAGGATCAGCGGCGAGAGGTGCGCATCGGTGGCGATGCCGACGATGGCCTTGGAGACACCGCCATCCATCAGGATGCGGCCGAAACCGGCACCCGCGCCCACCACCAGGGTGATGCTGGCGATCGGCGCCAGGCACTCGTTGGTGAACTTCAGGATCTGCTCGCTACCGAAACCACGGGCACGGCCGAAGGTCCAGAAGCTGACCAGGGTCGCGATCAGCAGCGCAATCACGGAGTTGCCGATCAGGCGCAGGAAGTCGTTGGCAAAGGTCTTGGGTGCGAAGAACAGGTCGGCCCAGCTACCGATCAGCATCAGCGCCACCGGCAGCAGGATGGTGAACAGCGTAATGCCGAAGCCCGGCAGTTCGCGCGCCTTCTTGCCCTCATCGACGAATTGCGAGATCAGCGGATTGTCCGGATTGGGGATCACCACCTTGGAGATCAGCTTGCCGAAAATCGGGCCGGCAATGATCGCCGTGGGGATACCCACGATCAGCGCGTACAGGATGGTGCGACCGATATCGGCGCTATAGGCGGTCACCGCCAAGAGCGCGGCCGGGTGCGGCGGGATCAGACCGTGCACCACCGACAGGCCCGCCACCATGGGGATGCCCACCAGCACCATGTTGGTACCGGTACGCTTGGCGACGTTGAAGGCGATCGGCACCAGCAGCACGAAACCGACTTCGAAGAACACCGGCAAGCCGACGATGAAGGCCACCGTCATCATGGCCCAGTGCACGTTCTTCTCGCCGAAGGCCTTGATCATCGTATTGGCGATACGCTCGGCACCGCCCGACTCGGCCATCATCTTGCCCAGCATCGTGCCCAGGCCCACCACCAGCGCAATGTGACCCAGCGCGCCACCGACACCGGTCTCGAAGGCCTTGACGATATTGCCCATGGGCATGCCCACAGCCAGGCCCAGCACCAGCGACACCACGATCAGGACGATGAACGGATTCATCTTGAATTTGGCAATCAGCACGATCAGTGCGATCACCGCTACCAGTGCATAGACCAGCAGCGCACTTCCTTGTACAGCCTCCATCTGCTTCTCCTCTTCAGAAGGTAAAAAACACCTGCCGGCGCATTGCTCGACTTCTACTTCTTTTACTGCTCCCCTGCCGGCAAGAAACCAAGAACCACAACAGCCAAATTATTTATATCGATTTATATCAATATCAGTCCGGGATACTCATGATCCGACCCCTTGCTGGCGGACGATGGCCGGGCCACCGTCCGCCGCCGAACTGTCTGCCTTCAGCGCTCAGCGCTTGAATGCCACGCAATCGACCTCGACCTTGCAATCCACCACCATGCTCGACACCACGCAGGCGCGTGCCGGCGGATTGGCGCCGAAGTATTCCTTGAAGACCTTGTTGAAGGACTGGAAGTCACGCGCATCGTCCAGCCAGACGCCACAGCGCACGACGTGTTCCGGGCCATAGCCGGCTTCCTTGAGGATGGCCAGCACGTTCTGGATGGCCTTGTGCGATTGCGCGACGATGCCGCCGTCGATCACTTCGCCGTTTTCCATGGCCACCTGGCCCGACACGTACAACCAGCCATCGGCCGCTACCGCGCGGGCGAACGGCAAATGCTGGCCGCCAGTACCGCTGCCGCCCTCTACGCCAAATCGTTGAATGCTCATTGCTGCTCCTTCCTGTTAAAACTCAAGACAATTGAAATACGAAAAAAAACCAGGGAAATCACGCTGACGTTTTCTGCACCGTGCGTGCCAGGAAGCGTCCGGCGCGCGCGCCGGTGGCCTTCTTGTCCTCGCCCCGGTAGGCCAGCTGGCCATTGACCCACACTGACTCGATGCCATGCGCGGGTTGCATGGGATCGGTAAAGCTGGCGGCATCGCGCACGGTCTGGGCATCGAACAGCACCAGGTCGGCGTGGTAACCCTCACGCACCAGGCCACGCTCATGCAGGCCGAAGCGCTGCGCCGACAGGCCGGTCATCTTGTGGACGGCGGTAGCCAGCGAGAACAGCTTCTGCTCGCGGCTGTAGTAGCCCAGCACGCGCGGGAAGGCGCCCCACAGGCGCGGGTGCGGCAAGGGATCGTTGGGCAGGCCGTCCGAGCCGACCACCGAGGCCGGATGCGAGAGGATGCGATTGACATCGTCGTCGGACATGCAGTGATAGACGGCACCGGCCGGCATCAGGCGTGCGGCGGCGGCATGCAGGTCGACACCCCATTCGGCGGCGATCTGCTTCAGCATCTTGCCGCCCTGTTCGGGATGCGGCTCGGACCAGGTGAGCTGGATGTCGTAGTCGGCGGTGACCTGTTTCAGGTCCAGCGTGGAGGAGCTGGCGGTATAGGGATAGCAGTCGCAACCGACATGCTGGTGGCGACCGGCCAGTTCCAGCGCCTGCAACACCTCGGCACTGCGACCCCAGTTCTCGACACCGGCGCACTTCAGGTGCGAGATCACCACCGGCACGCGGGCATGCTTGCCGATGCGGAAGGCTTCGTCCATGGCATCGAGGATGTCAGCGAATTCGCTGCGCAGGTGGGTGGCATAGAGGCCGCCGAACTCGGCCAGCGGTTCGGCCAGGGCCAGCACTTCCTCGGTGGGGGCATTGATGGCATTGCCATAGGCCAGGCCGGTGGACAGGCCCAGCGCGCCATGCTCCAGCGCCTCGCGCAACTGGCTGCGCATGCCGGCGATCTCGGCGTCGGTGGCGGCGCGGTCCAGGCGGTCCATGTGGTTGTTGCGCAAGGCGGTGTGGCCGACCAGGGCCGCCACGTTGATGGCCGGTTGCGCGGCATCGACGGCGGCCACATAGCTGGCGAAGCTGGGGTAGTGGAAATCCCCTGCCTTGCCCAGCAGGTTCATCGGGTCCGGCGGATCGCCCTTCAGGCTCACCGGGGCGGCGCTGATGCCACAGTTGCCCACCACCACCGTGGTCACACCCTGCGACAGCTTGGGGAACATCTCGGGGGTGCGGATCACATTGGTATCGTCATGCGTATGCACGTCGATGAAACCGGGCGAGAGCACGCGCCCGGTGGCATCGACCACGCTGGCAGCCTGCCAGTGCGCCAGTGCGCCGGCATCGGCGATGGCCACGATGCGGCCAGCCTGCACGGCCACGTCGGCCGCGCGTGGTTCAGCGCCCGAGCCATCGATGACCAGGGCGTTGCGGATCAGGGTATCGCAAGCGCCGGACGGGCTTGCTGCGGTATGGCTTGTCATGTCAGTCTCCCAGCGGCTGGTGGCGGTCGCCGCCGCCGCGATGCGTGTCGAGCACGTACTTGAGGCGGCGCAGGCGCTCCTGGCTGCTTTCCTTGTGCAGCAGGGCCAGTTCCAGCACCAGCATGTCCAGCGTCGCCATCATGGCGTAGCGCGACGAGGACGGTTTGAAAATCAGGTCGGTTTCCAGCGTCTTGATGGGCAGCAGCACGTCGGCGATCTTCGCCAGCGGCGAGCCCAGCGCAGTGATGGCGATGAGCTTGACGCCGTATTCGCGCGCCACCTCGCAGCTGGCCAGCAGCTCCGGCACATTGCCGGTGGCCGAGAAGACCAGCAGTACATCTTCCTTGTCCAGGGTGGCGGCCACCATCTTCTGCAGCAGCGCATCGTGATAGGTCGCCACCGGACGACCCAGGCGCACCAGGCGATAGCGCGCCTCGTCGGACATCATGGTCGAACCGCCGCCCATGCCGAAGCAATAGATCATGCGCGCGCCCAGCAACAGACGCGCGGCATCCACCAGCATGTCGGTGTTGAGCATGGCGCGGTTCAGCTCCAGCACGGCGTGGATATCACGGTAGACGGTATCGACCAGTTCCGGCGGCTGCGCCGGTGGCACCGTCTTGGCGCCGTCGAAGAAGCGTTGCCCCACCGCCACCGCCTGTGCCAGCAGGAACTTGAATTCACGCACGTCACGGCAGCCCATGGCCTTGGCAAAGCGCGTCACGCTGGCCACCGATACACCGGCCCTGTCGGCCAGCTCGCCAATGCTGGCGCTGGCCGAGAAAGCCAGGTCGCCGAGGATGGCCTCGGCCACTTTCTGCTCGGCCAGGCGCAAGCTGCTGCTGCGCTCGGTGATGCGGGAGACGATGTCCAAAGTCTGCGCCATGGCTTGGGTTCAGGTGACGGGTTTCCGGAGTGATGAGAAAGGCCTCAATGCCGGCCCAAAAAGTACCGCGGAAATAATTTATGTTATTTACTAACACGGCGTAAACATAGTAAATTCAAGGCTATTATTACGTCAATCCTATTTTTACAGGAATTTATGCGATGAATGATACAAACTACCAAGACGCCAGCCAAACCGTTTACCAAACCGGCATCATCGATCCTGTCAACAAGGGGCTGGGCGCGCTGGCGCAGCCGCTGGCACCGCAACAGGCGGGCAGCGTGCGCTGGAACCTGCTCAATGAAGACATCAGCTTGCCCGCCGCCGTCCTGTATGAAGAAAAGATCGCCCACAACCTGAAGTGGATGCAGGATTTCGTCGGCCAATACCAGGTCAAGCTGGCCCCGCACGGCAAGACCACGATGGCGCCCAAGCTGTTCGCCCGCCAGCTGGACACCGGCGCCTGGGGCATCACCCTGGCCACCGCCCACCAGACCCTGGCCGGCTACCAGCACGGCGTGCGCCGCGTGATCATGGCCAACCAGCTGGTGGGCAAGCGCAACATGGCCATCATCTCGGAGTTGCTGGCCGATCCCGCCTTCGAATTCTTCTGCCTGGTCGATTCGCCTGACCTGGTGGACCAGCTCGGCAGCTTCTTCGCCGAGCGCCGCCAGACCCTGAACGTGCTGCTGGAGCTGGGCCCGGCCGGTGGCCGCACCGGCGTGCGCGACGACGCGCAACAGGCCGCCGTGCTGGCCGCCATCGCCCGCTGGGACAGCATCGCCCTGGCCGGCGTGGAAGTGTATGAGGGTGTGCTCAAGGAAGAGGTCGATATCCGCCGCTTCCTGCAGCGTGCCGTGTCCTGCATCAAGGAACTGGCCGCGCAAGGCCAGCTGGCACGTCGCCTGGCGCGTGGCCCGGCGGTGCTCACCGGTGCCGGCTCGGCCTGGTACGACGTGGTGGCCGAGGAATTCGGCCAGGCCGATATCGGCGCGCCGCTGGATGTGGTGCTGCGCCCGGGCTGCTATCTCACCCATGACGTGGGCATCTACCGTGCCGCCCAGGCCCAGATCCAGGTGCGCAATCCGGTGGCGCACAGCATGCGCACCCAGTTGCAGCCGGCGCTGCAGCTGTGGGCCTATGTGCAATCGATCCCCGAGGCCGACAAGGCCATCATCGCCCTGGGCAAGCGTGACGCCGCCTTCGACGCCGGCCTGCCGCTGCCGGTGGCGCAGTTCCGCCCGGGTAGCCATAGCCAGCCGCAGGCCACGCCAGCGCACTGGGAAGTGACCGGCATGATGGACCAGCACGCCTACCTGAAGATTGCCGCCGGTGACGACATCAAGGTCGGCGACATGCTGGCCTTCGATATCTCCCACCCCTGCCTGACCTTCGACAAGTGGCGTCATCTGGTGGTGGTCGATGCCCGCTTCGACGTAACCGATATCGTGCAAACCTTCTTCTGATTCCTGATCCCTGATTTCTGATCCGACGCAACATGAGCAAGCAGATCCTCGCCTATGGCGAAGCCATGGTGGAATTCAACCAGAGCATCGCGGCGCCGCGCAACTACCTGCAAGGGTATGGCGGCGACACCTCCAACTTCGCCATCGCCGCGGCCCGCCAGGGCGCAGCGACGGCCTATCTCAGCGCGGTCGGTGACGACCATTTCGGCAGCGACCTGCTGGCCCTGTGGCAACAGGAAGGCGTCAGCGTCGAGCATGTGACGGTGACGCCCGGCGAGGCCACCGGCATCTACTTCGTCACCCATGACGATGCCGGCCACCACTTCCACTACCGCCGCGCCGGCTCGGCCGCCAGCCGCTACCAGGCCAGCCAGCTGCCACTGCAAGCCATCGCCGGGGCCGCCGCCCTGCACTTGTCAGGCATCAGCCTGGCCATCAGCGACAGCGCCTGCGATGCCGGCCTGGCAGCGATGGCGCATGCGCGCCGGCATGGCGTGCCGACCTCGCTGGATACCAACCTGCGGCTGCGCCTGTGGCCGCTGGAACGGGCCCGCGAAAAGATGGAGCAAGCCTTCCGGCTATGCGATATCTGCCTGCCCAGCTGGGAAGACGTTGCACAGCTGACCGGGCTGGAGGAGAGGGATGCCATCGTCGACCGCCTGCTGTCCTATGGCATCAAGCTGGTGGCCTTCAAGCTGGGACAGGAGGGCTGCTATGTCGCCACTCCCCAGGAGCGGCGCATGGTCGCGCCCCATCCGGTGCAGGCACTGGATGCCACCGGCGCCGGCGACTGCTTCGGTGGCGCCTTCATGGCCGAACTGACGGCCGGACGTGACCCTTTCAGTGCGGCGCGCTACGCCAACGTGGCAGCGGCTCTCTCCACCACCGGTTACGGTGCCGTGGAACCCATCCCCACACGCCAGCAGGTCGAAGCGCTGCTGGCGCGCTGATCGCGCCTGATCAGGCCTGGCGCGGCGACTGCTGGGCCAGGCTGTCGGCGATGCTACCCAGGCGACGCAGCGCCTGGTCCAGCTCTCGGGTGAAGGGATGACCGCAGCAGATGCGCAGGAAATGCCCGTAGCGATTGGAGTTGGAGAAGATCGCTCCGGGCGACACCCCCACCCCCTCCATCAGGGCAAGTTCGAACAATCGCTGGGAGCAGATCTGCACCGGCAACTCCACCCACATCCCCACCCCGCCATTGGGCACATTCAGGCGCGTGCCCTCCGGGAAATAGGCCGCGATCGATTCGGCCATGCGTTCGCGCTGCTCCTTGAGCAACTGGCGCAGCCGCCGCAGGTGGCGATCGTAGCCCGGGCTGGCGATGAAGTCGGCCGCCGTGACCTGGGTCCATTCCTCGTTGGCGCGCGTATGGGTGAACTTGAGCATCTTGACGCGTTCGTGCCAGCGCCCGCCATTCATCCAGCCCAGCCGCATGCCCGGTGCCAGCACCTTGTTGAGCGAGACGCAATAGATCACGTTTCCGCTGCGGTCGCGGCTCTTCAGCGTGGACGGGCTGACGCTGCCGTCGGCCAGTTCGGTGTAGGCATCGTCTTCGATCAGCGGCAGGCGCAACTGCTCGCATAGCTGCACCAGCTTGTCCTTGTGATCCTCGGGCATGATGCAGCCCAGCGGATTCTGCAGGTTGGGCACCACCACCACCGCCTTGATGTTGCCGTAGGTCCGTACCGCCAGCTCCAGCGCTTCCACCGAGATACCGGTGTGGGGGCTGGTCGGGATTTCCAGCGCCTTCATGCCCAGGTTTTCCAGCGCCTGCAGCAGGCCGAAATAGGTGGGGGACTCCACCGCGATGGTGTCGCCCGGCCCCGCCACGGCGCGCAAGGCCAGGTTGAGCGCCTCGATGCAGCCGTGCGTGACCACCACTTCTTCGGTATCGATGCGCATGCCGGCATTGAGTGCGCGCCGCGCCACGGCCTGGCGGAAGGTGGCATTGCCATTGTGCGGCATGGCGCTGGTGAGCAGCTCCGGGCGGTCACGCAGGGCGCGCATGGCGGCCTGCTTGAGCGTCTCGACCGCGTACAGCTCGGGCGCGCAGGTCATGCCGGACAGATCGATGCGCGGCGCGCCGCTCTGGCGCAGGGCGATGTACTTGGAGACCTTTTCATGGATGCCGACATATTGCTCGGGATCGATGGCCATCAGGTTCTTGGGCTCCTGCACTGGCTGGATCACCTGACGGCGCGGCTGGCGCACGAAATAGCCGGAGCGCGGACGCGCTTCCAGCCAGCCACCCTCTTCCATGTGGCGCAGCGTCTGCAGGGCCGTCGACAGGCTGACCTGGTGCTGGCGCATCAGGTCGCGCACCGAAGGCATGCGGTCGCCCGCCACCAGGGTGCCGGACTGGATGGCGCCCTGATAGTGATCGGCCAGCCGGCGATACAGGGGCTGGCGGCCGGATTCGGCCGTCGCAGCGATGACGGGACTGGGGGGCGCGACCGGCGTGGTCACGGCGGTCACATCGGGGAGGAGCAGGCTGGTATCCATAACAGTAATCATGTTCCGGAGGATGTAACCATAACAGATACAGAGTATTCGAAAAGCAACGATAACAGATCGAAAATTCACCACCTGTTACGCTGCAGGCCTGATTTTCCTGTGCCTGTTGCCGTCGGGCTGCGCTCCCTAGACTGCAAGTGTCCCCCACTTGACGGAGAAAACAGCATGCACAGCCCCTGGCAATCCCCTCTTCCCGAACTCCAGGCCAACGCCCAACCCCTGCACCTGGTCCGCGGCCAGGTCCGCCAGGTCTGGCTGGCCGCCGGCAGCCTGTTGCTCTGCCAGGCCCCGGCCATCACCGTGACCGAATCGCCGCAGTGGCAGGTGGAGCGCCTGACCAGCCGCCAGACCCGCCTGGCCGATGGCGAGCGCATGGTGCTGGAACAGGATGGCTGGGTCGAGATCCACGCCCCGCACGGCGGTGAACTGTTGTGCCTGCTGCCGCTCAGGCAGGCCTGGCATGCCCCTCTCTCGGCCTGGCTCAAGCGCCTGGCCGGGCAGTGGCAGGCCGGACGGCAGGCAACCCGGCACTGACCCAGCCCATGCCACGCCAGCAGGCGAAGCGGGATGGCCAGGCGCCCCCTGGCCATCCATCACCAGGCAGCAATCTGTGACATTTACGTGGTTTTGCTCAAAAAGTTTGCATATATTCCTCACATCAGGGCGCCGATCCGCGCCGATGTTTCCGTAAAACCATTACACTTCATCATCAGCAAAAGATGAAGCGTCATGCAGAACGAACAAGCCCCCGATACCGCAATTGCCGCCACCACTCCCGCCGCAACGATTCCGGCCCTGTCGGAACAGGAAACCTTCGACCTGACGCCGGTCTCCCTCTGGAAGGAAGACTACAGCGGCCTCAAGCGCCTGTTCGACCAGTGGCGTGCCGAGGGCATCAGCGACCTGCGCAGCTACCTGAAGCAGGATCCATCGCGCGCCCACGCCTGTGCCATGCAGATCCGTGTGGTGGACGTCAACCGCCGCACCCTGGAATGGTACGAAGCACGCGACCTGGCGCATCTGGTATCGAACCTGGACAAGGTGTTCCGCGATGACATGATCGATACCTTCATCGATGAGATGGTGCAGCTGTGGGAGGGTCGTACCACCTTCTCCAGCTACACGGTCAACTACACGCTGGGCGGCCGGCGCCTGGACATCCAGCTGTCCGGACGCATCATGCCCGGCAGCGAGCAGAGCTGGGACTACATCCTGCTGGCCATCGAGAACGTCACCGAGCGTGAAACCGCGCGCAAGAAGCTCTCGCGCAGCGAAAACTATGCACGCGGGCTGTTCGAATACTCGCCCATCTCGCTGTGGGTGGAGGACTTCAGCCAGGTCAAGCGGCTCTTCGATGACCTGCACCGTATCGGCATCACCGATTTCCGCACCTTCACCGACGTCCACCCGGAATTCGTGGAACGCTGCATGCAGGAAATCCGCGTCATCGACGTCAACCTGCAGACCCTCTCCATGTTCGGCGCGCCCGACAAGGCGACACTGCTTTCACGCCTGTCCGACGTGTTCCGCGACGACATGCGCCAGCATTTCAACGAGCAACTGATCGAACTGTGGAACGGCAACCTGCTGCATCAGCGCGAAGTGGTGAATTATTCGCTCAGTGGCGAGACCCTGCACGTGCACCTGCAGTTTTCAGTCTTCCCCGGTCACGAAGACCGCTGGGACCTGGTGCTGGTGGCCTTGACCGATATCACCGCCCGCAAGAAGGCCGAGGCCTACCTGGAGTTCCTGGGCAAGCACGACGAGCTGACCAAGTTGCACAATCGCGCCTTCATGGTCGATGAGCTCAATCGCCTGGAGCGCAAGGGTCCCTTCCCGGTCAGCGTGATCGTGGCCGACCTGAACGGGCTGAAGGACATCAACGACGAGCTCGGCCATGCCGCTGGCGATGCCCTGCTGCGCCGCGTGGGCGAGGTGCTGAGCAAGGCCATCGAGCGCCCTGCCAGCGTGGCGCGTACCGGTGGCGACGAGTTTGCCATCCTGCTGCCGGCCACCGATGAGCGTGGCTGTACGCTGCTGATGGACCAGATCCAGAAGCTGGTGGATGTCAACAACCAGTACTACTCCGGCGTGTCACTGAGCCTCTCCATGGGTGCAGCCACCGCGGCCCCGGGCGAGCGCCTGGAGCAGGTGGTGCAACGGGCCGATTCCCTGATGTACGAAGCCAAGCGCAACTACTACGCCACCATGCCCGGCATGGAACGGCGCCACCAGCCCGACTGAGCATGCCCCTTTCCCATGCCGCCGTGCCGGGCGAGAGCCTCCTGCGCGAGCTGCACAGCCTGGCTGCCGGTGAGGAAACGCTGGCGGCCGATATCCTGCGTGGCGCGGCCGGCCAGCCGGTCCATACCCTGGTGCTGCACGGTGCCGGCCAGGGACATCGCCAGCGCCAATGGCCGCTGCGGGAAGCCCTGGCACTGGGCAGCCATGCCAGCGCGGCCATCGACTTCTCTGGCCATGGGCAGAGCAGTGCCCACCGCCCCAATTCGCTGCGCAAGCGCCTGGACGAGGCCCAGGCCGCGCTTGAGCGCCTGACGGTGGCGCCGCGCACTGTCGTGGGGGTGAGCATGAGCGGCGAGATCGCCATGCGACTGGCCTGTCGCCCCGAGAACCACATCACCCACCTGATCACCATCGTCGGTGCCATCTACGACGGAGCCGCCTTCGAACTCCCTTTCGGCCCAGCCTTCAGCGCAGCCCTGCGACGGCCAGAAAGCTGGCGCGATGCCGCTTCGCTGGCGCTGATGCGCCACTACACCGGCCGCATTACCCTGATACGCGCCGCGGATGATGCGGTCATCCCCCATGAGGTGGCCGAACTGATCCGGCAGCACGCCGTTGCCGCCCGGCAGTGCCGCATCGTCGACCTGCCCGGCGTGGATCACCGCGTCAGCGAACGCAGCGCGCAAGACCCTGCCCTGCGCGACTGGCTGGCCGGGCTGATTGCTTCCTAGAACGGATTGGAAATACGATCGATGGCGACGATGCCGGGCTGCCCGGATCAGGCCGTAGTGGAGATCAGGCTGCCCACGATGCCCTGGGTGGCCGCATCGCTGACGAAGGTACTGGCCAGGTCGGGATTGGTCTGCAGCAAGGCGGATTCCTGCGCTGTCAGGCCATCCTGGCCGGTGAATACCCCGGAGCCGTTGTAGACACCGCTGGTCGAGGACGTCGAGGCGATGCTGTCCAGCTCACCCTGCTGCAGCGACTGGGTCGCCTGGTTCTGCGTGGTATCGGGCGTGACGTTGGCCGACGAGCCGGCGTTGACGAAGGAGTTGTACAAGCCCGCCGCATTGTAGGTCAGGCTGTCGCTACTGCTGGAGGAACCGCCCAGGGTCACGATCACGGACGCTTCCGACGCCAGCTCCAATGCCTGCTGCAAGGCAGCCGGATTATTCGTTGCCGACACCGGGTTGCTGCTATTGTCGATCGTCGTCGAGGAGGAAGTCGTCGACGATGAAGTCCCGCTACTGCTATCGGTCGTGATGCTGTAGGGATTGAGACTGCTGAGGGACGTCAGGGAAGTATCGATGGCCATGGTCGATCCAACATTACAGAAACCAGAAACAAATTGGTGCAGATCCTGAAAAGATTCTAGGAAAGAATGCGGGGATCAGCAAGGCAGGCGCCTGCTGCAGAGACAAAAAAACCCGGCTCGCACCGGGTTTTGTCGTAGATCAGCACCGCACGGATCAGTGCGTCTCGTCGCCGTGCTCATCCTTGGTCTGGACGATACTGACCGGCTTGCCCTTGATCCGGCGCCAGATGTAGACGCCATAGCCCGACAGGCCATACAGCACGAACAGGCCAAACAGCACCTTGGAGGGATCACTGGAAATCGCCACCAGCGCCACCACCACCAGCAAGGCCGCGATGAAGGGGACCGGCTTGCGGAAGTTGACGTCCTTGAAACTATAGAACGGCACATTGGTGACCATGGTGATGCCGGCATACAGGGTGATCACCCAGGCCGCCCAGCTCAGGTCGGTACCGGCAAAGCGCAGGTCATCCATGAGCCAGACGAAGCCGGCCACCAGGGCCGCGGCTGCCGGGCTGGGCAAGCCCTGGAAGTAACGCTTGTCGACCACGGCGATGTTGGTATTGAAGCGTGCCAGGCGCAAGGCACCGCCCACGCAGTAGACGAAGGCCGCCAGCCAGCCCAGCTTGCCCATGCCTCGCAGCGACCATTCATAGACCACCAGCGCCGGCGCGGCACCGAAGGACACCATGTCGGACAGGCTGTCGTACTGGGCGCCAAATTCGCTCTGGGTATTGGTCATGCGGGCCACGCGGCCATCCAGGCTATCGAGCACCATGGCGACGAAGATGGCGATGGAGGCGTAGTCGAACTTGAGGTTCATCGCCATCACGATGGCGTAGAAACCGCAGAACAGCGCGGCGGTGGTAAAGGCGTTTGGCAACAGGTAGATGCCGCGCGACCGGCGCCGCACCACGACCTGCCCGGACTCGTCCACGGGTGCGGCGGCCTTGGGCCGGCGCAGGGACTTCGGGAAGGAAATGCCGGCTTTGGTCTTGCGTCGTCGAATGGTGGGCATCGATGTCTAGTAGTGGAATTGCGGGGAAACCAGGGTTGGCTCATCGCCCGCGCGGCGATGCGATGAGCCTGTCGGATGGGATCAGAGTTCGGCCAGGATGGTTTCGGTAGCGGACACTTTTTCACCGACGCTGACCTTGGGGGTCGCCGTCAGCGGCAGGTACACGTCCACGCGCGAACCGAAGCGGATGAAGCCGTAGCGCTGGCCACGTGCCAGGGTGTCACCGGCCTTCACATAGCACAGGATGCGACGGGCGATCAGGCCGGCCACCTGCACGCAGGTCACGTTGTGACCGCTGGTGGTGGTGATGGCCAGGGCATTGCGCTCGTTTTCCAGCGAGGCCTTGTCGAGGTCGGCATTGACGAACTTGCCGGGGAAGTATTGCACCTTCTCGATCTTGCCATCCACCGGCGCGCGGTTGGAGTGGACGTTGAAGACATTCATGAAGACGCTGATCTTCAGCGCTTCGCGATCGGTGTAGGGATCATGGGCACGGGCCACCACCACGATGCGACCGTCAGCCGGCGACAGCACGGCATTGGCGGCCTGCGGGATCACGCGCGGCGGGTCACGGAAGAACTGCAGCACGAACAGCGCAATAATCCACAAGGGGAAGGACCAGCCACCGCAGAAATAGGTCGCCAGCGCCGCCACGACCACGGCGATGGTCAGGAAAGGCCAGCCTTCACGGGCGATAATGGGATGGGGATAGTGGTTATTGTTCAATGTTGCTCCAATGATCGCGGAAAGTTCAAAAGTAAAAGCGTGCCTATTCTAGTCCAGCGCCTGCCAAATGCAATGGAATGCGCGGCCGGCATGCCGGGTGACACGCCATTGGATGGAAATTCGGGGTTTTCCCACCCCATCGGGCAGGAAAAAACAGAAGCGTCCGACTGCAGGAGCGTCAGCGCGCCTGCGGGCGCGAGAAGCTCAGCTTGAGCTCATTGCGCGACAAGCCGCGCGGGCCGGTCAGTTGCATCTGTCCGATCAGGACCGTCACTTCGGCGTCGGCATAGTCCAGGCCGGTGACTTCGGTGACCTGGCGCAGGTCGCCCTGGCGGCGCTCCCGGGGTTCATCGGCGATGATGCCGGGCGGCTCCTTGGCCAACGGTGCGCAAGCCTTCGCCTCATTGACCAGACGCTGGTAGGCGCTGCCCATTTCAGCCGGCGTCGCATAGCGCCAGATACAGGTATAGACCGTGGAATTGTCGGAGATGGCGCAGCTCTCGGCACCATCGAGCATGAAGTTGGAGAGATAGAGGGAGCCACGCTTGTCGCTCTTCATGACCGCATCCGGACCATCCTTTTTCCAGCCATCGAAGTGGGACTGCGACTGCTGGTGGATAGAACGCAGGTCGGCACAGATGTCGGCATGGGCCGCCGGAAGGGATAGCAATCCCATGGCCAGCGGGGCGAAAAGCTTGGTGATGATCCGCATGTTGATCCTGAAAACGGAAAAGGAGGCCGATTATAGCCTCCCTCTCGCATCTGCCCGCAGGGGCAGGGGTTTCTTACCTGGACTTACCGGCCTGGCCGCTTACTTGAAGCGTACCTTGCCCACCAGGCGCATGTTCAGCGTGGACTCACCCGGCTCGAAGCTGGGCTCGGCGACCTGCACGCTCTCCTGGGCCATGTCCGAGCGCATCATCGCCATCTTGGCCATGGGGGCTGCTGCTGGCGCGGCATAGTTGCCGGATCCCTCGAAGTCCACGGTTTCCAGGACGGCGTCAGAGGGTGCACGATGCATCGCGCCAGCAATGAAACCGACGCGCTCTTCCAGGTTCTTGTAGGTCGCATCGACCAGGGCGGCATCGAGCTTCTTGGCAGCTGCCGGGCTCAAGCCGAACTGCAGGCCGTTCAGGCTCATCAGGCCCTGTGCGGCAGCCACGGTCTTGGGCAAGGCCGCCAGGTTCTGGGTCGTCATTTCCAGATACTGGCCGACGCGCCAGCCCACCACCGGACGCGGCTTGCCCGGCTGACGCGGCTGTTGTGCCGTCACCGGCAGCGGCTCGGCGTAGACGGCATAGGTGTAGTAGCCATAGCTCTTGAGGCTCGCTTGCGGATCCTGGTGCTTCAACAGGTCGATGCCCTGCTTCATCTTCTGGTTCACGCGGGAAGCGGCGGCAGCCTTGTCCTTGTCCTGTTCCTCGACTTGCAGGGTCACGCGCGCCTGGTCATTGGGCACGCTGATCTCGCCGTTGGCCGGCACCACGACGATGGTGCCGGTGGTCTGCACCGGTGCTTGAGCCTGGGCCTGGGTGGCCAGGCAGGCGGTTGCCAGCACGGCGCCGAGCATGAATTTGCGGGATGGTGTCATAAGGGATCCTCTTGTTCGCATTATCGATGACGGGATGATCATAGCGTCATATTGCCACTTACATCCCGGCACTTCGACGAGCGCCCTGCCCTATTGGTTCTTGGGAAAATGCAACAAACGGTAACGAATTAACAACAACCCGCATGATCTGCGGCGAAACAGACCCAAGCATTGATCTCGTCACCAAGTCCAGGGACGAAAAAAAACGCCACGGTTTCCCGTGGCGTCTTCCCTAACAGTAACAGCGAACAGTGTTCGATCCGCGACCGATCAGTTCTTGGTCTGGTCGACCAGCTTGTTGGCCTTGATCCAGGGCATCATGGCGCGCAGCTTCTCGCCCACGATTTCGATCTGGTGTTCGGCGTTGATGCGA
>NZ_JBIUZW010000027.1:0-36837 GCF_044745245.1 Herbaspirillum sp. NPDC087042 | reverse complement strand
AGTGCCACTTCGCTGGCAACACGTCCGAGGACCAAGTCCGTCGCGTCAATCACGAACCACTCGCGCTGAACCTCATGGGCTTTAGCGGAAAAGGTCTTCATGTTTGACTTTCTCTATCAATGTATAAACGCTCAAAGTGGCGGTTCCGGTCATGCTGGCCAGCTTGTGATGCCTGCTGTCCTTGGTATTTCGCTTCGCGGACTCATCCTTTTATCTTCCCGAGCGCATGGGAAAGCCCGCAAGTATAGCCTTTTCAAGGACTTAGCGTCAAAAGGTTTCGGGGAATGTGTGGCGTACAGAGGCCAATCGGATGGGAATGGGGGCGATTTGATTGCCCGGAAGATAATTTCCCGGACTTAGCGCCCTGACTTCATTGCGCCAGGGAAACGCATCCTGCCGAAAAAAGGACAAAAAAAACCCGGACACTGTGGTTCCGGGTTTAATCCACACCAATGAGGAGGGTGGAGGAGACATGGTTACGTGCTGCAAATACTTCCGTTGAATTCAATATAGCAAAGCGGTTTGTGCATTGCAATAACGATCTTCACATTTATTTGTAACTGTCTGAAACTGGTGCGGACAGTGCCTTGCAGAAGCGATGACCGCACTTGGCAGGATGCGAAAAGTGATAGCACCACGATAATTTTTCTGCAACGCAAAAATCGCCATTCATCACCACACCCGGCCATCCGCGCTGCGATCCCGCAGCGACATCGGCGATCAAAAGCTACAATACGGAGCTTCACTCAACCGATTGGACGATACAGATGGAATGCACAGTGCGCTGGACCGGCTTGTCCGGCATGACCTTTACGGCTGAAACGGGCTCGGGCCACCTGCTGACGATGGACGGCGCACCTGACGGCGGCGGTCGCAACCTGGCACCGCGTCCGATGGAAGTGGTGCTGGCCGGCACCGGTGGCTGCACCGCCTATGACGTGGTGGTGATCCTGCGCAAGAGCGGCCAGGACGTGCGCGGCTGCGACGTGACCCTGAAGTCCGAGCGCGCCGAGACCGACCCCAAGGTCTTCACCAAGATCCATTTCCACTTCACCGTGCGTGGCCGCAACCTCAAGACCAACGTGGTGGAACGCGCCATCAAGCTGTCCCACGACAAGTACTGCTCGGCCTCGATCATGCTGGAGAAGACCGCCGAGATCACCCACTCCTTCGAGATCATCGACGACCTCACCGACATCTCGTCGGCCGCCGCCCAGCAGCAACAGTGAGCGCGCAGATGTTCCAATGAAAAAAGCGGCCGAGGCCGCTTTTTTCATGTCCCATCGCCCGGGAAACGGGGCGCAGATGTCCTCAGATACGCTCAGATACGCTCATATACGATAAGCCACCGTGGTCATGACCTTGGCCATGGCCTTCATCAAGCCCTTCACCGGCGCCGGCATCTCGGCCGCACCCAGGTCGCGCGCGGCCTGGCCGTGCTCGATCTCGTCGATGCGCATCTGGTCGACGATGGCGCGGGAGCGGTTGTCCTGCGCCGGCAGCTTGTCCAGATGGCCCATCAGGTGATGCTCCACCTGGCGCTCGGTCTCTGAAACAAAGCCCAGGTTGCGAGCATCACCCAGGCGCGCGGCAATGCTGCCCAGCACGTAGGCGCCACCGTACCAGAGCGGATTGAGCAGGCTGGTGTGCGAGCCCAGTTCGCGCAGGCGTTCGGCAGTCCAGGCCAGGTGATCTTCTTCCTCGATACCCGCGTGCGCAAAGGCCTGCTTGATCTCGGGCGTCTGCGCGAAGCGGCCCTGTGCGTCGTACAGCGCCTGGGCACAGACCTCCCCGACATTGTTGACCCGCATCAGGCCGGCCGCGTGGCGCTTCTCGGCCTCGTTCATGACGCCGTCCGGCAAGCCCCGCCCGGGATTGGGACGGCTCTCGAACACCACGCCATTGATCACGCGCAGCGCCTTGTCCACATCGGCAATCAGTTCATCGACGAATTGCATACACCTCGCCTTTCTCTTGTTGAATAAGATCCCGGTCCATCATTGCCCACCCCGGACCGGGGACGCAGGAACAGGGCCGACCAGCCAGGGTCAGGCCATCTTCCAGTTGATCTGCTCGCCGGCCGACAGCGGCACCACGGTCGCGTCGCCCATGGGCAACTCGGCCGGGATGGTCCAGCTTTCACGCTTGAGCGAGACGGTGCCGGTGTTGCGCGGCAGGTTGTAGAAGTCCGGACCATTGAAGCTGGCGAAGGCTTCGAACTTGTCCAGCGCACCGACCTGGTCGAAGGCTTGCGCATACAGCTCCAGCGCATGCAGCGCGGTGTAGCAGCCGGCACAGCCACAGGCGTGTTCCTTGGCGCCCTTGGCGTGCGGCGCCGAATCGGTGCCCAGGAAGAACTTGTCGTGGCCCGACGTTGCAGCGGCCACCAGGGCCTGGCGATGGGTCTCGCGCTTCAGGACCGGCAGGCAGTAGTAGTGCGGACGGATGCCGCCCTTGAAGATCTCGTTACGGTTGAACAGCAGGTGGTGCGCCGTGATGGTGGCGGCGGTCGGGCCTTCACCGGCCAGCACGTACTGGGCGGCTTCCTTGGTGGTGATGTGTTCGAAGACCACCTTCAGCTCGGGCATGGCCTGGCGCAGCGGCTTCATGATGCGGTCGATGAACACCGCCTCGCGGTCGAACAGGTCGATCTCAGGGTCCGTCACCTCACCATGGACCAGGAAGGGCATGCCCACTTCCTGCAGTACTTCCAGGGTCTTGTAGCACTTGGACAGGTCGGTCACGCCGGCGTCCGAGTTGGTGGTGGCGCCGGCCGGATAGAGTTTGACCGCCTTGACGAAGCCGCTTTCCTTGGCGCGGCGGATTTCCTCGGGCGGGGTATTGTCGGTCAGGTAGAGCACCATCAGCGGCTCGAACTGCATGCCGGCCGGCAACGCCGCCAGGATGCGATCACGGTAGGCACCCGCCTGGGCGGTGGTAGTCACCGGCGGCTTCAGGTTGGGCATGACGATGGCGCGGGCGAACTGGCGCGCGGTGTGCGGCAGCACGTCCTGCATGGTGGCGCCGTCGCGCAGGTGCAGGTGCCAGTCGTCCGGGCGGGTGATGGTCAATACGTTGCTCATTGCAATGGTCTTTCGGTCTGGAGTGGGCGTGTTGGGTAAGGCATCCGGCCGATACGGGCTGTGGAGAGCCTGCCGCGATGTCTCAAGAGCGACATTCTACCGTAGCCGTCAAGCACTCCGGGCGCGCCATCCTGCGGCCATTTTGATGTAGCCCAAACGACAAAGGCCGCACCGTTGCCGGTGCGGCCCCTGCCATGGGTGCTGCGGAGTCTGGCTTAGTGGGTGATGATCTTGGCCAGGAAGTCGCGCGCGCGTTCCGAACGCGGCTGGGCGAAGAACTCGTCCTTGGCGCAATCCTCGACGACCACGCCCTTGTCCATGAAGACCACGCGGTTGGCGACCTTGCGGGCGAAGCCCATTTCGTGGGTCACGACCATCATGGTCATGCCTTCCTGGGCCAGGCCGACCATGACGTCCAGCACTTCATTGATCATTTCCGGGTCCAGCGCCGAAGTCGGTTCGTCGAACAGCATGGCGATCGGGTCCATCGACAGCGCGCGAGCGATCGCCACGCGCTGCTGCTGGCCGCCGGAGAGCTGGCCGGGGAACTTGTCCTTGTGCGCCAGCAGGCCCACGCGGTCCAGGTACTTCAGGCCCTTCTCGGTCGCCTCTTCCTTGGAACGACCCAGCACCTTGACCTGGCCGATGGTCAGGTTCTCGCGGATCGACAGGTGCGGGAACAGCTCGAAGTTCTGGAACACCATGCCGATGCGCGCGCGCAGCTTGGACAGGTTGGTCTTGGGGTCGCCCACCGAGACGCCATCGACGGTGATGGTGCCTTTCTGGAACGGCTCCAGGCCGTTGACGGTCTTGATCAGGGTGGACTTGCCCGAGCCCGACGGGCCGCACACCACCACCACATCGCCCTTCTTGACGGAAGTCGAGCAGTCGGTCAGGACCTGGAAGCTGCCATACCACTTGCTGACGTTATTGAGTTCGATCATTTGTTTCTCCTGGATTTCTGAATTCACTGGGCCGCCCGCCCCACCGGGCGGCGGCCGTCATAAGGCTTAGCGGATGATGGCGATCTTCTTCTGGTAGCGCTTGACCAGGGTCGACAGACCAAAGCTGAGCACGAAGTACACCACGGCCACGAACAGGTACATTTCCACCAGGCGACCGTCACGCTGGGCGATCTTGGAAGCGCTGGTGACGAAGTCCGGCACCGAACCCAGCACGTAGACCAGCGACACGTCCTGGAACAGCACGATGGTCTGGGTCAAGAGGATCGGGGTCATGTTGCGGAAGGCCTGCGGCAGCACCACGTTGCCCATCATCTGCCAGTAGTTCATGCCGATCGCATAGCCGGCGAAGACCTGGCCACGCGGGATGGACTGGATGCCCGAACGCATGATCTCGCAATAGTACGCGGCTTCGAACAGGATGAAGGTGATCAGGGCCGACTGGAACGCGCCGACCTGGATAGGCTCGGAGGCACCGATGATCCAGGCGCCGATGAAGGGCACCAGGAAGTAGAACCAGAAAATCACCAGCACCAGCGGAATCGAGCGGATCAGGTTGACGTAGGTAGTCGCCACGAACGACAGCGGCTTGTTGGACGACAGGCGCATCATGGCCAAGAGCGTGCCCAGGATGATCCCGCCCAGCATGGCCGAGAAGGTCAGGATGAGCGTGAACTTCAGGCCGGTCGTGAAGAGATAGACCCAGGAGCGCTGGATGACGTCGAAATCGAAATTGCTGAACATGGATCAATGCCCCCCTGCGCTGGTGCTGCCGCCGGTGATGTAGCCCGGAACGGCGGTGACCTTTTCCAGCAGGCGTGCTGCCAGCAGCGCGATGACGGAAATGATCAGGTAGATGATGGTGGCACCGGTCAGCGCCTCGAAGGTCTGGAAGGTGAATTCGCGCATCGAGTAGGTCGCGGCGGTCAGTTCGACCAGGCCGATGGTCAGGGCCACCGAGCTGTTCTTGATGATCGCGGCGAATTCATTGGTCAGCGCCGGAATGATGATGCGGAAGGCCATCGGCAGCAGCACATAGCGATAGGTCTGCACCGGGGTCAGGCCCAGCGCGGCGCCGGCCATGCGCTGGCCGCGCGGCAGGGCCTGGATGCCGGTCGTCACCTGGACCGCCACGCGCGACGAGGTGAAGAAGCCCAGCGCCAGGGTGGCCGTCACGAAGGAGGCATCCGGCAGGCTCTTGATCCAGTCGCCGATGGCGCCCGGCAGCAGTTCGGGCATCACGAAGTACCAGAGGAACATCTGCACCAGCAACGGGATGTTGCGGAACAGTTCCACATAGCCGTTGGCAAGGCGCACGACCCATGGCTTGGTCGTGGTGCGCAGGGTGCCGAAGATGGTGCCCAGGATCAGTGCCATGATCCAGGCGCAGGCGGCGGTGGCCAGGGTCCATTTCAGGCCGGCCAGCAGCGTATCGATGTAGGGGATGCCATCGGGAGACATCTCCCAGAAAATCCCCCAATTCCAGTTGTAGTGCATAAATGGCCTCGTCTGTGGTTCGAGTCTGTGTCGAGTCGTGTATCTGTCGGGCGCGGTCACCAGGCAAATGCCGCGCCGCTTCTTCTACGTCTTGTACGGTCAGTCCGGTGTCGTGGAAAAAAGCCCTTGCCCTGGAGCAAGCGCTTTGACACCGTCTAAACAAAACGGGGGACAGGCCCCCGTTTCGTCAGATTGCACCAGGCAATGCGCCGATTACTTCTTCTTGCCCATGTTCTTCTGGGCTTCCGGCACCACTGCATAGGCGGCCGGATCGTAGGAATCGGTCGGCTTGGCCATCACGGTGGTCAGTTGCGGGCTCATCGGCACGTTCAGGTTCACACCCTTGGGCGGGATCGGCGACTGGAACCACTTGGCGTAGATCTTCTTGATGTCGTCGCCCTTGTAGACCACGGTCAGCGCATCGTCCACGACCTTCTTGAACTCGTTATCACCCTTGGGCAGGATCAGGCCGTACGGCTCGACCGACAGGGCTTCCGAGGACACCTGGTAATCGCCAGGCGCCTTGGAGTTCGCAGCCAGCGAGGACAGCAGGATGTCGTCCATCACGAAGGCGGCGGCACGGCCGGTTTCCACCATCAGGAAGGCTTCGGCGTGGTCCTTGGCAGCCAGGATGTTCATGCCCAGGTTGCGTTCGGCGTTCAGCGCGGTGATCTGCTTCAGGTTGGAAGTACCGGAGGTCGAGACCACGGTCTTGCCCTTCAGGTCATCCAGGGTCTTCAGGTTCGCAGCCTTCTTGGACAGGAACTTGTTGGCGGTCACGAATTCGGTCACCGAGAAAGCCACCTGGTTCCAGCGTTCCTGGTTGTTGGTCGCGGAGTCGCAGGAGATGTCGGTGGTGCCGTTGGCGATCAGGGGGATACGGGTGGCCGAGGTCACCGGAACCATCTTGATGTTCAGCGAGGTCAGGCCCAGCTTCTTCTGGATCGCGGTCGCGGCCTTCAGGCACAGGTCGATCGAGTAGCCCTGGTAGGACTGCTTGTCATCCAGATACGAGAAAGGAATCGACGAATCGCGCACGCCCAGAGTCAGGGTGCCGGATTCCTTGATCTTCTTCAGACGGCCGGTGAATTCCTCAGCGTGAACCGAGCTCATCAGAACGCTTGCCCCGACCAAAACCCCTGCTAGCTTCAATAACTTCATTGTGTGACCTCCTGGAAAAATTTTTTACGTAGTGTATCAAAAGCCCTACCCCGCAACAGCTTGCACCGCCGCGAAGAACGGCCGTCCGGCCCTATCGAGGGGACCTGTTCTTGTTCTCTGCCGTGATGCCTATTCTCTGTGCTTACACACATCTTTGCCAGCATTGATTGATCCACACCTGGCGACTCCTTGCGGAAACCACCCCCACGGTGAACCAGTTACTGACAAATTACTGATACGCAACACTCGGCGGGCGCATTGTACGACATATGCTACCCGGTCATGCAATCCGCAAAAACCCTCATGCCGATATGGCACGGGACGCGACACATCGTCTCGTCACCGCTACTCTCCGCGTCGACTGCGAGGCATCGCGATCCTGCCTTGCGACGCGCCTGCGGACTGGCCGCACCACGGCAATCCCGGCTTTATCGTCAGCAATATCCATGCCAGAAGAGTCCTGCACACGCTCCTCGCTGCGCTGCAGGATGCAGGTAGCGAAGGCGTGACCAGGCAGCTCGCGCAGGCGATGCGCAGGAGCGGCAAGGGAATCATCAGGAGACTGGATAAGGCCGGCGAAATGCCAGGTGGAACGCGGGTTGTAGCCCGACGCAATGAACTGCTGGAGAGACTGCGGAAACAGCGGAAACAGCGGGTAAGGGAGAGAAAGAATGGGAGAACAGCGCACCACATCGTCGCTGCACGACGGCAGGCGATGCTGCGCTGCGCCGGCATCATGCGCATCAAGCGCACATGCAGCAGCGCCCGGCATGGTCATGCCGGGTCCTTCATGAACGGTCCTGCCCCGCAAGGCTTGCTGGCCTGCGGTGCGCATGCGCACTGCAACCACGTCTCCTCCTTGACTGCTGTCTGGCAGCCGACGGTCTTGTGACGCCGTCTCTGGCTGCGTTTTCTTTTACGACTTGCGCGATATCACGGATACAGGCCGCGCATCTCGCGTGCCTGCAGCACGCGCGTGCAAGCGACGATGAAGGCCGCGGTACGCAGCGACACATTCTTTTCATCGGCCAGCTGCCACACGGCGGTGAAGGCTTCGCGCATGATGCGGGTCAGACGCAGGTTGATTTCGTCTTCGGTCCAGAAGAAGCTGGAGAAGTCCTGCACCCACTCGAAGTAACTCACGGTCACGCCACCGGCGTTGGCAATCACGTCGGGGACGATCAGCACGCCCTTGTCGCGCAGGATGTCGTCGGCCGCCGGCGTGGTCGGGCCATTGGCGCCTTCCAGGATGATCTTGGCCTTGATGTGATTGGCGTTGGCTTCGGTGATTTGCTGTTCCAGTGCGGCAGGCACCAGAATGTCGCAATCGACCGACCAGAATTGGGCGCGATCGGTGATCTCGTCGGCACCGGTGAAGCCCTTCACGCTGCCGTTCTTGGCCACGTAGGCTTGCAGTGCCACGACATCCAGGCCACCTGCATTGAAGACGGTGGTCACATGATCCTGCACCGCCACCACCTTGGAACCCGCCTCGGAGAACAGGCGTGCGGCGATGCCGCCGACGTTGCCGAAGCCCTGCACGGCAACCTTGGCATCCTTGATGTCCAGGCCACGCTTGGCGGCGGCTTCGCAGCCGACCACGAACACGCCACGACCGGTCGCTTCATGACGACCCAGGCTGCCACCCAGCGAAATGGGCTTGCCGGTGACCACACCCGAGGAGGTGCTGCCCTGGTTCATGGAATAGGTATCCATCATCCAGGCCATGATCTGCGAATCGGTGTTGACGTCCGGCGCCGGGATATCCTTGTTGGGGCCGATGATGATGCCGATCTCGCTGGTGTAGCGGCGCGTGACGCGCTGCAGTTCACCACGGGAGAGGGTCTTGGGATCGACACGGATACCGCCCTTGGCGCCACCATAGGGCACGTTCACGGCGGCATTCTTGACGGTCATCCAGGCCGACAGCGCCATCACTTCGGAGAGCGTCACGTCCTGGTGGAAACGCACGCCGCCCTTGCCGGGGCCGCGCGAGGTGTTGTGCTGCACGCGGTAGCCTTCGAAGTGGGCGATGGTGCCGTCATCGCGCTCGATGGGCACGTCCACCACCAGGATACGCTTGGGGCGCTTCAGGGTTTCCACCCAGCGCGCCAGCGAGCCCAGGTAAGGCGTCACGCGGTCGATCTGTTCGAGATAGACGCCCCACGGGCCGATGCCGTGCGGGACGAGATAGGAAGGCACTTCGTGATTAGGTACGTTCGACATGATGCAATCGCTCCTTTGGGTTGCCGTGCTGTTCAGGACAAAAAGGCTTCCAAATTCCGACGTTCGCCAGGGCATCTTACTCCGTCAAGGCCGGCCTGCAAGACGCGCTCGAAGCGCAATCAAGGGCGGCCACGGAGTCGCGCCGTGCCAGCCTGGCGCCTGTCGCGCCTGCTGGAAATTCGTGCCTGTCCGATTCAGCGCCGCCATCGTAGCCAGCCGACCAAAACTAGGCTAATGCTTTGTGAGCATGTAACTATGCAACGGATGCATAACCTTTGCAATCCCTTTCTGCATGCGGCATTGCGGGATATAGAGGCTTCCATTTTCCTCAGGAATCACGCTTCTCGGCGGAACGCGCCGGCTTGGCCGAGGCTGCCTTTCCGGCGCCGGTTCCACTGCCCTTCTGGCGTTCCTGGCGCTCCTGTCGCTGCACATCCTGCTCGCTCAGGTACTCCCACAAACGTGCCACCAGCGCCTTGCCGGTACGCTGCGCGGTGGGGCGTTCGCGATAGAGACGGATCTCCATCTCGACCTCCCATTCGCCCACCGGGCCATCGGTGCGTGCCAGCTGGCGATTGCGCACTTCGCGCACCACCGAGGACTCCGGCAGGAAGGCCACCCCATGGCCCTCCAGCGCCATCATCTTGAGGCTCTCGGACATATCGGTCTCGTAGTGCTTGACCAGGTGCAGCGGGCGTTTGGTGTCCGACATCATCAACTCCACCATGCGTCCCAGGTAGGCGTTGCTGGTGTAGGACAGGAAGGGGACCGGCGCCTTGGAACTGCCCGGGAAGACGTAATCGGGCTTGCCATTGCGGTCGCAGCGCGAATAGGGACGCAGGGTCTCGGTGCCCATGGTGAGCATGTCGTAGCGGCTGGCATCGAGCTGCACCGGCTGGCGCGGGTGGTGATAGCACAGCAGCAGGTCACAGCCGCCTTCGACGATGGTCATGACGGCATCGTGGACGTTGAGTGCGATCAGGCGCGTATTGATGGAACCGAAGCCCGACTCCAGCGAACTGAGCCACTTGGGCATGTAGGTCAGCGAGAGCGTATGCGGCACTGCAAAATCGATGGTGGTCTGGGCGGTGGGCCGTTTGCCACGCAACAGGGCGCGGGTGTTGTTGATCTGGCCCAGCATGGCCACGGCTTGCTCGTAGAAGACTTCGCCGGCGGCCGTCAGGCGGGTGGGATAGGAGGTGCGGTCGATCAGGTCGGTGCCCAGCCAGGCTTCCAGCGACTGGATGCGCCGCGAAAAGGCCGGCTGCGTCACATGCCGCAACTCGGCCGATCGACTGAAACTGCGCGTTTCCGCCAGGGAGACGAAATCCTCAAGCCATTTGCTTTCCATTACCCGCCCACTTCCCGTTCTAGGTTGCATGCATTCATGCGAATGGGCGAATTGTGCCGCCGCGCCCGCGCCGGCGCAAGCCGGTCGCGTTGCGGATACTGCTTAGCGGCGTTGCGCCGGCATCAGCATGCTGGGTTCGGCATCCGCTTCGGCGGGCGTGGCCACTTCCTCGCCCTCGGGCAAGGGAGAGGCGCCCTCCTCGTCGGCGCCAGCCTGCTGGCGCAGCCACATCTGCGCATACAGGCCACCGGCGGCCAGCAGGCCCGCATGGGTGCCTCGCTCGATGATGCGACCATGATCGAGCACCAGGATCTGGTGCGCATTGACGATGGTGGACAGCCGATGGGCGATCACCAGCGTGCTGCGCTCGCGGGCGATGTCTTCCAGCTGTTGCTGGATCGCCTGTTCGGCGCGCGAATCCAGCGCCGAGGTGGCCTCGTCGAAGATCAGCACGGCCGGATCCTTCAACAGGGTACGGGCGATGGCCACGCGCTGCTTCTCGCCGCCGGACAGTTTCAGGCCGCGCTCGCCGACCATGCTGGCATAGCCATCGGGCAAGGATTCGATGAAGTCGTGGATATAGGCCGCCTTGGCCGCGGCCACGATCTGCTCGCGCGTGGCGCCCGGCTTGCCGTAGGCGATGTTGTATTCGATGGTGTCGTTGAAGAGCACCGTATCCTGCGGCACAATGCCGATGGCCTGGCGCAGCGAGGCCTGCGTGACCTCGCGCAGATCCTGGCCGTCGATGCTGATGCTGCCCCCATCGACGTCATAGAAGCGATACAGCAGCCGTGACAGCGTGGACTTGCCCGAACCACTGTGGCCGACCACTGCCGTGGTGGTGCCGGCAGGCACCGTGAAATCGACATCGAAGAGGATCTGGCGCTTTGTTTCGTAGCTGAAATCGACATGCGAGAAACGCAGTTCCGCGCCGCGCGTCCTGAGCGGCTGCGCGCCGGCGCGGTCGGCCACTTCGCGGTTTTCTTCCAGCAGCGAGAACAGGCGTTCCATGTCGGCCAGGCTCTGCTTGATCTCGCGATAGAGCACACCCAGGAAGTTCAGCGGGATGTACAACTGGATCATGAAGGCATTGACCAGCACCATGTCACCCAGCGTCATCGTGCCATCGATGACGCCCGCGGTGGCGCGCCACAGGATCAGCGTGACCGCGATGGCGATGATGGCAGACTGGCCGGTGTTGAGCAGCGAGAGCGAGGTCTGCGACTTCACCGCGGCGCGCTCGTAGCGCTGCAAACCCTCGTCATAGCGGCCTGCCTCGAATTCTTCGTTGCTGAAATACTTGACCGTCTCGTAGTTGAGCAGCGAATCGATGGCGCGGGTATTGGCGTGCGAATCCAGCTCGTTCATGGTGCGGCGGAAATGCGTGCGCCACTCCGTGACCGTGATGGTGAAAATGATATAGAGCACCAGCGCACCGGCGGTGATGATGGAGAACCAGATGTCGTAATGCGTGACCAGGTAAGCCAGCACCAGCACGATCTCGATGATGGTGGGCAAGATCGAGAACAGCGTATAGGACACCAGCGTGGAGACCCCGCGCGTGCCGCGTTCGATATCGCGCGTCATGCCGCCGGTCTGGCGATTGAGGTGGAAGCGCAGCGACAGCGCATGCAGGTGACGGAACACCTGCAGCGCGATGGTGCGCACGGCGCGCTGGGTGACGCGGGCGAACATCAATTCCCGCAGTTCGGTAAAGAGCGCCGTGGCCAGGCGCAGCGCGCCATAGGCCACCAGCAGCCCTAGCGGCAGCACCAGCAGGGCCTGCGGATGGGCGGGCGTGATGGTCATCTGGTCCACCAGCTTCTTGAGGATCAGCGGCACGCCGACGTTGGCCAGCTTGGCGCCGACCAGGAAGGCCAGCGCCAGCATCACGCGCCATTTGTAGGTCCACAGGTAGGGCAACAGGGTCTTGACCACCGCCCAGTCGCCGCGCTGGCGGACGATGGGAGCCTGGGACGAGGAGGAGGAATTCGGATAACGGCGCATGGGAGATACCGGGAATAAGGGCCAAGCCAACGAAGGACAATAAGGAGCCAGCAAGCGAAGCAGGACAGCAAGAGCGCAACATCCGATACACTGGGGCCTTTGGCGCGCTGCGCGCAAGAACCGGATTATAAGAGTCAACCCGGAAGTCCGCCGGACTTCCCCGCTTTCCCAGGAGTCACCATGTCCCAGTCCCCCTCCCTGCAACTGCCCGAGGGCAAGCATCCGCAACTGCGCGTCATGCCCATGCCCTCGGACGCCAACGTCTACGGCGACGTCTTCGGCGGCTGGATCATGGCCCAGGTGGATATCGCCGGTTCCCTGCCGGCCACGCGCCGCGCCAATGGCCGGGTCGCCACCATCGCGGTCAATTCCTTCCTGTTCAAGAATCCCGTTTTCGTCGGCGACCTGCTGTCCTTCTATGCCGACATCGTCAAGGTCGG
Organism: Herbaspirillum sp. NPDC087042; assembly: GCF_044745245.1. Lineage (NCBI taxonomy): Bacteria > Pseudomonadati > Pseudomonadota > Betaproteobacteria > Burkholderiales > Oxalobacteraceae > Herbaspirillum > Herbaspirillum sp. NPDC087042. The sequence continues at coordinate 24,110 of NZ_JBIUZW010000027.1, read as the reverse complement.
CAATACCTCCATCACCGTCAACGTGGAAGTCTATGCCGAGCGCAACCGCCTGCAGACCGAGATCGTCAAGGTCACCGAGGCCACGCTGACCTATGTGGCCACCGACGAGAGTCGCAAGCCGCGTCCGCTGCCGCCGCTGGATCCGGCCCGCGAAGCCGGCATCACCCCGGCGCTGTGATGCCCCGTCCCGCGCACTGTTGAAATAATTTCAGCCCGCACCAGTGCGCTGGTGCGTATCGTCATGTTTTCCTCACCGCCTGCCCTCCTCACATCATGAATGCATCGAGCCGTCCCGTCGTCCTCATCGTCGCCCGCCTGCCGCAACACCTGCTGACCCGGCTGCAGGAGAACTTCACCTGCCACAACCTCATCCTCGACAATCTCAGCGACGCGCAAATCGCCGCCATCGCCCCGCAAGTGCGCGGCATCGCCGCCAATGGCGAGGCCAAGGTCGGCCGTGAATTCATGGCGCGCTTCCCGGCGCTGGAAATCGTTTCCGTCTTCGGCGTCGGCTACGACGGCGTGGATGTTCCGGCAGCCCGCGAGCGTGGCATCCATGTCACCCACACGCCCAATGTGCTCAACGACGATGTCGCCGACCTGGCCATCGCGCTGATGCTGGCCACCGCACGCAACGTGGTGCGTGCCGACCACTTCGCCCGTAGCGGCCAGTGGAAGAACGGCCCCTTCCCCTTCACCACCAAGGTCAGCGGCGCGCGCCTGGGCATCGTCGGCCTGGGACGCATCGGCGAAGCCATCGCCAAGCGTGCGGCGGCCTTCGACATGGAGATCTCGTATCACAACCGCTCGCGCAAGGACGTGCCCTACACCTACGTGGGCGACATCAAGTCGCTGGCCGCAGCGGTTGATTTCCTGGTGATGATTACCCCCGGTGGCGCGGGGACCCGCGCGCTGGTCGATGCCGAGGTGCTCGATGCGCTCGGCCCCAAGGGATTCCTGATCAACGTGGCGCGTGGCTCGGTGGTCGATGAGCGCGCACTGATCGCCGCACTCAAGGAAGGCCGGATCGCCGGCGCCGGCCTGGACGTGTTCGAGAACGAACCCAACATCCCCGCCGAACTGGCGGCGCTGGAGAACGTGGTGCTGACCCCGCACATGGCCAGCGGCACGCTGGTCACGCGCACGGCGATGGCCGACCTGGCCTTTGGCAACCTGGAAGCGCATTTCGGCGGCAAGCCGGTATTGACGCCGGTGCCGGACTAAATGCGGACGAAGCAAAAACTAACAAAACATAAAACCTGATGCTTTCGTCAGGTTAAAAAAAAAGCGCTGCCGGATCACTCCGGCAGCGCTTTTTCCTTGGGCCTGCTACGCTCAGGCAGCCTGCTTGTGCGGTGCTGCCTTGCCCGGTTCATCGCGCAATTCGCGACGAAGGATCTTGCCCACATTGGTCTTGGGCAACTCGTCGCGGAACTCGATGTACTTGGGCTTCTTGTAACCGGTGAACTGCTCCTTGCAGTAGGCCATCAGTTCCTCGCTGGTCAGGGCCTTGTTCTTGCGCACCACGAACAGCTTGACGGCCTCGCCGGTATGCTCGTCGGGCACGCCCACGCAGGCACATTCCAGCACGCCTGGATGCTGCGCCACCACGCCCTCGATCTCGTTGGGATAGACGTTGAAACCGGAGACCAGGATCATGTCCTTCTTGCGGTCGACGATGCGGGTATAGCCAAGTGCATCCATCACGCCGACGTCACCGGTCTTGAAGAAACCATCCGGTGTCATGACCTTGGCGGTCTCGTCAGGACGCTGCCAGTAACCCGGCATCACCTGCGGCCCACGGATGGCGATCTCGCCCGGCTGGCCCAGCGGCACTGGCTGGCCATCGTCATCCAGGATGACGATCTCGGTGGAAGGCAGCGGCAGGCCGATGGTGCCGGTGTACTCATCGATGGTGCAGGGATTGGCACTGGCGATGGGCGAGGTTTCCGACAGGCCATAGCCTTCGATGATGGGGCAGCCGGTCAGCTTCTTCCACTTGTCGGCCACGCCCTGCTGCACGGCCATGCCGCCACCCACGCAGCAGCGATAGCCGGAGAAGTCCAGCTTGGCGAACTCGGGGTTGTTGAGCAGCGCGTTGTAGAGCGTGTTGACGGCCGGGAAGGTATTGACCTTGTACTTGGCCAGTTCCTTGACGAAGCCGGGGATATCGCGCGGATTGGGGATCAGGAGGTTCAGCGCACCTTCGCGCGTGCCCAGCATGTTGCACACCGTCAGCGCGAAGATGTGATACAGCGGCAAGGCGCACACGAACACCAGCTGGTCGATGGGCTTGCCGGACTTCAGCGCCGGCGTCAGCCATTCCTCGGCCTGCAACACGTTGGCCACCAGGTTGCGATGGGTCAGCATGGCGCCCTTGGCCACGCCGGTGGTGCCACCGGTGTATTGCAGGAAGGCGACATCGTCCGGACCCAGCGCCACCGGCTTCAGGGCCCGGCCCTGTGCCTGCGACAGCGCCTCATTGAAGCGGACCGACTTGGGCAGGGACCAGGCCGGCACCATCTTCTTGACGTGGCGCACCACCAGGTTGACGATGCTGCCCTTGAGCGCCCCCAGCAGGTCACCCATGCTGGCCACCACGATGTGCTTGATCTGCGTGTTCGCCACCACCTTCTGCAGCGTGCAGGCAAAGTTCTCCAGCACGAAGATGGCTTCGGCGCCGGAATCCTTCAACTGGTGTTCCAGCTCGCGCGCGGTGTAGAGCGGATTGACGTTGACCACCGTATAGCCCGCACGCAGGATGGCGGCGATGGCGATCGGATATTGCAACACGTTGGGCATCATGATCGCCACGCGTGCGCCCTTCTGCAGGCCCAGGCCTTGCAGCCAGGCACCCAGCGTGCGCGACATGGTATCCAGTTCGCGGTAGCTGAGGTACTTGCCCATGCAGACGTAGGCATTGCGATCGGCATGCCTGACGAAAGCCTCATCGATCATTTGCACCAGCGAACCATAGCGGCCCGGGTCGATGTCGGCGGGGACGCCTGCGGGATACGATGCAAGCCAGAATCTTTCCATAGTGTGGTCCTCAGTCTCCGGTCAGTACGTGCGCTGGGGCCGGGCGGTGATGCAAGGCCACCGCGTTGGCGCGCACAGCGAAAAAAGCACGAGTGTTTTTTTATTTACCGCAGATGCTATCCAGCATTGGCCGCCTGGGCAAGCACTTTTAAAGCGATCTTGATGAATTTTTGTAAAAAATGAAGCCGGATCAATGCCGCTTCGCCCTGCTTGACTGCCTGCCAGCTTGTCATGAAGACAAAACAGGCTACCCGGCATGATACGCCGTGGCGGCGGACTTGGGCTGCCCCTTGGTGTCATCCGGCAATTTTTCCGGCGCTGTATCGCCCAGGGCGGCATGGCGCGCTGACTTGTCCATCTGCGCCAGTCGCCTGACCTTTTCATAGAAATCCGGGAAGCCGCTGCTGTGCGCGAAGAGCTGGCGAAACGCCGGCACCAGGTCATGGTAGGTCCCCACCAGCGCCAGATGGGCGTTCGACAGCGGCATGGCGAACCAGCGGTCGTATCCGGCATAGCCGTTCCAGCGCTGCGTCTTCATCTGCGCATACTCGGCACGCAGCGCATCGAAGATACTCGCCTTGCGGGCCAGCTTGTCGGCATCGCTGGCGGGGCTGTCGTAATTGGCCTTGAGCTGGTCGCGATATTTGTCCAGCAAGGCCAGGAAATCACGCTTGCGCTGGGCAAAGCGCTGGTAGGTCTCGATCAGCCGGGGATCATGCTGTGCCGCCAGCCAGCGCTCCACGCCCAGCTCCTCCACGGCCACGGCGAAGCCTTCATTGAAGGGCGTGTCATCGGGTGCATAGACCTTCTGGTGCGCCAGCTCATGGAAGATCAGCCGCGCCAGCTCGCCATCGGGATACTGGATGAAGGTGGAGATGACCGGATCATTGAACCAGCCCAGCGTCGAATAGGCCGGCACCCCCGCCACCTGCACATCGTAGCCCTGCTGCTGCAGGCTGGCGGCATAGTCCTGCGCGGCCTGCTGGCTGTAGTAGCCACGATAGTCGACGCAGCCGGCAATGGGGAAGCACCACTGCCTGGCCTTCAGCGACAGCGCCGGCGCGGCCACCACATTCCACAGTACGAAGGGACGATCCAGCTGGGCATAGCTGCGATAGCTGCCGTTGTCCGGCAAACCCAGCTCGGTGACGGCAAAGCGACGGATCTGGCGCACCGTTTCCAGCTTGGCCTTGAGAGTGGGCCGGGTGTCGGGATCGGCCAGCCAGTCATCCAGCGGACGCGCCTGCGCCAGCAGCGAGAACTGCCCGTGCGCCGCCTGGGCGTAGTACGACAGCGAGGAACACCCCGCCAGCCACGCCACGGCCAGCACGCACAAAACCGCACGCAAGGCCTGGCGCAGCATGATGGGTCAGCCTGCCAGTCGAGCGTCCTGCTGCAGTTTTTCCACCTGCACCAGGACGTCGTAGAAGGTCGGCGCATTGCCCATGTCGGTCAGGCGCTGACTGGTGACTTCATTGGCATTCTTGCCGTCGGCGGCAAACTTCTTCCACCAGATCGACAGGCCCACCACCAGGCCCACGCGTGCCTTGTCGGTCACGCGCACGCGCGCCTGCATGCTGCCGCGGTCATTGAAGATGCGCACCAGATCGCCATCGGCAATGCCGCGCGCGGCGGCGTCCTGGGGATGCATGTCCAGATGCGGTTCGCCTTCGGTATCGCGCAGGCTCTGCACGTTCACGAAGGATGAATTGAGGAAATTGCGCGCCGGCGGCGAGATCATCGCCAGCGGGTATTTCGCCCCCAGCTGCGGATTGCTGACCACCGATTCATAGGGCGGGATATAGGTCGGCAAGGGATCCAGTCCCGCCGCCTGCATCTGCGCCGAATAGAACTCGCACTTGCCCGAGGGCGTGGCAAACCCGCCCTCCGCAAACGGCGCATCGGGCATGTTCAGTCGCTGCCAGCCCTTCTGCTTGAGGGCCTGCCAGTCGTAGCCGGCGCTGCGCGGATGGTCACGCCGGAACGCCACGGCCGCCAGTGCATCGTCACTGTCCTTGAAGCAGTCCTCGTCGAAGCCCATGGCCGCGGCCAGCAGGCGGAAGATCTCGGTGTTCGGCTTGGACTCGCCCAGCGGCGCGATGGCGGCGTTGTTGGCCATCATGTAGATGTGGCCGTAGGTGGCATGCACGTCTACGTGTTCCAGCTGGGTGGTGGCCGGCAGCAGGATGTCGGCGTAGTCGGCGGTATCGGTCTGGAAGTGTTCCAGCACCACGGTGAAGAGATCCTCGCGGGCGAAGCCCTGCACCACCTTGGCCGACTCCGGCGCCACCGCGACCGGATTGGCGTTGTAGACGATCACCGCTTCCACCTGCGGGCCGAAGCTGGGCGAGGCCGGTTTCAACAGGTCATCGCCGATGGTGCTCATGTTGATGGTGCGGGCCGGTCCGCCATGACGCGCGCCCAGGTCGGGACGACCCAGCGCCGCGCCATCCTTGGGGAAGGTATCGGAGGTGGACATCTGCACACCCCCGGCCGGATGGCGCCAGGCGCCCACCAGTGCCGGCAGGCAAGCCACATTGCGCGCCGCCATGCCGCCACCGCGCACACGCTGCAGGCCGTAGTTGGCGCGAATCAACGCGCCTTCGCCGGTCAGCGCGACGCGGCCGTATTCGCGCGCCAGGTCCAGCACTTCCTGGACGCTGATGCCGCAGACCTCGGCGGTACGCTCGGGCGTCCACTCGGCGGCGCGCTCGCGCAGCTGTTCGAAGCCCAGCGTATGGCGGGCGATGTAGTCGTGGTCGAGCAGGTCTTCGCTGATGAGCACCTGCATCATGCCCAGCGCCAGCGCGGCATCGGTGCCGGGCAGCAGGGCGATGTGCTGGTGGCATTTCTCGGCAGTCAGCGAGCGATAGGGATCGATGGCGATCAGGCGCGCGCCATTGCGCTTGGCGGCCTGGGCGCGGGTCCAGAAATGCAGGTTGGAGGCAATCGGATTGCCGCCCCAGATCAGGATCAGCTTGGCCTGGTTGACCTGCTCCAGATCGGCGCCGATGCGCGCACCGACCGTGTAGCGATAACCGGCACTGCCGGCCGACGAGCAGATGGTCCGTTCCAGCTGCGAGGCGCCCAGGCGGTTGAAGAAGCGCCCGGCCATGGATTCGCCCTGCACCAGGCCCATGGTACCGGCATAGCTGTAGGGCAGGATGGCTTGCGGATCGCGCAGGGCGATCTGGCCCAGGCGGCTGGCGATGATGGTGATGGCCTCGTCCCAGCTGATGCGCTCGAACTTGCCCTCGCCCTTCTTGCCGACGCGGCGCATGGGATGGAGCAGGCGATCCGGATGATAGGTGCGCTCCGTATAGCGCGATACCTTGGTGCAGAGCACGCCCGAGGTCGGCGGATGATCGGGATCACCGCGCACCTCGGTCGCCACGCCGTCCTTCACGGTCACCAGCAGGGCGCAGGTATCGGGACAATCATGGGGGCAGGCGGCGCGGACGATGGTGGTGGTCATGGCAAGAAAGGCTGAAGATAGGCTGAAGATAGGCTGGATAGGCGGTACAACAAGCAAGGACGGGCTGGCGCACGCCAGCGTCGGTACGGATACTGCGAGGCAGATACTTTATCTTAAAATGCAGCATCACGATTGCCCGGCCGCCCCCTGACCATGACGCATCCTCAACCATCGCAGCAATTCTGGCGCCACCCCGAACTGCCCTTCCTGGAAGGACGACGCGCCACCGGCAGCCTGTCCTGCTATGCCCCGCACACCCATGCCGGTTTTTCCATCGGCATCGTCGATGCTGGCCAGAGCGTGTTCTCGCTGGCGGACCACAGCCAGGCCATCGCCCCCGGTGACGTGGTGCTGGTGCGCGCCGGTGACGTGCATTGCTGCAACCCGGCCGATCTGCAATGCTGGAGCTATCGCATGTTCCATATCGACCAGCCCTGGCTGGCCGCGCTGCTGGCCGAAACACCTGCCACCCGCGACCTGCTGGCCGGCATGCATTCACAGGTGTTGCACTCGGCCCAGGCAGTGCACCTGCTGGACCGGCTCACGCAGGCGCTGGAGCGGCCCGATGCCGACCTGCAGGCCGAGGTGCTGACCTGCCTGCACGAGATCATGCTGCTGTGTGCCGAGGCCTGCCTGCGCGATACGACTACCGGCATCGACAACGATGACGGCCTGCAACGCGCCCACCAGCACCTGCAACAGCATTGCCGCCAGCGCATCGCGCTCGATGAGCTGGCCACGGTCGCCGGCATGGGCCGTTACCAGCTGATCCGCCAGTTCCGCCGCCGCTATGGCCTGACGCCCCATGCGCTGCAACTGGACATGAAGATCAACCAGGCCCGTGCCCTGCTGCAGCAAGGCGCCAGCGCCGCCGATACCGCCTATGACACCGGCTTCGCCGACCAGAGCCATTTCCATCGCGCCTTCAAGTCACGCGTGGCCGTGACACCCTTGCAATACACGCGCCGCTGAAGGGCACGCGCCCCTGGCTCAGGCGGCACGCACCACCGCCAGCGCCGCCGCCGCGATCATCAATAGCAAACCCGCCGTGCGTTCGATGAGCGGCAAGGCTCTCCCCAGGGCGGCGACCACACGACGCTGCGAGATCGAACAGACCAGCGCCGCATCCCAGGCCAGCACCGCGCCGAACATCCAGATGCCATAGAAGAGCTTGCGCCCCGACCCGGTGTGCGCATCCACCATCAGCGTGAACAGGCCGAAGTAGAAGACCCCGTTCTTGGGATTGAGCACCGCCGACAGAAACCCCGCCACCATGCCGGCCCCGGCCCCGGCACGCGGCCCCGGATGCGCCTGTACACCCGGCAGGGCCGCCGGCGCCAGGCTGGCACGCATGAACATCCAGCCCAGCCATGCCAGATAGAGGCTGGCCAGCCATTGCATGCCCATCAGCAGCAGCGGGCTCTGCTGCAGGAGACTGAAGCCGGCCAGTGCCAGCACGATGTAGATGCCATTGGCCACGGCAATGCCCAGGCTGGCCCCCAGGCCATAGGCCCGCCCATGCCGCAAGCCCCCGCGCAGCAGCAACAGGAAATCGGGGCCGGGACTGGCCAGCGCCAGCAGGTGCGCCCCCGCCAGCAACAGGAATTCGGAAGAAAACATCGGTGTGCCTCGGCTCTGCATACGGGTCAATGAAGAGGCGCATGCTAGGTTGGCCGCAGAAGCCTGTATTGAACAAAATTGCGCGCTTCCTGCGATAAGTGCGGGCGCGGTAAGATAGCCGCTTGTCCCGAACCCGAACCCGAGCACTGCTCCACGCCGCCCCATGAAACTCATCGATCCCATCGTCCAGTTCCACGCCGAACTGCAACAGATCCGCCGCGACATCCACGCCCATCCCGAACTTGGCTACGAAGAGGTACGCACCTCCGACCTGGTGGCGCAGAAGCTGACCGAATGGGGTATCCCGGTGGTACGCGGCCTGGGCGTGACTGGCGTGGTGGGCATCATCAAGCAGGGCGACAGCCCGCGCGCCATCGGCCTGCGCGCCGACATGGATGCCCTGCCCATGCCCGAGCTCAATACCTTCGCCCACGCCTCCCGCCACGAGGGCAAGATGCACGCCTGCGGCCATGACGGCCACACCGCCATGCTGCTGGGCGCGGCGCACTACCTGTCGCAGCATCGCCAGTTCGACGGCACCGTCTATGTCATCTTCCAGCCGGCCGAGGAAGGTGGACGCGGCGCCGAGCGCATGATCCAGGATGGCCTCTTCGAGAAATACCCCATGGATGCCGTCTTCGGCATGCACAACTGGCCCGGCATCCCGGCCGGCCATTTCGGCGTCACGCCCGGCCCGCAGATGGCCTCCAGCAACGAGTTCCATGTCACCGTCAAGGGCCGTGGCTCGCACGCGGCGCAACCCCACAAGGCCATCGATGCGGTGATGACGGCGGTGCAGATCGCGCAATCGTGGCAGACCATCGTGGCGCGCAACGTCAATCCCAACGATCCGGCCGTGGTCTCCATCACCCAGATCCATACCGGCAGCGCCAACAATGTCCTGCCGGACGAAGCAACCATGATCGGTACCGTGCGCACCTTCAGCCTGCCCGTGCTGGACCTGGTCGAGCGCCGCATGCAGGAGATCGCCGAGCACACCGCCGCTGCCTTCGACGCCACCGTGGAATTCCGCTTCAAGCGCAACTATCCGCCGCTGATCAACCATGCCAGCGAAACCGCCTTTGCCGTGGAAGTGCTGACCGAACAGTTCGGCGCCGAGCGCGTCGATGCGCATACCGAGCCGACCATGGGCGCCGAGGATTTCGCCTTCATGCTGCAGCACAAGCCAGGCTGCTACGTATTCCTGGGCAATGGCGACGGCGGTCACCGCGACCACGGCCATGGACTGGGCCCTTGCAATCTGCACAACCCCAGTTATGACTTCAACGATGATCTGCTGCCCATCGGCGCGACCTACTGGGTGCGCCTGGCCGAGAAATTCCTGACAAGGCCCTGAAGTGCATTGGCGTGCCGGGCCAATTAGGGCATGATCCCGGAAGCACCGGCGCCAGGGGGCGCCGGTTTGCTTGCCAAGATAAAGAAAACGACAAGAGGGAGAATCCTTGCACACGCTCGCCACCGCCCTGCTGCTATTGATCGCCCTCGAACATGTCTGGATCCTGGTACTGGAAATGTTCCTGTGGACCCATCCCATCGGCCTGAAGACCTTCCGCCAGTCGCGTGAAGCGGCCCAAGCCAGCCGCGTGCTGGCGGCCAACCAGGGGCTCTACAACGGTTTCCTGGCCGCCGGCCTGTTCTGGAGCGTCGCCACCGGCGAACGCCCGGTGCAGTTCTTCTTCGTCATCTGCGTCCTGGTCGCCGGCCTCTACGGCGGCTTGACCGCCAAGCGCTCGATTCTCTACATCCAGGGCCTGCCGGCCTTGCTGGCGCTGCTGGCCTTGCTGGCCAGCTGAGCGAAGGCCCATGCGCACCCTGCTGCTGGCCCTGTTGCTGTTGCTATCCTGCGCAAGCCGGGCGCAAGAACAGGAGGCCGAATGGTGGAACTACGAAACCCTGCATGCCGACCACCCGGTGGTGGTCCGGGTCGACATGGGCTTGCGCCGCCAGTTTCCCATCTCCGGTTTTCCCTATGTGGTCGTCACCCGCCTGAGCTATGCCTCGGACCGCAGCGACGGCCTGCCCGCCCAGTCCGACCAGGATCGCCTGGATGCGATTGCCGATGCGGTGGCCGCGGCGATTGCGCACAAGACGCGCAGCATCCATGCCGGCAGCGCGAGTAGCCAGGGACAACAGGAAAGTTACGTCTATGTCATCGACCCGAACGGGCTGGAAGCGCTGGCGGCTTCCGTGGCCGGCAAATTGTGCAAGGAGTGCCAGGTCCGCGTAAAGGTCCGGGCCGATGCCGCCTGGGCGCTCTATCGCGACGAACTGCTCCCCGATGCGCAAACCCGCCAGCGCTATGGCTTGCGCGCCTACTAGGCGCAGTCCGTGACAGGCGGCAATAAAGTTTCCCGTACTGGAAACCGATAACAAGTTTCCAGGCAGCACTCATTGATAAGACCAACACGCGCCGGCCCATGAATTTGCCGGCATGACAACATCGGACCCGGTCCGAGGGGAAGCCTCATGAAACAAATCAAACTCATCCTCAAGGACGAGATCTACGACTCGCTGGAGCGTGACTACGTTAACTTCGTGCGTCTTTCGACCAAGATCGATTCCGGCTTCGTCAAACCCTCCTTCGACAACTACCTGTTGGCCAAGCTGTCGGAGAACACCAATTTCCTCACCGAGGAAGCCGTGCAGCATCTCATGCTCTCTGGCCAGTACGCCTGGGCCAGACGTGCCATGGACAAGGAATTCCCGGACGTGGTGCAGATCCTGATCGAGCAGGCCGCCAACTTCGGCTTCTGGATCGCGGTGCGCCATGACTGGAACACCGACGACCTGGTCAATGCCTCCCGGGCCTGGGCCTCGGCCATCATCAAGCAGGCCAAGGGCGATGAAACCCAGGTCGATATGCTGGCCTCGCAGATCAAGTCCTCGGCCACCAATATCGCCATCGTCCAGGAGCGTCTCAAGACCCCGGCCTCGCAGCTGGCGCATGCGCTGCTGCAGGAGCTGCGCGAGACCCAGATCGCCATCGAGCACGCCTCCGGCATGGTCGCGCGCGAGAAACTGGGCGCCCTGCGTACCCTGCTCAAGCTGGGCCGTGCCTATGGCAATGTGTCGGAAAAGGCCGAGCAGGAAATCATCGAGCGCCTCAAGAGGGAAAAGCCCTGGCTCTTCGAGGAAGGCCCCAAGGGCTTCTGGGGCCATGTAGCCACCTGGTGGCGCGGCGTCTGACGCGCCTGCCGGAACCAGCAGAACCACCTCAAGCAACAAGGCCCGCTGGCGCATGCCGGCGGGCCTTGTCTTTCCTGCATGGCTATTTTGTTAGTGCCTGGCTTGCAAGCATTAACTTTTCCACCAGGAAATAGTTATGGAGTCTCTCCGGGCTCGCGCATCAGGCGGATATCCCCATACCAGGCGTCCATCTTCTGCAGGGTGTTGTCGGTATCGGTCAGCACACCCACGCCGATGAGGCGCCCCGGCTTCTCGCCGAAGATGCGCTCGTAGTCCTCGGCGACATTGCGCTGGTAATGCTTCCATTGCCCCACGTTGGCCGGCCCGCTCTCGACCACCTGCATCTGGATGCGGCCGGTGCGGGTGTTGGCGATGACGGTTCCCACCGGGGCCTGGTTTTCCCACACATACATCAGGGTGGCATAGGGCAGTTCATGTCCAGTCAGCAACTTGGCGGTATCGAAGAGGATGGTATCCATCAGCGAGAGCTTGTCATGATCGCCATCGAAGGCCAGCACGATGCGCACCGGTGAATCCTCGGTTTCCCGGTAGCGCAGGTCGGCCGTGGGAATGAGTCCAGCCGCCTTCCAGCTCCAGCTCAGCCAGGGCTTCTTGTTGATGTCGATATCGACGGCGTGGCGCAGTCCGGAAGAAGCCTGGTCGGCCCGCGCATGCAGGACGGTGCGGCCATCCTGCTCGACCAGCTGGTATTCGGTGGGCTTCTTCTTGCGCGCAAACAGCAGCGGTTCCCAGCCACCTGGCAATCCGCCCGCCTGGTTGGTCGAGAACAAGGCCAACGCCTGGTCCAGCCGTGCCTGGCGCGCGAGCGCCTCGGGCGAAGGAGCCGCCTTCTGGGCGGCGCAACCGGCCAGCAGCAAGCCCGCAGCCAGGCAGACCGAGCTCAGCACGCTGCGCGCCAACGGCGACGTGATCGTCGCAGATACCTTGGAAGAAGCAGGAAATTGTGCAGCAGGGCGCGTGCTACCACGCGTGTAACGCAAATTCATGAAGACCGACCGGAAGAAATGCGGCCACCCCGACCGCAGACGAAGGCTAACAGGAAAAAGCGCCAGCCCGGCATCCGGAAAATCCCTAGTCGGTAAAAAAACTTAAAGAGGGCATGCAATCTTCCTGAGAACCGTTCGGGCTGAGTGGGGCCGATGATACCGATGGTCAATTTTGCTGGCGCAGGATCTGGATGAACATCTTGGCCAGCGACGACAGGGTGGTGTTCTTGCGGGTCACGATGCCATAGTGCTCGATACGGGTCTTCAGGTTCACCGGCAGGATGCCCAGCATCTGCTTGGCCGCGAAGAAGTGGGCGATATCCAGCGGCATCACCGCCACCATGTTCGATTGCGCCAGCAGGGTGATGGTGACGAAGGGCGAGGCCGTCTCGATCACATGACCCGGCACCTTCACGCCTTCCAGCTTGAACTCGTGCTCGATCCAGATGCGCATGGGCATGTTGCTGGAATACAGGATCCAGGACGCATCGGCCAGCTCCTGCAGGCGCACCTTCTGGGCCGTGGCCAGCGGATGGTCGATGCCGCTGACGATACACATGGGCTCGCCACGCAGCATCTCGTAATGGTAGAGGTTAGGCTGGGAGCTGACCGACGAGCGTCCTATCATCAGATCGATACGCCCCTGGTCCAGCAGCAGCAGCTGGCGCGCGCTGGTGTCTTCGCTGATCTCGATGGAGACCTCGGGCTGGATCTCGCGCAGGCGCGACAGGGCGCGCGTGACGAAGGGGGCCGCGCCCATGATGGTGCCGATGGAGAGACGCCCGCCACGCCCGCTGATCATGTTCTGCAGCTCGTCGCGCAGGTTGGCCACATCGCTCTGGATCAGGCGCGCATAGCGGATCACGCACCGTCCCAGCTCGGTGGCCTCGATCCCGCGCGGGGAGCGGTCGAACAGGGTCACGCCCAGGGCATCTTCCATTTCATGCAAGGCCTTGGTGGCAGCCGGCTGGGTCATGTGCATGACCTCGGCCGCCTTGTGCAGCGATCCCTGTTCGTCGAGCGCCGTCAGCAGGGCGACCTGGCGAAAGCGCAGGCGGCTGACGATGGAACCCACCGAGGGCAGTTCCGCGCCCCCGGTCAGTTGGTTATCACCCGATGAATTAAGCTCATTAGACATCGCTACCCTTGCCTCTTATAGTCGGTCCGGAAAAACCACAATGCTAGCGCATCTATTGGCCCGCCAAGTCGATGCGTGAAAAAAGCTCAGGAGACAGCGCCACCAGCAGCCAGCGGCACCAGGCATTTTCCTGCCAGGTGCGAATGATCGCCGGTCGCCGGCCTGCTCCTGCAAGCTGACCCGCACTGAGCTGCGCTGGCATGGCGGCAGACAAGGAGACCCGGTGAGGCTGATTCAATACAGGGATGACAGTGGCGCACGCCATGTCGGCATCGTCAACGGCACCAGCGTACAGAGGCTGGCGCAGGTGACGAGCATGCGCGAACTGGCGCTGCTGGCCCTGCGCAATGGCAGCGGCCTGGAACGCCAGGCCCAGTTGCTCAATACCGGTACCGGCGAAGACTACGCCGCCATCCTGGCCGATGAACGCATCCTGGCACCGCTGGACCATGAAGACGCAGCCCATTGCCTGGTCTCCGGCGCGGGCATCACCCATCTGGGCAGCGCCTCCACCCGCGACAAGATGCACCGCCGCCTCGACAGCGACGAGATGGACAAGACCGATACCCAGGTCATGCTGGAATGGGGCATCGCCGAGGGTCGCCCCGCCAGCGGTCAGGCGGGCGTGCAGCCGGAATGGTTCTACAAGGGCGATGGCAGCGTCATCGTCGCCCCCGGCCAGCCCCTGCCCTGCCCCGATTTCGCCCTCGACGGTGGTGAGGAACCGGAGATCGTCGGCCTGTATGTGATCGATGACGAAGGCTGCCCGCGCCGCCTCGGTTTCGCCATCGGCAACGAGTTCTCCGACCATGTGATGGAGCGCCGCAACTACCTGTACCAGGGGCATTCCAAGCTGCGCCATTGTTCCTTCGGCCCGGAGCTGCTGGTGGGCATGCCGCCGGCCCACCTGGTGGGCATGACGCGCATCCGCCGCAATGGCCGCGTGATCTGGGAGCAGGAATTCCTCACCGGCCAGGACAACATGTGCCACGCCATCGAGAACCTGGAGTACCACCATTTCAAGTACGCGCAGTTCCTGCGACCGGGTGATGTGCATGCGCATTTCATGGGCGCGGCCAACCTGTCCTTCGCCTACAGCGTGCGCACCCAGCCGGGCGACAGCTTCGAGATCAGCATCCCCGATTTCGGCGCGCCGCTGGTCAACGGCATCGCCAGCGCGGCCAGCGCATTCCGGCCGGGCGGCGTGAAGCCACTGTAGCGACTGCCAACATCGCGCATCAAGGATTCATCAACCAGGCCCGCAAGCAATCCAGAAGAGGCCACCTCAGGAAAACCACAAAGGAGACCAGCATGACCACACCCGCATCATCCCGGAGCGCCACGGCAGCGCAACAACGCCACCCCGCCTAGCCCTTCCCCGTCGCTCTACCGGAGTCTCAATGAACTACACATTCGATTTCATGAGCGTGTTCGCCAACTGGGATCGCCTGCTCATGGGCGCCTGGCTGACGGTACAGCTCTCGGCACTGTCCATCGTGCTGGGTTTCGTGCTGGGCACGCTGTGCGCCATCGCCTACAAGAGCCAGCACTGGCTGGTGCATGGACTGGTCAAGGCCTATGTCGAGATCATCCGCAACACGCCGCTGCTGGTGCAGGTGTTCCTGGTGTTCTTCGGCCTGGCCAGCATCGGCTGGAAGCTCAGCGCCGAAACCGCGGCCGTCATCGCCCTCACCGTCAACGTCGGTGCCTACACCGCCGAGATCATGCGCGCCGGCATCAACTCCATCCACCCCGGCCAGATCGAGGCGGCCGAGTGCCTGGGCATGTCGCGCTTCCATGTCTACTGGCATGTGGTCTTGCTGCCGGCGGTGGAACGCGTCTATCCCTCGCTGACCAGCCAGTTCATCCTGCTCATGCTGGCCTCCAGCATCACCTCGCAGATCTCGGCCGAGGAACTGACCGCCACCGCCAACCTGGTGCAGTCGGAGACCTTCCGCAGCTTCGAGGTCTATGCGGTCATCGCGGTGGCTTACCTGGCGCTGTCCTTCCTGTTCCGTGGCGCGTTCTGGCTGGTCAGCCAGATGGCCTTCGTGCGCAAGCGCAAGCTTGGCACCAACCTGTGAGGAGCAGCGATGAATTCATTTAGTTTCCTGCACGTCGAGTACCTGCTGCAGGCCGCCGTCTGGACCGTGGTGCTCTCGCTGGTGGCCTTCGTCTTCGGTGGCGTGGCCGGCTTCGTGATCGCGCTGTGGCGCGTCTCGCCCAGTCGCCTGCTGCGCAATATCGCCAGCGGCTATATCCAGGTGGTGCAGGGCATCCCGTTGCTGGTGATCCTGTTCGTGTCCTACTTCGGGCTGGCCATCGCCGGCTTCAAGCTGACACCGCTGGTGGCGGCCGGGATTTCCTTTGCGATCTACTGCGCCGCGTTCCTGGGCGAGATCTGGCGCGGCTGCATCCAGGCGGTGCCCAAGACCCAATGGGAAGCCTCGGAGTGCCTGGGCTTCAACCGCTTCGAGCAATTGACCAAGGTGATCCTGCCGCAAGCCATCAAGATCGCCACGCCGCCGACCGTGGGCTTCATGGTGCAGATCGTCAAGAACACCTCGCTGGCCTCGGTGATCGGTTTCGTCGATCTCTCGCGTGCCGGCCAGATCATCAACAACTCCACCTTCCAGCCGTTCACCGTCTTCGGTTGCGTGGCGCTCATCTATTTTTGCCTGTGCTTCCCGCTGTCGGCGCTGTCCAAGCACTTTGAAAGGAAACTGAATGTCAGCAATCGTTAAGATCAAGGATCTGCACAAGAGCTTCGGCACCAACAAGGTCTTGAACGGCGTCTCGCTGGATGTGCAGAAGGGCCAGATGGTGGCCATCATCGGTCGCAGCGGCTCGGGCAAGAGCACGCTCCTGCGCTGCCTCAACGGCCTGGAAAAAGTGGATGCCGGCGACATCAAGGTCTGCGGTCACGACATCCATCATCCCGACAAGCTGAACCTGCGCGAACTGCGCAAGCAGGTCGGTATCGTCTTCCAGAGCTACAACCTGTTCCCGCACCTGACGGTGGAGCGCAACATCACCCTGGCACTGACCACCATCAAGAAGATGTCGGTCGATGAAGCCAGGAAGATCGCCCACAAGGTCCTGCAACTGGTGGGGCTGGAGAACAAGAAGGACGCCTACCCCGAGCAGCTCTCCGGCGGCCAGGCGCAGCGCGTGGCGATTGCCCGCTCGCTGGCGATGGCACCGGAACTGATGCTCTTCGACGAAGTGACCTCGGCGCTGGACCCCGAACTGACCGCCGAAGTGCTCAAGGTCATGGAAGACCTGGCACGCGAGGGCATGACCATGGTCCTGGTCACCCACGAGATGGCCTTTGCCCGCAAGCTGGCCGATGTGCTGGTGTTCATGCACCAGGGCCAGGTGTGGGAGATCGGACCACCGGACGAACTCTTCAGCAATCCCAAGACGGCCGAACTGCAGAAGTTCGTGTCCAGCGATCTCTAAGTTTTACGCAGGCAGGGATTTAGTTTTTACCAGGCAGTTTTTAAATAAACCACTCAGGAGACACCCATGAAGAATCTGCTCAATTTCACCCGCAAGGCAGCCGCCGTCGTGCTGGGCCTGGCCTGCTTCGCACAGGTCGCGCACGCTGACGCACTGGCCGACATCAAGGCACGCAAGAAGGTGCTGATCGCCATCGACCTCGGCGCGCCTCCCTTCGGCATGACCAGCGCCAAGCTGGAGCCGCAGGGCTCCGACGTCGAGACCGCGCGCCTGCTGGCCAAGGACATGGGCGTGGAGCTGGAGATCGTGCAGGTCACCGGCCCCAACCGCATCCCCTTCCTGATGACCGGCAAGGCTGACATGGTCATCGCCTCCTTCTCGATCACCCCGGAACGCCAGAAGGTGGTGGCCTTCTCGCAACCCTACGGTGCCTCGCAATTCGTGGTGGCCGCGCCCAAGGGCGAGAACATCAAGGCCTTGAATGACCTGGTCGGCAAGCGCGTGGCCGTGGTCCGCGGCAACATGCAGGATTCGCTGCTCACGCCGCTGGCCCCCAAGGGCGCCACCATCGTGCGCTTCGACGACGATGCCACGGTGACGGCGGCCATCATCTCCGGCCAGGTCGATGCATTGTGCACGCCCAACTCGCTGGCCTCGGCCATCGCCAAGCAGAACCCGTCCAAGAACCTGGAAACCAAGTTCGCCATCAAGGACATCCCCTACGCCATCGGCCTGCGCAAGGGTGAGCCGGCACTGGAAAAGTGGCTCAACGACTGGATTTCCACCAACCTGAAGAATGGCAAGCTGTCCGGCATCTACCAGCAATGGGTGGGCAGCCCCATGCCTGACCTGTCGCAGTTCGCGGCCAAGTAAGTAATTGATGTTCAAGCAACCGTAACAACCCGGCATGCCCCGCGCCACACGCGCAGGGCATGCGCCCGCCGCGATTGCGGCCAGCCTGCACCACTCCACGATTCTCAACGAGATCATCATGAAAGCTATCTCTCCCGTCATCCGATTGAATCCCGTCGATGATGTCGTCATTGCCCGCCAGCAGCTCATCTCCGGCACGGTGCTGGAAGAGGAAGGCGGCCTGAAGGTTCAAGGCCTCATTCCCGCCGGTCACAAGATGGCCACCCGCGCCATCGCCGTGGGCGAGCCGGTCAAGCGCTATGGCCAGATCATCGGCACGGCCAGCCAGGCGATCGCGCCCGGCCAGCATGTGCACACCCATAACCTGGCCATGGCCGAATTCTCGCGCGAGCACCACTTCGGTGCCGACGTGAAGCCGGTGGACTTCGTGGCCGAACCGGCCACCTTCATGGGCATCGTGCGTCCGGATGGTCGCGTGGCCACGCGCAACTACATCGGCGTGCTGACCTCGGTGAACTGCTCGGCCACGGCCGCGCGCGCCATCGCCGACCACTTCCGCCGCGACATCCATCCCGAAGCGCTGGCCGACTATCCCAACATCGATGGCGTGGTCGCACTGACCCACGGCCTCGGTTGCGCGGTCGACTCGCTGGGCGAGCCGCTGCAGATCCTGCGCCGCACCCTGGCCGGCTACGCCAAGCATCCCAACTTCGCCGCCGTGCTGGTGGTGGGCCTGGGCTGCGAGACCAACCAGATCTCCGGTCTGATGGAAAGCCACAATCTCAAGGAAGGCGAATACTTCCACACCTTCACCATCCAGAGCACCGGCGGCACCGCCAAGACGGTGGCGCTGGGGATCGAGAAGATCAAGAAGATGCTGCCCAAGGCCAACGACATCAAGCGCGAGCCGGTCTTGGCCAAGCACCTGACACTAGGCCTGCAATGCGGCGGCTCGGACGGCTACTCGGGCATCACGGCCAACCCGGCACTGGGTGCGGCGGTGGACCTGTTGGTGAAACATGGCGGTACCGCGATCCTGTCGGAAACCCCGGAAATCTATGGTGCCGAGCACCTGCTGACGCGTCGCGCGGTCTCGCCGGAAGTGGGCGAGAAGCTGCTGGCCCGCATCGCCTGGTGGGAGGAGTACTGCGCCAAGAACGATGCCGAGATGAACAACAACCCCTCGGCCGGCAACAAGGCCGGCGGCCTGACCACCATCCTGGAGAAATCGCTGGGTGCGGTGGCCAAGGGCGGCACCACCAATCTGGTGGACGTCTACAAGTATGCCGAGACGGTCACGGCGCGCGGCTTCGTCTTCATGGATACCCCGGGCTATGACCCGATCTCGGCCACCGGCCAGGTCGCCGGTGGTGCCAACATGATCTGCTTCACCACCGGTCGTGGTTCGGCCTATGGCTGCGCACCGGCGCCGTCGCTGAAGCTGGCGACCAATACGGCGCTGTGGCAACGCCAGGAAGAAGACATGGACATCAACTGCGGCGAAATCGCCGATGGCAATGTGAGCCCGCAGGAGATCGGCCAGCGCTTCTTCCAGATGATCCTCGATACCGCGTCGGGCAAGAAGACCAAGAGCGAGCTGCACGGCTATGGCCAGGATGAGTTCGTGCCCTGGCATATCGGCGTCTATACCTGATCGGCTGTTCTTTCGTTCTTTCGCATCGTCCCGGCTTGCCGGGCGATGCGGACGATCCTCCGGCCAAGCATCCTTGCCCCTCCCCGATCGAGGGTGCTTCGCCCGCGGTGATGTCCGTCCCCCTCTTTGCAGTTTTTATCTATTGGCCCGCTTCCCGAGTCGTCCGGGCCAGCCTTCAACAACAAGGATCCAATAACATGGCACACACCTATACGCTCCAGGCGCACCTGCCTGAAGACCATGCCCAAGCCACCCTGATCGGCCGCGTATGGCAACCGGGCGTCGGCCCGGTGCTGGTGAAGATCGACGCCGACGGCGCCTATGACCTGACCCTGATCGCCGCCACCTCCAGCCAACTGCTGGAGCTGGACAACCCGGCCGCCGCCGTACGCGCGGCCACCAACATGACCCGCGTGGCCACGCTGCAGGAGCTGCTCGACAATGCCGATGCCAGCCGTCGCGACACCTCGCGCCCCTGGCTGCTGGCGCCCATCGACCTGCAGGCCGTCAAGGCCAGCGGCGTGACCTTCGTGGCCAGCATGCTGGAGCGCGTGATAGAGGAACAGGCCCGTGGCGATGCCGGCAAAGCCGAATCGGTGCGTGGCGCCATCACGGCAGTCATCGGCGACAACCTCTCCAGCGTGGTACCGGGTTCGCCCGGAGCAGCGCGCCTGAAGGAAGTGCTGCTGGAACAGGGCGTCTGGTCGCAATATCTGGAAGTGGGCATCGGCCCCGATGCCGAGATCTTTACCAAGGCCCAGCCGATGTCGTCGGTGGGCCTGGGCGACGAAGTGGGCATCCATCCCAAGTCGGCCTGGAACAATCCCGAACCCGAGATCGTGCTGGCCATCAACAGCCGTGGCAAGGTGGTCGGCGCCACCCTGGGCAACGACGTCAACCTGCGCGACTTCGAGGGCCGCAGCGCCCTGTTGCTGGGCAAGGCCAAGGACAACAACGCCTCCTGCGCGGTCGGGCCTTTTATTCGCCTGTTCGACGCAAACTTTTCAATTGACGATGTACGCCGCGCCGAACTTACAATGCGGGTCGATGGTACCGAAGGCTTCACGCTCAAGGGCAGCAGCTCGATGTCCATGATCAGCCGCGATCCGCTGCAACTGGTGGAACATGCGATCGGTCCCAACCACCAGTATCCGGATGGTCTGGTCCTGTTCCTGGGCACCATGTTCGCACCGACCCAGGACCGTTTCGGTCCCGGTCAGGGCTTCACGCACCAGGTGGCCGACGTTGTCACGATCGCCACCGGCAAGCTGGGCGCGCTGGTCAACACGGTCAACTTCAGCGACAAGACGGCGCCATGGACCTTCGGCCTGACTGCCCTGTTCAAGAACCTGGCCCAACGCAAACTCATCTAACGCAAAGGAACAAGCATGTCCGCATCCACTGGCCGCCTCGCCGGCAAGACCGTACTGATCACCGCTGCCGCGCAAGGCATCGGCCGCGCCTCGACCGAGCTGTTCGCCCGCGAAGGTGCACGCGTCATCGCCACCGACATCAGCAAGCAGCACCTGGAGGCGCTGGCAGGTATCGCCGGCGTGGAAACCCGCCTGCTGGACGTCACCGATGACGCCGCCATCAAGGCACTGGTGGCCGACGTTGGCACCATCGACGTCCTCTTCAACTGCGCCGGCTATGTCGCCGCAGGCAATATCCTGGAGTGCGATGACAAGGCCTGGGACTTCTCCTTCAACCTCAATGCCAAGGCCATGTTCCACACCATCCGTGCGGTGCTGCCGGGCATGCTGGCCAGGAAGTCGGGCTCCATCGTCAATATCGCCTCGGCCGCATCGAGCGTGAAGGGCGTGGCCAACCGCTTCGCCTATGGTGCGTCCAAGGCTGCCGTGGTGGGCCTGACCAAATCGGTGGCAGCGGACTTCGTGTCGCAAGGCGTGCGTTGCAACGCGATCTGCCCGGGAACCATCGAATCGCCGTCGCTGAACCAGCGTATCAGCACCCAGGCCAAGGAAAGCGGCAAGAGCGAAGATGAGGTGCGCGCCGCCTTCGTGGCACGCCAGCCAATGGGACGTATCGGCAAGGCCGAGGAAGTGGCGGCACTGGCGCTGTACCTGGCATCGGACGAGTCCAACTTCACGACCGGTTCGGTGCACATGATCGACGGTGGTTGGTCTAACTGAGGTCGATAGCGGGGCTTAGTCGGGTGAGACGGTTTTGTTAGTCTTGCCCTGAGCACCTCGCAGCCACACGAAAACGGCATGCCTGGCGCATGCCGTTTTTTCTTGGGCGCGGGCTGGGGTCTCCCGGCGTCCTGTTCAGGTTTATCAATCGATATCATCGGCGCATAATGAGCGCTTTGTTCCTATAGGCAATGCTCATGTCCGCCCCCTCCTCCGCCTTCGACGCCGTTACATCTGCCTTCGCCGACCCGATGCTGCTGGGGGAGTCGCCCCTGTGGCATGCCGAGGAAGGCGCACTGTACTGGATCGACATCCCCGGCCGAGCCGTGCACCGGCTGCACCTGGATAGCCAGCAGCATCAGCGCTGGGACATGCCGGAAGAGCCGGGCAGCATCGTCAAGCATGCTCAGGGCGGACTGGTAGTGGCCTTGCGCACCGGCATGTTCCATCTCCACACGGGTACCGGCGCGCTGAGTCCCATGCTGGAGGCGCCCTATGACACCGCCCGTATCCGCTTCAACGATGGCCGCTGCGATGCGGCGGGCCGTTTCTGGTGCGGCACCATCTATGAGCCGCGTGATCGCGAAGCTGGCACGCTGTATTGCTTCGAGCGCAATGTGCTGCGCGACGCGCATCACCCGGTGACCACCTCCAACGGTGTGGCATTCAGCCCGGATCAGCGCTTGATGTATCACTCCAATACGCCCGCGCATCGGATCAACGTCTATGACTACGACCTGGCCACGGGGCAGACCAGCAATTGCCGCTTGCTGCGCCAGTTCGACAGCGACAAGAGCGCGCCTGACTATGGCGGTCGCCCGGATGGTGCCGCGGTGGACAGCGAAGGTGCGTACTGGTGTGCGATGTTCGAGGGAGGACGGGTGCTGCGGCTGTCGCCAGAAGGCGAGATCCTGCAGGAAATCCGCCTGCCGGCGCGTTGCCCGACCATGGTGGCCTTCGGCGGCGCGGACCTGCGCACGCTCTATATCACGACCGGACGCAACGGACGCAGCGACGCTGAGCTGGCGCAATATCCGCTGTCTGGTCATGTACTGGCAGTGCGAGTGGACGTCGCTGGTCGCCTCGAATACAGCTATCGCCCCTGACGTGGCGCGGTGTTGACCCGCCGACTGTGGCGTCGGCGCCAAAAACAGACACGCGAGTATGCAAATGTGATGATTATGAGAGAATAACGCGGCATCGCGGACAGCAAGATCCGCGCGGAATCCTGCAGAAAGAGCCTTCAAAACTATTTACGCGTTGAAAGACAATCCATGACTAAATTGAAGAACCTGGTCGCCAAGATCGCATTCGCTGGCGTTGCCGCCATCGCCATCCAGTCCCCGAGCTATGCCATCGATGGCATGTCGCTGGAATACGGTACCGGCAACAACACCCAGCTGGCCCGTGTCGGCGCTCAGTTCAACTGGGGTCCGAACTGGAATTTCTGGCAGTCCAACGGCACTCACATTGGTGGCTACTGGGATCTGTCGCTGGCCGACTGGCAGATGAATCACTACAACAACACCAATAGCAGCGGCAACCTGATCGACCTGGGCCTGACCCCGGTGCTGCGCTTCCAGCGCGATGATGGCAAGGGCTTCTATGGCGAAGCCGGTATCGGTGTCCACCTGTTCTCCAAGCTCTATCGCAACAACGACAAGGTACTGTCGACCGCCTTCCAGTTCGGTGACCACATCGGTGCCGGCTATGTGTTCAGCAATGGCCTGGACCTGGGCATCCGCCTGCAGCACTTCTCCAATGGCGGTATCAAGGAACCCAATGGCGGCGTGAACTTCGCCGTGGCGCGTGTGGCTTACAAGTTCTAAGCCCGTGCGTAACAGCCCGCTGATCGCGTGGCTGGCATGAAATGAAAAAGCCGGCGTAGCCGGCTTTTTTGTTGTCTGCCATTTTGTTGCCTACCTTTTTCAGGCATACATCGGAGGCGATCGACCTGCAGCGCTTGAATAGTTAGTTTTTTTGCCTGTGTATAAAAATAACTTTTCTATGCTGTGCGGGAAACGTTGTGCATAAGATTAGTCCTGCACGGTCCTGGATGTCGATTTCATCGTCAGTCGAGGGCTATCAGGTCCTGAATTTGTTAGACCTTGTGCATAACAACGATATCAACTGCGCCTGCCCTGCTTTGCAGCCTGTGTATAAAACCAAGGAAACAGGTAGGCAGGTCATGATCTCTGGTCAGTCAGATAGTAGACAGACGACAGCATCAAGGCTGGCCGGATTGATGGAAACTGCAGAAGTAGATTTACCGATTTAGTTATTTCCGGGAGGCGATGGAGCCGGCTCTCCAGACACACGTAAGCGCATCAAAATCGGCGCCCCAAAGCAAAAACCCTCGCTACTTACGTAACGAGGGTTCTTGGGAGTAACAAGCCTGACGATGACCTACTTTCACACTGGTTGCAGCACTATCATCGGCGCGAAGTCGTTTCACGGTCCTGTTCGGGATGGGAAGGGGTGG
>NZ_JBIUZW010000026.1:0-39424 GCF_044745245.1 Herbaspirillum sp. NPDC087042 | reverse complement strand
TGGGCGAAGAGGTGCTGACCATACGCAATGACGAGATCACGATGGATGACATCAGAAAAATGAACCCCGAGCGCATCTGCCTCTCCCCCGGCCCCTGCAGCCCCAAGGAAGCCGGCATCTGCGTGGACCTGCTGAAGGAATTCTCGGGCAAGCTGCCCATCCTGGGCGTGTGCCTGGGCCACCAGGCCATCGGCGAAGCCTTCGGCGGCAACATCGTGCGCGCCAAGCAGGTGATGCACGGCAAGACCTCCAAGATCGCCCATACCGGCGTCGGCGTCTTCAAGGACCTGCCCACGCCCTACACCGTGATCCGCTACCACTCGCTGGCCATCGAACGCGCAACCCTGCCCGATTGCCTGGAAGTGACGGCCTGGACCGACGACGGCGAAATCATGGGCGTGCGCCACAAGGAGTTCGACTTGCAGGGTGTGCAGTTCCACCCCGAGTCCATCCTCTCCGAGCACGGCCACGCCCTGCTGAAGAACTTCCTCACCGGCAGCGCCCACGGCTGAGTCACCCATCCTGATGAGACAAGACATGCCTATCACTCCGCAAGAAGCGCTGCTGCGCTGTATCGAACATCGCGAGATCTTCCACGATGAAATGCTGACCCTGTTCCGCCAGATCATGGGTGGCGAGATGTCGCCGGTCATGATCGCCGCCCTCACCATGGGCCTGCGCGTGAAGAAGGAAAGCATCGGCGAGATCGCCGCCGCCGCGCAGGTCATGCGCGAGTTCGCCACCAAGGTGCCCATGGCCGACACCACCGGCCTGCTCGACATCGTCGGCACCGGCGGCGATGGCGCGCACACCTTCAACATCTCCACCGCCTCGATGTTCGTGGCTGCCGCCGCCGGCGCCCGCGTGGCCAAGCATGGCGGGCGCAGCGTGTCCTCCTCCTCGGGCAGCGCCGACGTGCTCGAAGCCCTGGGCGCGGACATCAACCTGCAACCCGAACAGGTGGCCCAATCGATCGCCCAGACCGGCATCGGCTTCATGTTCGCCCCCAACCACCACGCCGCCATGAAGCACGCCGCGCCGGTGCGCAAGGAGCTGGGGGTGCGCACCATCTTCAACATCCTGGGACCGCTGACCAATCCGGCCGGCGCCCCCAATATCCTGATGGGCGTGTTCCATGCGGATCTCGTCGGCATCCAGGTGCGCGTGCTGCAACGCCTGGGCGCGCAACATGCCATCGTGGTCTGGGGCCGCGACAACCTCGATGAAGTCACGCTGGGCGGTGCCACCATGGTGGGCGAGCTGGTCAATGGCGAGATCCGCGAATACGAGATTCACCCCGAAGACTTCGGCCTGTCCATGTTCGCCAGCCGCAACCTGCAGGTGGCCAACGCCACCGAGTCCAAGGAAAAGATCTTCGAAGCGCTGGCCGGCAAGCCCGGGCCTGTGCACGACATCGTGCTGCTCAACGCCGCCACCGCACTCTATGCCGCTGGTCGCGCGAGCTCGATTGCCGACGGCATCGAGACCGCACGCGCTACCATCGCCTCGGGTGCGGCACGCGCCAAGCTGGACCAGTTCGTGCAAGTGACGCGCCAGCTGGGCGGCAAGCTCTGATCCACCTACGACAGGAGAACCCATGATCGCTCCACACGACCTGCTGTTCTTTGCCCTCGCCTCGCTGGTGATGGTGCTCACGCCCGGACCGAACATGGTCTATTGCGTCTCGCGCTCGATCTGCCAGGGCCGTGGCGCCGGCATGCTCTCGCTGTGCGGCGTGGCGGCCGGCTTCCTGGTGCACATGGCAGCCGCGGCCTTCGGGCTGACGGCACTGTTCATGGCCATCCCCATGGCCTATGACATCGTCAAGTTCATCGGTGCCGGCTACCTGCTGTGGCTGGCCTGGAATGCGGTCAAGCCGGGTGGCAGTTCGCCCTTCCAGACGCGCGAGCTGCCACATGATTCGCCGGCCACCCTGTTGCGCATGGGTTTCCTCACCAATGTGCTCAATCCCAAGGTGGCGGTGTTCTACATGTCGCTGTTCCCGCAGTTCATCCATCCCGAGCATGGCAATGTGCTGCTGCAAAGCGTGATGCTGGGTACGGTGCAGATCGCCATCAGCTTCTCGGTCAACTCCGTCATCGTCTTCTCGGCCGCCGCCATCTCCGGCTTCTTCGCCCGCAACCAGGGCTGGATGCGCGCGCAGCGCTACCTGATGGGCAGCATGCTGGGGGCGCTGGCCGTGCGCCTGGCGCTGGACGAACGTAAATAATTTACCAGGAATATCATGTCCGACATCCTCAACAAGATCCTCGACGTCAAGGCCGAGGAAATCCGCATCGCCAAGAAACAGCGTGACTTCGCCGGCCTGCGCCGCGACGTCGAAGCCGACAGCGAACTGCGCTCCGAACTGCGCAACTTCGAAGAGAGCCTGCGCGGCAAGATCGCCAATGGCCAGGCCGGTGTGATTGCCGAGGTCAAGAAGGCCTCGCCCTCCAAGGGCGTGATCCGCCCGGACTTCAAGCCGGCCGAGATCGCCGTCAGCTATGCCCAGCATGGCGCGGCCTGCCTGTCGGTGCTGACCGACGAGCAATTCTTCCAGGGTTCGCCCGACTATCTCAAGCAAGCCCGTGCCGCCTGCGCGCTGCCGGTGCTGCGCAAGGATTTCATGGTCGATCACTACCAGATCTACCAGGCCCGCTCCTGGGGGGCGGATGCCATCCTGCTGATCGTGGCCGCCCTCGACCATGGCCTGATGGCTGACATGGAAGCCTGCGCCCACGAGCTGGGCATGAGCGTGCTGGTGGAAGTGCATGACAGCGCCGAGCTGGATGCCGCGCTGAAGCTGAAGACCCGTCTGTTCGGCATCAACAACCGCAACCTGCGTACCTTCGAGACCACCCTGGACACCACCCTGGGCCTGCTGCCGCGCATCCCGCCCGAAAAGCTGGTGGTGACCGAGTCGGCCATTGCCACGCCGGACGACGTCAAGCGCATGCGCGACGCCGATGTGCATGCCTTCCTGGTCGGCGAAGCCTTCATGCGTGCGCCGGAACCGGGAGTGGAGCTGGCGCGTCTGTTTGCCTGATTTTTCACCACGACAAAAAACCTCGCCCGGCCTGCGCCGCTGCGAGGTTTTTTTACGTGCAGATGGATCAGGCCGAGAAGCCGCCATCGATCATCAGGTTGGCACCGGTGATATAGCCGGCTTCCGGGCTGGCCAGGTAGGCCACGAAGCTGGCCACTTCCTCGGCCTTGCCGTAGCGCGGCAGAGCCATCAAGCCCTTCAGGGTCTGGGCGAAGTCGCTGTTGTCGGGGTTCATGTCGGTGTCGATCGGGCCCGGCTGGACGTTGTTGACGGTGATGCCACGCGGACCCAGGTCACGTGCCAGGCCCTTGGTCAGGCCGACCAGTGCCGACTTGCTCATCGCATAGGCGGCGCCGCCGGCGAAGGGGATACGATCGGCGTTGGTGCTGCCGATAGTGATGACGCGCCCACCCTCCGGCATGTGGCGCACCGCGGCCTGGGTCGCCACGAAGACGCTGCGCACGTTCACGGCCAGGGTGCGGTCGAGGTCTTCCAGCTTGAATTCATCGACCGTGCCCAGTGCCAGTACGCCGGCATTGTTGACCAGGATATCGAGACGACCAAAGGTTTCTGCCGCCAGGCGAATGGCTTGCTGCAGGGCGGTGGCATCCGAGCTGTCGGCCTGGATCGCCAGGGCGCGGCCGCCGGCGGCTTCCACGCTGCTGACCAGGGCTTGTGCCTTGTCGGGCGAGCTGACGTAGGTGAAGGCCACGGTAGCGCCTTCGGCGGCCAGGCGCTGCACGATGGCCGCGCCGATGCCGCGCGAACCGCCTTGCACGAAGGCAACCTTGGAAACCAGGGTGTTGTGGGAAGTGGTGGTGATTTGCTTGCTCATGATCTTGCTCCTTGAAAAGATGCGTCAGTGATTGCGTAGGGTTGAACCCGTTGGCGCTGTTCTGTTTGCGTCTGGGTTGAAGCAAGTATCGGCGTTTGATTATGTGGCGACTAGTCGGCAATCCCTATCTTCTTTTTAAACCATTGGTTTAAAATCAGATGATGGAAACCATGACCAGCATCGAATGCTTCGTCGCTGCGGCCCACGCCGGCAGCTTCTCGGCGGCGGCCCGCCAGCTTGGCCTGACCTCGGCCGCCGTTGGCAAGAACGTGGCCAGACTGGAGTCTTCGCTGGGGGTGCGGCTGTTCCACCGCAGCACCCGCAAGCTCTCGCTGACCGAAGCGGGTGAACGCTTCCTGCAGGAAGTGAGCGGCGGCCTGCAAGCCATCCGCAGCGCCGTGGCCAACCTGGCCAGCGCCGGCGGACAGCCGGCCGGCACGCTCAAGGTCAGCATGGGAACCGGCTTCGGCCGGCAATACATCGTGCCGCTGCTGGGGGAATTCCTGGGGAGATATCCGGGCATCCAGCCCGACTGGCATTTCGAGAACCGCTCGGTGGATCTCATCGCCGAAGGCTTCGACGCCGCCATCGCTGGCGGCACCGAACTCTCTCCCGGCGTGGTGGCGCGCGAGCTGGCCCCGGCGCATCGTGTCCTGCTGGCCTCGCCAGGCTATCTGGCGGCACATCCGGCGCTGCGCTCACCGGCTGACCTGGGCGATCATGCCGGCATCCTGATCCGCTCGCCGCAGACCGGCCGCGTACGTCCCTTCTCGCTGCGTGACCGCAGCGGCCAGCAGGCCGCGGTGACGTTGCAACAAAGAATGACGATGAGCGACGCCAATGCCGCCTGCGAAGTGGCAGAAGCCGGGCTGGGGATCACGCTGGTGGCCATGCCGCACGCGCTGGGCTATCTGGATCGCGGCACGCTGGTGCGGGTGCTGCCGGACTGGTACGTCGATACCGGCATGCTGTCGCTGTACTTCACGGCGGCGCGGCTGATGCCGGCCAAGACGCGGGTCTTCGTCGACTTCGTGGTGGAACACTTCCGCGCCGAGCGCCTGGCGCAGCGCTTTTCCGCGCTGCCCCTGCCCTGAAGAAGTCTTAGCGCTTGGCCTGCGCGGCGCGCACGCCACCGCCGATATTGCTGCCGGCATCATGGGCCAGGCCGCGATAGCCCAGCACAGAAATCAGGGCCGCCACACCAGCCATGGCAAAGGCCCACTGGAAGTCCCCCAGGGTGAAATGCATGCTGGCCGCATGGGCGGCATCGACCGATTCACCGCGCACGTAAGCGGCGATACGCAGGGCCAGTGCACCGAAGGCGATGCCCATGCCGATGGTCATCTGCTGGGCCACGCTCCAGAGCGTACTGGCCGAGGATTTGCGGGCATCGTTGATGTCCGCGTAAGCCAGGGTGGCCAGGGTGGAAAACTGCATCGAGCGCGACAGGCCATAGCAGAAGATCACGCCCAGGATCAGCGGCAGCGGCGTATCCGGTGTGAGCAGGCCGCAGGCGATGATGAGGCAGCCGACGATGGCGGCATTGTTGACCGCCACGCGACGAAAACCAAAGCGCTTGAGGATGCGGGTGGTGAAGGCCTTCATGCCCAGGTTGCCCAGCGCGGTGGCCAGCAGCAGCAGGCCCGACTGGAACGCCGTCAGGCCGAAGCCGATCTGGAACATCAGCGGCATCAGGTAAGGAACGGCATCCACGCCGATGCGGGTCAGCGAACCGGTCACCACCGTCACCGAATAGGTGGGGATGCGCAGATTGGAAAAGTCCAGCAGCGGATGTTCGGCACGGCGCATGTGCAACCACGCGCACCAGCCCAGCACCACACCCAGCACCACGAAACCGAGCGCAACCTTGATGTTGGATTCCATGTGGCTGGCGATCTCGGTGCCATACAGCAGCGACGTCAGTGCCGCCCCCGACAACAGGAAGCCGGGGATATCCAGCGGGCGCTTCGCGGCCCCATGTTCATTGCGCACCACGATCATCACGGCGATGAAGGCGGCGATGCCGAAGGGCACATTCATCAGGAAGATCCAGTGCCAGGACGCATAGGTGGTGATGAAGCCACCGATGGAAGGCCCCACCACCGGCGCCACGATGGCCGGCCAGGTGATGGTGGCAATGGCCTTCATCAACCGCTCCCGGCTCGTGCTGCGTACCACGATCATGCGCCCCACCGGCACCATCATGGCCCCGCCCAGTCCCTGCAGCACACGCGCGGCGGTGAATTCCCAGACATTGTGCGAGATGCCGCACAGGATCGATG
Organism: Herbaspirillum sp. NPDC087042; assembly: GCF_044745245.1. Classification (NCBI taxonomy): domain Bacteria; kingdom Pseudomonadati; phylum Pseudomonadota; class Betaproteobacteria; order Burkholderiales; family Oxalobacteraceae; genus Herbaspirillum; species Herbaspirillum sp. NPDC087042. The sequence goes on along the minus strand of NZ_JBIUZW010000026.1, from coordinate 33,261 downwards.
CCAGCGTGAAGATGACGATGGCCAGGCTGAACACGGTGCGCGAGCCGAAGCGGTCGGCCACCCAGCCACTGATGGGGATGAAGACCGCCAGCGTGAGCATGTAGGCAGTCATGCCCAGGCTCAACTCGTTGGGTCCGACACCGAAGGCCTGCGCCATCTGCGGCAAGGCCGTGGCGATGATGGTGGTGTCCAGGTACTCCATGAAGAAGGTCGCCGCCACGATATAGGGCAGCATGCGCACGCGCGCGTCAGGCTGGTTGTTGTCGCTGGTTCCCACGGGCTCGTCCTCTGTTGTCACGTTCGACCTGTACCGGCCGCTGCATGCGAAACGCCGGCTGATGCCGGCGCTCGCTTGTGGATAAATGATTTATATCGTTTTCACCAATATCAATCATCAATAGAACTTCAGCATGTGCATCAGCACTTGCACGACGATGATGCCGCCGATCAGTCCGCCGCCGAAATACACGATCACGCCCAGCAGCATGTTGGTGCGGCGCTGTTCGGCCAGCAACTTGCGGATCAGTTCGGTATTCTGTGGCTGACCCTCGCCTTCGGTATAGCGGGTCAGGGCCTGGTGTGCCAGGCGCGGCAGCTCGGGCAGCAGGCGACTGTAGCGCGGCACTTCGATCTTGAGCTGCTCGACGAAACCGCGCCAGCCGATCTGCTCGCTCATCCAGCGTTCCAGGTAGGGCTTGGCGGTCTTCCAGAGGTCGAGGTCGGGATCGAGCTGGCGGCCCAGGCCTTCGACGTTGAGCAGGGTCTTCTGCAACAGCACCAGTTGCGGCTGCACTTCGACATTGAAGCGGCGCGAGGTCTGGAACAGGCGCAAGAGTACCTGGCCGAAGGAGATATCCTTCAACGGACGATCGAAGATCGGCTCGCAGCAGGCGCGTACCGCCGCTTCCAGTTCGTCGACGCGAGTATCCTTGGGCGCCCAGCCGGATTCGATGTGGGCTTCGGCCACGCGCTTGTAGTCGCGACGGAAGAAGGCCAGGAAGTTCTGCGACAGGTAATCCTTGTCGAAGTCGTTGAGGGTGCCGACGATGCCGAAGTCCAGCGCGATGTAGCGACCGAAACTCTCCGGCGCCACCGACACCAGGATGTTCCCGGGGTGCATGTCGGCGTGGAAGAAGCCATCGCGGAACACCTGGGTAAAGAAGATCTCCACGCCATCACGCGAGAGCTTGGCCAGGTCCACGCCTTCGGCGCGCAGGCGCTCGATCTGCGAGATGGGGATGCCGTGCATGCGCTCCATCACGATCACCGAGGGCGAGCAGTAGTCCCAGTACATCTCCGGCACCATCAAGAGCGTGGACTCGGCGAAGTTGCGGCGCAGCTGGCTGGCGTTGGCCGCTTCGCGCATGAGATCCAGCTCGTCGTGCAGGTATTTGTCGAACTCGCCCACCACTTCCTTGGCCTTGAGGCGGCGGCCATCTTCCCACAGGCGTTCCAGCCAGTCGGCGGCCACGTGCATCAGGCCGATGTCATGGTCGATGATGTCGCGCATGCCCGGACGCAGTACCTTGACCGCGACTTCCTTGCCATCCTTGAGACGGGCGAAGTGCACCTGGGCGATGGAGGCCGACGCCACCGGCGTGCGCTCGAAGCTGTCAAACAACTCATCGGGATGCGCGCCCAGCGACTTCTCGATCTGCTTGATGGCCAGCGCCGAATCGAAGGGCGGCACACGGTCCTGCAGCAGGGTCAGTTCATTGGCAATATCGGGCGGCATCAGGTCGCGCCGGGTCGAGAGCACCTGGCCGAACTTGATGAAGATGGGGCCCAGGTCTTCCAGCGCGCGACGCAGCCGTTCGCCACGGGGCGCCGACAGGTCGCGCCAGAAGAAGATGCGCGTGGTGATGCGGGCAAAGCGCGGTGGCGCGAATTCGGAGGCGACGATCTCGTCCAGGCCATACAGGATGGCCACGCGGATGATCTTGAACAGACGCAGGGAACGCAGCAGCATCAGCGACGCTCCAGCTTCTCGATACGCTTGGAGAGGCGCTCCAGGTCATCGCGCAGGCGCACCACGTCGGAGGAAAAGTCCTGCAGCATGCGGGGACGGATCAGCATCGGTTGTTCTTCCAGAAAATACTCGGCCAGGTTCTCGGTCAGCTTGCGCTGCGTGTTACGGGCGGCATCGATGAGGCTGCGCGCGCCGGCCACCACGCGCGTGGCAGCCACGTCACCGACCACGCGGGAGAGGTCATCCTCGGCATCCCAGCGCAGCTTCTGGCTCAGTTGCGAAATGGCGTTGGCGAAATCGGCATCGCCTTCCAGCTTGACGTAGGAGACCGCACGTTCGCGATTGGCGGCGATCAGCGGCAGGTCCGACAGCTTCACGCGGATGGTCACGTTGGCCGGCGCATCGGCGGCCACATCCTGCACGTAACCGTCGGCGGCCACCTTCAGGCGCAATTGCAGCGCGCCCGTGTCGATGCAGGCCACCTTGCCGGCATGTGCCAGCAGCGCCTTCTGCGCCCACGGCTCCTGCGCCAGCAGATGATTGATCACGGCGGCGGCGGGTTTCATCGGATCGAGGACGGAAGGCGGAGGCAGTACGGACATGGAATCGGGCGACTGGTTGATCGGAGGCGAAGAAAGACCGCCTGAAAACAAAACCGCCCGAATGAGCCGGGCGGTTTCAAGTGTAACAGCTTGGCGGCCAGACAAGGATGAGGCATCCCCCATCCTTGATCCAGCACCGTTCAGACCTGCTGGATACCGGCCAGCACCCAGCCGCCGGTACCATTCTGCGGCTTGGCCAGGTTCCAGATCTCGGCGAAGGGCTCGGCCGAGGCATCCGGCGCTTCCTTGATGAGGCCCTGGAAGCGCACCGTGGCCAGGTAATCGTAGGTCTGGGTCTCGATGCCCAGCAGTTCGGCATCCAGTTGCACCACATCGGTCGCATTGGGCGAGGCGCCGCGCTCGGTCAGTTGCATGCGCAGTTCGGCAAACATTTCCGGCGTGGTGAATTCGCGAATGTCATTCACGTCGGCGCGATCCCAGGCCGCCTGCAGACGGATGAAGTAGGTCTTGGCATTGCGCACGAAACCGGCGGTATCGAAATTGGCGGGGATGCCCCACTTCTCGATCTGCGCCGGCTGGCTGCCGGCACCACTGCCACTGCCGCTGCCTTGCAAGGCAGCCGGTGCATTGGGCTGGAACACCGGCGGCGGGTTGATATCCTTCAGGCCCGAACCGATCTCGGGCGTCGCACCGGCAGCGCTGCCGATGGGGCTCACGCCGGGCATGGGCGTGGCATAGGCGGGATTATTGCTCTGCTGCTCGCGACCACGGGCGAACATACGGATCAGGAAGATCACCGCCATGCACAGCAGCGCGATGGTCAGCAGCGAACCCAGCATGCCGCCGAAGGCACCGCCAATGCCGAAGTGCGACATCAGCGCGCCCAGGCCGAAGCCCAGCAAGGCGCCACCCAGGATATTGCGCCACGGGCTGGCCGGACGCGGCGCCGGCATGCTCTGCGGTGTGGCCGCCGGCGTGGCCGGACGATAGGGCGTAGCCGCAGGCTGGCTATAGGAGGGCGAAGACGGCGCCGAGGGCGTAGCCTGACGCGAGTAATTGGACGATTGCTTGCCGAAGGAGCCGCCACCGCCCAGGCGCTTGGCCTCGGCCGGCGACATGAGCAGGGCCAGCGACGTGATCGCCAGCATCAGTGCGAGCAGGAATTTTTTCATACGCTTACCTCGTGTGGATGATGCCGGACCGGGGACCTTGCCATCAAAATGCAAGCCCGCAGTGCCGGTGACAGGCATTGTCGCGGAGCAAACTTAACCCATCCTTAACAATGCCATGGGTCAGGCGCCACCGCGCGGCGCCCTTACATCTTGATGCCGGTATGCAGCGCCGCCACGCCGGCGGTCAGGTTGAAGTACTCGACGCGTTCCAGGCCGGCCTGCTCCATCATTTGCTTCAGGGTTTCCTGGTCCGGGTGCATGCGGATCGATTCGGCCAGGTAGCGGTAGCTGTCGGCGTCGTTGGCGACCTTCTTGCCCAGCCACGGCAGGACCGAGAAGGAATAGATGTCGTAGGGCTTCTTGAGCGGTTCCCAGACCTTGGAAAATTCCAGCACCAGCAGCTTGCCGCCCGGCTTGAGGACGCGGCGCATCTCGGCCAGGGCAGCATCCTTATGGGTCATGTTGCGCAGGCCGAAGGCGACCGAGACGCGATCAAAGTAATTGTCCGGGAAAGGCAGCTTCTCGGCATCGCACAGCATGGTCGGGGTGACGATGCCCTTGTTGAGCAGGCGGTCGCGACCGACGCGCAGCATCGACTCGTTGATGTCGGTCAGCCAGACTTCGCCACTGGGGCCGGCCTGCTTGGCGAAGACCTTGGAGAGGTCGCCGGTGCCGCCGGCAATGTCGAGCACCTTGAAGCCCGGACGGATGCCGGCCTGGGCGATGGTGAAGGTCTTCCAGATGCGATGCAGGCCTGCCGACATGAAGTCGTTCATCACGTCGTACTTGGCGGCGACGGAGTGGAACACTTCCGCGACCTTGTGGACCTTCTCTTCTTCTTTGACGGTTTCGTAACCGAAATGGGTGGTATTGGTCATGGCGAGGCCTGTAACAATGAAGGCGACATTATAAGGGGCGGGGGGCCAGGCTGGTCTGCGACTTGCCCTGGATCAGCAGCACGGGATGCCGCTCAGTGCGAGTGACCGCAGGCATGGCCGCCACCGGCCTCGGGCTGGTGGTCACGTCCGCTCTCGCGGGTGAAGCCGGCCGCTTCGAGCTTTTGCAGGTAGGTTTCCCACATGGTGGCCTGGTCACGGCCAAGCTGGTAGAGGTAATCCCAGGTGTAGATGCCGCTGACATGGCCGTCCGAGAATAACGGTTTGACGCCGTAGTTGCCGACCGGTTCGATGCCGTTGATCTCGACATCGCGCTTGCCGGTCTGCAGCACTTCCTGGCCCGGGCCATGACCGCGCACCTCGGCCGAGGGCGAATACACGCGCATGAGCTCGAAGGGCAGCGCATACATCACGCCATCATCGAACTCGACCTCGACCACGCGCGAAAGCTTGCGCACCTTGAAGGACACAGGAACCGGAGAAGATTGGGCGCTCATGGGCCATCCCTTGTGAAATTCGTGAGACAAACATAGGGCCCGGCTGAGCCTGGTCAGGCCGGGCTGGATTGGCACTCAGGCCGTCAAACCCGCCGCATCAAGCTGCCGGCGGATTGCCTCGAGCAGCTGCGGCAGCAGCGCACGACGCGTCGCAATGCTGGCCGCATCGGCGGCCCGGCGCGGCTCGGCCCAGACCGGGCTGGGGAAATGACGGTCGTCGAGGAAACGCGGGATCACATGCCAATGCACGTGCGGCGTCATGTTGCCCAGCGTGGCCAGGTTGACCTTCTCCGGTTGCATGACCTCGCGCTGCGCGGCTTCCACCACCCAGACGGCGTTGGCCAGCAGCGTGCGCTCGGCCGGCGCGAGATCGGTCATTTCCTTGACGTGGCCATTCCAGATCACCCGGCAGAAACCGGGGTAATCGGCTTCATCCACCAGCACCACCCGGAACTGCGGATGGCGCCAGAGCACGTCGCCGCCGTCGCCGGCGCACAGTTCGCAGGAAGACACCTGGCTCATCGTGCGCTCCCCTTACACCAGGATGCGTTCGATGCCGCCATTGTTGGCGCGCTCGACGTATTCCGGCATCCAGTTCTCACCCAGCAGGTGACGCGCCATCTCGACCACGATGTAGTCGGCGGTGGTGCCGGCATCTTCGTTGTAGCGCGACAGGCCCTGGAAGCAGGACGGGCAGGAAGTCAGGATCTTGACGTCGCCATTGAAGCCATCGGCGCGCACCTTGTCGGTCCCCTTCTTGATCTCTTCTTCCTTGCGGAAGCGGACCTGGGTCGAGACGTCCGGACGCGAGACACCGAAGGTGCCCGATTCGCCGCAGCAGCGATCGCTCTTCTCGATCTTCTGCGCATCCACCGTGGTGATGAGCGAATTGACGGTCTTCAGCGGATCCTGCTGCTTCATCGGGGTGTGGCAGGGATCGTGGTACATGTAGCGGGTACCGGTCACGCCTTCGAGCTTGACGCCCTTCTCCAGCAGGTATTCGTGGATGTCGATGATGCGGCAACCCGGGAAGATCTTGTCGAACTGGTAGCCCTGCAGCTGGTCGTAGCAGGTACCGCAGGACACCACGACGGTCTTGATGTCGAGGTAGTTCAGCGTATTGGCCATGCGATGGAACAGCACGCGGTTGTCGGTGATGATCTTCTCGCCCTTGGCGAAGTCACCGGTGCCGCGTTGCGGATAGCCGCAGCACAGGTAGCCCGGCGGCAGTACCGTCTGCACGCCCACGTTCCACAGCATCGCCTGGGTCGCCAGACCGACCTGCGAGAACAGGCGTTCCGAACCGCAGCCCGGGAAGTAGAACACCGCCTCGGTATCGGCCGTGGTGGTCTTGGGATTGCGGATGATGGGGACGATCTTGTCGTCCTCGATATCCAGCAAGGCGCGCGCGGTCTTCTTGGGCAGGTTGCCCGGCATCTTCTTGTTGATGAAGTGGATCACCTGTTCCTTGATCGGCGCCTTGCCGACCGTGGCTGCAGGTTTCTGGGTCTGCTTCTTGGCCAGTTTCTTCAACAGGTCATTACCCAGGCGCTGCGCCTTGAAGCCCCACTGCGTCATCACCTTGCGGGTGGCGTTGATGGTGGCCGGGTCGGTGGCGTTCAGGAAGAACATGGCCGCATTGGTGCCGGCGTTGAAGGACTTCTTGCCCATCTTGCGCAGCAGGTTGCGCATGTTCATCGAGACATCGCCGAAGTCGATATCGACCGGGCAAGGCGTGACGCACTAGTGGCAGACCGTGCAGTGGTCGGCCACGTCCTCGAACTCTTCCCAATGCTTGATGGAGACGCCGCGACGGGTCTGCTCTTCATAGAGGAAGGCTTCCACCAGCAGCGAGGTCGCCAGGATCTTGTTGCGCGGCGAGTACAGCAGGTTGGCGCGCGGCACGTGGGTCGAACAGACCGGCTTGCACTTGCCGCAGCGCAGGCAATCCTTGACGCTGCTGGCAATGGCGCCGATGTCGCTTTGCTGCATGATCAGCGATTCGTGGCCCATCAGGCCGAAGGACGGCGTGTAGGCATTGGACAGATCCGCTTCCATGCCCGGCAGGTTCAAGAGCTTGCCCTTGTTGAAGCGACCTTCGGGATCGACGCGCTTCTTGTACTCGCGAAATTCGCCGATCTCGTCTTCGGTCAGGAATTCCAGCTTGGTGATGCCGATGCCGTGCTCGCCCGAGATCACGCCGTTGAGCGAGCGGGCCAGCTTCATGATGCGCGCCACGGCAACGTGGGCGTCCTGCAGCATCTCGTAGTGGTCGGAGTTGACCGGCAGGTTGGTGTGCACGTTGCCATCACCGGCGTGCATGTGCAGTGCCACGAAGACACGTCCGCGCAGCACGCGCTTGTGGATGGCCTGGCATTCTTCCAGGATCAGCTTGAAGGCCGCGCCCGAGAAGATCTGGCGCAGTTGCGCGCGCACTTCCTGCTTCCAGGAGATGCGCACGGTACGGTCTTGCACCACGTGGAAGACGGCAGCCTCGGGCTGGTCGATCAGGCGCTGCTCGAACACCGGCAGCAGCTTGTCCAGGCCCAGCGCAGCCAATTCACCCTTGGCCTCGCCCAGCGGCTTGTCCAGGTTGGCCAGCAGATAGGACCAGCGTGCGTGGGTCTGCTCCAGCAGGCTTTCGGCCTGGTGGACGCGGTCTTCCAGCATTTCGGCGGCGGGGATGTCGTCACCCTCGGCGTCATCGCTCTTGCCCAGCGGCAGATTGCCCTTGACGAAGAAGCTGTCCAGTTCGGCAGCAGTTGCAGCTTGTTCTTGATCGACAGCTCGATGTTGATGCGCTCGATGCCGTCGGTGTATTCGCCCATGCGGTTCAGCGGGATGACCACGTCTTCGTTGATCTTGAAGGCGTTGGTGTGCTTGGCGATGGCCGCCGTGCGCGAACGGTCCAGCCAGAATTTCTTGCGCGCTTCCGGGCTGACGGCCACGAAGCCTTCACCCACGCGGTTGTTGGCCATGCGGATCACTTCCGAAGCCGCAGCGGCCACGGCGTTTTCATCGTCACCGACGATGTCGCCGATCAGCACCATCTTGGGCAGCACGCCGCGCTTGGACTTGGTGGCATAGCCGACCGCGCGCAGGTAGCGCTCGTCCAGGTGTTCCAGGCCGGCCAGGATGGCGCCGCCACGCTTGGTCTCGGCATCCAGGTAATCCTTGATCTCGACGATCGAGGGAATCGCATCGCGCGCCTGGCCGAAGAATTCCAGGCAGACCGTGCGGGTCTGCTTGGGCATCTTGTGCAGGATCCAGCGGGCCGAGGTGATCAGGCCGTCGCAACCTTCCTTCTGCACGCCGGGCAGGCCCGAGAGGAACTTGTCGGTGACGTCCTTGCCCAGGCCTTCCTTGCGGACTTTCTTGCCGGAGATCTCCAGGATCTCGGTCTTGAAGACCTCGGTCTTCTGGCCCTTTTCGCCGGGATGCGACCACTCCAGCTTGAAGCGCGCCACTTCCACGTCGTGGATCTTGCCCAGGTTGTGGTCCAGGCGGGTCACTTCCAGCCAGTCGCCCTGCGGATCGACCATGCGCCAGCTGGCCAGGTTGTCCAGGGCGGTGCCCCACAGCACGGCCTTCTTGCCGCCGGCATTCATGGCGACGTTGCCGCCGATGCAGGAGGCTTCGGCCGAGGTCGGGTCGACCGCAAAGACGAAACCTGCCTTTTCAGCCGCGTCCGAGACGCGCTTGGTGACCACGCCGGCACCCGAATAGATGGTGGCGTAGGGCTTGTCCAGGCCGGGCAGGACTTCCATCTCGACTGCACCGAGCTGTTCCAGCTTTTCGGTATTGATGACGGCCGACATGGGCGTCAAGGGAATGGCGCCGCCGGTGTAGCCGGTGCCGCCGCCGCGCGGGATGATGGTCAGTCCCAGTTCGATACAGGCCTTGACCAGGCCGGCCATCTCGTCTTCGCTGTCCGGGGTCAGCACCACGAAGGGGTACTCGACGCGCCAGTCGGTGGCGTCGGTGACGTGCGAGACGCGCGAGAGGCCGTCGAACTTGATGTTGTCCTTGGCCGTGTAGCGGCCCAGTACCTTGTTGGCGCGGCGGCGCAAATCGTAGGTCTGGCGGAATTCTTCGGCGAAGTCGGCGATGGCCTTGCGGGCGGCCTTCAGCAAGGCTTCCACGCTGCTGCTGCGACGCTGCGCATCGGCGTCGCCAGACTCGGCCTGGTCGGTGGCCAGGCGGCGCTTGTCCACTTCCGAGAGGCGATGGTTCAGGGCCTCGATCAGCGCGGCGCGGCGCTTGGGATTGTCCAGCAGGTCGTCCTGCAGGTAGGGGTTGCGGCGCACCACCCAGATATCGCCCAGCACTTCATACAGCATGCGCGCCGACCGACCGGTCTGGCGCTTGCTGCGCAGTTCATCCAGCAGGGACCAGGACTCTTCACCCAGCAACCGGATCACGATCTCGCGATCGGAGAAGGAAGTGTAGTTGTAGGGAATTTCGCGCAAGCGCGGTGCGGCGCCGTGCGGCGCGTCTGTAAGCAAGGCCTGGATCTGAGCGGGGGCGTTCATCTATGTATGGAGGTAAATCTGCTGCCGGATATGCATTTTAGCCTATTGCCAAAACTCGCGATGGAATGCACCCGGTTTTGCCGGCTGGCAAGCTGTCGTTTTGGTCGTTTCGTGACGGTTGAGCGACGTTTGCGCGACGTTTCGGCGGGGATTACGCCTGATTTGCCTACGATAGCCTCAGGCAATCGCATTTATAAATATAATCAATTTTAGTTATTTGATTGCAAAAATCTATAATCCATCCAGACGACAGGGGTGTTCCCCTTCATGACCGAGGAGAATGTTATGTTGCAAGCATTGATGACCGAATTTCTGGAAAATCTAGCCATCACCCTGGCCGACTACGCCCAATGCAAGGCTTGAGGGAGACTGCCATGATCACCGCACTGATGAACGATGACAGCCCACGTTTCAAGCTCAAACCCCGCCACATTGCGGTCCTGGGGATCACGGCGGCCTTCCTGCTGATCCGCCTGCTGGAAAGCCTCTACCTTCAATTCAGCGGCTGACCGGCATGGCTCAGGAGAGCCAGTCCCCCACCTTGTGCCAGAAGCCGTCCGGCACATTCATGAGCAGCCAGGTCATCAGCACGTAGCGCACAAACTTGCCGATGGCCATGTAGGCCACCGACGGCCAGAACGGCAGGCGCAGCCAGCCCGCCAGCGTGCAGATGGGATCGCCGATGCCCGGCAGCCAGCCCAGCAGCATGGTCTTGGCGCCGAAGCGCTCCAGCCAGTGGAACCAGCGCGTGGAGCGCTCCTTGGCAAAGGCCTGCTTGGCGCCATAGCCCATCCAATAGTCGACCACGCCCCCCAGGGTATTGCCCACGGTGGCCACCAGGATCACCGGCCAGAACATGGCCGGGTTGGCCTTGATGACGGCAAAGACGGCCGGCTCCGAGCCCAGCGGCAGCAGGGTCGCGGAGATGAAGCTGATCAGGAAGACGGAGGTCAGCCCGACCGTGGGGACGGCCAGGATATTGAGCAGCCAGAGGATGGCGGATTCGATCATGCAGGAACGGAAATAAGGGCGGGAAAACTGGCCACAGCCAGGCGAAAAATTGCCGCACGGAAAACGCTGCGCGACGACGAAGCTCGCATTCTAGCTGGTGTCGGCTGCGGCGAAATCAAGAAGCTGGCGAGAGCCGATCAAAAATTCACTCCCCCCTCCCCGCCACCGGCCTTGCCGGCCAACGCCCCGCCTCCCTTATAATGATCAGTTCCCCTGGCACCGACCGGCTACCGCCGGCACCCACCCGGGGCAAACCCGATCGGCTTACCGAGCCGTTTTTTCCTTTTGCCTGATTGCGATATGACCGCGCCCAAACACGCTGCTGCTCGCCCTACTTCACTTCATTGATGACAAACATGAGTAACGATTATCTGAAAAAAATCCTGACCGCCCGCGTCTACGACGTCGCCCAAGAAACCCCGCTGGAACTGGCGAACACGCTGTCGCAAAGGATTGATAATCGAATTTACTTCAAGCGCGAGGATATGCAGAGCGTGTTCAGCTTCAAGCTGCGCGGCGCTTACAACAAGATGGCCCACCTGACGCCGGCGCAACTGAAGCGCGGCGTCATCTGCGCCTCGGCCGGCAATCACGCCCAGGGCGTGGCACTGTCGGCTGCCCGCCTGGGTTGCCGTGCGGTGGTGGTGATGCCCACCACCACGCCCCAGGTCAAGATCGATGCGGTCAAGGCCCGCGGTGGCGAGGTGGTGCTCTTCGGCGACTCCTTCACCGATGCCTACGAACACGCGCTGACGCTGGAAAAGAAACAGAAGCTGACCTTCGTGCATCCCTTCGACGATCCCTACGTGATCGCCGGCCAGGGCACGGTGGGCATGGAAATCCTGCGCCAGCACCCGGAACCGATCCACGCCATCTTCGTGGCCATCGGCGGTGGCGGCCTGATTGCCGGCGTGGCCTCCTACGTCAAGGCGGTGCGCCCTGACATCAAGATCATCGGCGTGCAGACCACCGATTCCGACGCCATGGCGCGCAGCATCAAGGCTGGCCGCCGCGTGGCGCTGCCCGATGTGGGCCTGTTCTCGGATGGCACCGCCGTCAAGCTGGTGGGCGAGGAAACCTTCCGCATCGCCCGCGAGCTGGTCGACGAGATCATCATCGTCGACACCGATGCGGTCTGTACCGCCATCAAGGATATCTTCCAGGACACCCGCAGCATCGTGGAACCGGCTGGCGCACTGGCTGTGGCCGGTGCCAAGGCCTACGTGGAGCGCGCCCGTGCCAGCAAGAAGCCCATCAAGGGCCAGTCGCTGGTGACCATCGCCTGCGGCGCCAACATGAACTTCGACCGCCTGCGCTTCGTGGCCGAGATGGCCGATGCCGGCGAGGCACGCGAGGCGGTCTTCGCCGTCACCATTCCCGAGGAGCGCGGCAGCTTCCGCCGCTTCTGCGAAACCGTCGGCCCGCGCAACGTCACCGAGTTCAACTACCGCATCAGCGATGCCAAGGCGGCGCATGTCTTCGTCGGTATCCAGGTGGCGGCGGCTGACGAGGCCGGCAAGATCGCCCGCAACTTCGAGAAGGCTGGCTTCGGCGTGCTCGACCTGACCCACGATGAACTGGCCAAGGTCCACATCCGTCACCTGGTGGGTGGCAAGAGCGAGCTGGCCAGCGACGAACTGCTGTATCGCTTCGAGTTCCCGGAACGTCCGGGCGCGCTGATGAAATTCCTCTCCAGCATGAGCCCGGGCTGGAACATCAGCCTGTTCCACTATCGTAACCAGGGCGGTGACGTGGGGCGCATCCTGATCGGCTTGCAGGTGCCGAAGAAGGAGATGAAGGAATTCCGCGCCTTCCTGGCCCAGCTGGGCTATCGTCACTGGGATGAGAGCCGCAACCCGCTGTACAAGCTGTTCCTCGGCTGATATCCGGCCGAGGCTGCACGCCCCTCTGGACTGGCGTGCGGCCTCGGCCTCATCCGCCCTTTGCATCATTGCAGTCCGTAGCACCGCAGGAGAATCCCCATGAACCACACTACCCCGCCCGCCTCCACCGCTGGCCACTCGCCGGAAAGCTCGCCCCTGGGCAAGAGCTCCGAGTATCCGACCCATTACGACCCCAGCCTGCTGTTTCCCATCCCGCGCGCGCCCAAGCGCGCCGAGTTGCAGATCAGTGGCACGCTGCCCTTCTTTGGCGCCGATTTCTGGACCGCCTATGAAATCTCCTGGCTGAACCTGCGCGGCAAGCCGCAGATCGCCATCGCGACCTTCATGGTGCCGGCCGACTCGCCCAACATCATCGAGTCGAAGTCGTTCAAGCTCTATCTCAACTCCTTCAACCAGGAGCGCCTGGAAAACGCCGACCAGCTGGTGGAAAAGCTGCGCACCGACCTGTCGGCCGCCGCCGGTGGTGCCGTGCAGGTCACGCTGACCGAAGCCGCGCAGTTCGGCCAGGTGCAGTTCGGTGAGCTGGGAGGACTGTCGCTGGACCGGCTGGACGTGGAAATCGAAGCCAGCGCCCACCCCGATGGCAGCATCCTGCGCGCCAGCCATGATGAAGCCACGGTCGAGGAAACCCTGGTGTCGCACCTGCTCAAGTCCAACTGCCCGGTGACCAGCCAGCCTGACTGGGGCAGCGTGCAGATCCACTATGTGGGTGCGCCGATCGACCAGGAACGCTTGCTGAAATACATCATCGGTTTCCGCGAGCACAACGAATTCCACGAGCAGTGCGTCGAACGCATCTTCACCGACATCCTGCGCTACTGCAGACCGCAGAAGCTGGCCGTCTATGCCCGCTACACCCGACGTGGCGGCCTGGACATCAATCCCTGGCGCAGCAATTTCTCCAGCGCCAAACCGCCTTCGCAACTGCGCAACGCGCGCCAGTGAGTCCTGCTGACACCGCCCGGGTGTCAGCAAATTGTTACCAGATCTGTCAACGATAGGCGATTGTGCCTCGGCAAATTGGCCTGCATGCTTGCAATTTGGTAACATCTCGCCCCTTTTCATTGTGGGCAAGTGCGGGATATTTTTGCCGCAACACCTGTCAGTCATCATGACGGGTGACATCTTCGGACGTGTTTCACCCGTCGCAAGTGCTTGACCATGACAACCCCTCGTCGCCACGCCCCGTCCGGCTTCCGGATGCGTGGGGCATTAGCCTGTAGTCCATAACAACGATGACAACCATCTCACAGCCCCGGCGCACCGGCGCCCCTCTCTCTTCTTCATTGCGTCGCCTGGCCCTGGCGGGCGCCGCCACCCTCGCGCTGGCACCGGCCGCCCACGCCGACGACGACCAGTACAGCCTGTGGCAAAGCGCCAAGGACCGCGCCGCCAATATCTGGAACCAGGGCGAGAGCGAGCTCTACCTCTCCGGCGTGGCCCATCACGGCCGCAGCACCTACTCCACCGAGAAGCTCAACGAACTCAACGAGCACGCCTGGGGCCTGGGCTACGGCAAGACCCTGCGCAATGAAAAGGGCGACGATGAATCCCTGTACGGCTTCGTCATCAAGGATTCGCACCGCCACCCGCAATACATGGCCGGCTATGCCTATGAATGGGTGTTCCCGATCGCCAAGACCGGACTGGAAGTGGGCCTGGGCGGCACCGCCATGCTCATGAGCCGCCAGGATTACCTCAACAGCGTGCCCTTCCCGGTACCGCTGCCGCTGGCCTCGATCGGCACCAAGAAGGGCAAGATCATGTTCGCCTATGTGCCGCGCCTGTCGGCCAACAAGAACAATGGCGACGTGCTGCTGATCTTCGGCCGCATCGAGATGTAAGAATGACCACGTAAGAGCACACCGGGCCTGTCCGTCACGCTACGGACAGGCATATCGAAAAACATCGAGAAATCATCAAAACACATCGCGGAATAGCTTGATTTACAACAAGTTTCCGCGCGTCATCACAGCCAAAGCCGAAAGTTGCGGCAAATTACGCCAGTCAAGCCCAATTCACCTCCTGTTCGACGTTTTCAAAGCGTTGCGGGGCCGGCAAACAGGCCTATAATCCTGCTCAAAGCTTCAGCCTGTAGCAATTCCTTGAGCGTCATGACTAATCTTGCAAAAATCCTGTCTCCAGAAAATGTGGTTCTGGATCTGGAAGTCTCCAGCAAAAAAAGAGCTTTCGAACAAGCCGGCCTGACCTTCGAAAACAACAGCGGTATCGCCCGCTCCACCGTTTCCGAAAACCTGTTCGCACGAGAGCGCCTCGGTTCGACCGGCCTGGGTCATGGCGTCGCCGTGCCCCACGGCCGCATCAAGGGATTGAAGGCGCCACTGGCGCTGTTCATGCGGCTGGCCGCACCGATCCCGTTCGAATCGCCCGATGGCCAGCCGGTCAAGCTGCTGGTGTTCCTGCTCATTCCCGACCATGTGACGCAGCAGCACCTGGAAATCCTCTCGGAAATCGCCGAGATGTTTTCCGACGATGCCTTCCGCAACGAGCTCACCACCGAAGCCGATGCCGCCGTGGTCCATGCCCGCATCGTGACCTGGCAGACCTCGATGGAAAAGGCCGGCTGAAGCGCGCCTCCTGCCGTACCCAACCCGTCAGCAGAACCGGATCTACATGCCCACCTATTCCGCGTTGTCGATACAGCAGCTTTACGAAGAAAATCGTGAATCCCTGCAATTGGGCTGGTTCGCCGGCTTCCCCGGCGGCGAACGGCTCATCTCCGGCGACGCCGTCTCGGCCTCCGATCAGGTCGGCCACCTGAACCTGATCCACCCGGGCCGCATCCAGGTCTTCGGCCACCAGGAAATCGAATACTACGATCGTCTCTCCAACACCTCGCGCGCCTACCAGACCGCCGAGCTGGTGGCGGGCGAGCCGCCGGCCTTCATCATCGCCCAGGGCCTGTCGACGCCGCCCCATATCCTGGCCGTCTGCGACGAAAAGAATATCCCGCTGTTCTCCACGCCCTTGCCGGCGGCGCAGGTGATCGACTACCTGCGGGTCTACCTGTCCAAGAAACTGGCCCAGCAGATCACCATGCATGGCGTGTTCATGGACGTGCTGGGCGTGGGTGTGCTCATCACCGGCGAATCGGGCCTGGGCAAGAGTGAACTGGGCCTGGAACTGATCTCGCGCAGCCACGGCCTGGTGGCCGACGATGCGGTGGAATTCGCCCGTATCGCGCCCAACATGATCGAGGGCCGCTGCCCGCCGCTGCTGCAGAACCTGCTGGAAGTACGTGGCCTGGGCCTCCTGGATATCAAGGCCATCTTCGGCGAGACCGCCGTGCGTCGCAAGATGCGCCTGAAGCTCATCGTGCACCTGGTCCGCCGCAGCACCCTGGAAGAAAACTACGAACGCCTGCCGCTGGATGCCCAATACGAGGAAGTGCTGGGCCTGCCGATCCGCAAGGTGGTCATCCCGGTGGCTGCCGGCCGCAACATCGCGGTGCTGCTCGAAGCCGCGGTGCGTAACACCATCCTGCAACTGCGCGGCATCGATACCCTCAAGGAATTCATCGAACGCCAGCGCCGCGCGATGAACGGCGAATAAGGCCACGACCTGCCCTGGCGGGGAGGTCGTCACCCATCACCACTGCATGCGTTATCATTGACAACATGCAAATCATCCTCATCACCGGCATCTCCGGTTCCGGCAAATCGGTGGCACTGCATGTGCTCGAGGACGCCGGCTATTTCTGCGTCGACAATCTGCCCCCTTCCCTGCTGTGCGATCTGGTACAGACCCGCATCCTGGAAGGCGCCAGCAGGCTGGCTGTCGCCACCGATGCGCGTAGCGCCGATTCGCTGGCGACCCTGCGCACCGATATCGAGCGCCTGCGCGCCGACGGCCATGACGTCAAGGTGTTCTTCCTGACGGCCTCTGATGAAACCCTGATCACGCGCTTCTCGGAAACCCGCCGCAGCCACCCGCTGTCGCACCGGATCCTGCATGGCAGCAACCCGCCCGATCGCCTGAGCCTGGTGGAATGCATCGCGCTGGAAAAGGACATGCTGGCCGACCTGCAGGAAAGCGCCCTGGTCATGGATACCTCCCAGCTCAGCGCCAACAAGCTGCGTCGCTGGATCAAGGACCTGGTGGACCTGGAAGGCTCGCCGCTGACCCTGCTCATCGAATCCTTCGCCTTCAAGCATGGCCTGCCGCTGGATGCCGACCTGGTCTTCGACGTGCGCATGCTGCCCAATCCGCACTACGACGCCAACCTGAGACCCCTGACCGGACGCGACCAGCCGGTCATCGAGTTCCTGGCCAGCTATCCGGAAGTGGCCGAGATGTACAACGACATCCGCGGCTTCGTGGAAAAGTGGCTACCGTCCTTCAAGTACGACAACCGCAGTTACCTGACCGTGGCCATCGGCTGCACCGGCGGCCAGCACCGCTCGGTCTACCTGGCCGAGCAACTGGCACGCCATTTCAGCATCAGCGAACAGGTGGTGTGCCGCCACCGCCAGCTAGACCGCCGCCAGCAGGTCGTCGCTACGCAAGACCCCAAGCAGTAGTTTCTTGACCGGCGCCGGCAAGGGCGCATCGGCCAGCTTGCGGGCGGGATACCACACCAGTCCCCGTTCGGCGATACGCTGGGTACGGCTTGTCAGGGCGACCTGGAATGGCGCCACATGCAGCTTGAAATGCGTGAAGACATGCGAGAACGGCTGCAGCTTGCGGCAGCCTTCGAGTTCACCATAGGGCGCCACCAGCGTGCGCAAGGCCTGGTCGAACCCGGCCGCATCGCCGGCGGCGATCTCAGGCAGCGACAATAGCCCACCCCAGATGCCGCTGTCGGGGCGCTGCTCCAGCAACACATCCTCGCCATGGGTGATCACCAGCATCACCGTCTCCCGTTCCGGCACGGCCTTCTTGGGCTTGCTCACCGGCAGCTCGGCCACCCTATCCTCGGCCAGCGCCACACAGCGCGCCGCCAGCGGACAACGTTCGCAGGACGGCTTGCCGCGCACGCACAGGGTCGCACCCAGGTCCATCAGGCCCTGTGTATAGGATTCGATATCCTGCTCCGGCAACAGGGCCACGGCGCGCAGCCATAGCTTGTCCTCGACGGGCTTGGCGCCAGGATAGCCGTCCACCCCGAACACCCGCGCAAATACCCGCTTGACGTTGCCATCCAGGATGGCGGCGCGGCGCCCATAGGAGAAGGCCGCGATGGCCGCCGCCGTGGAACGGCCAATGCCCGGCAGGTCAGCCAACAGTTCCGGGTCATCGGGGAAGCGCCCGCCATGCTCGGCCACCACCCGCTGCGCACACTTGTGCAGGTTGCGCGCGCGGGTGTAGTAGCCCAGGCCGCTCCACAAGGCCATCACATCCTCGGAGGGGGCGGCCGCCAGCGCGAACACATCCGGACAGCGCTCCAGGAAACGCTGGTAGTAGGGAATCACCGCTGCCACCTGGGTCTGCTGCAACATGATCTCGGAGAGCCAGACGCGATAGGCATCGCGCGTGTTCTGCCAGGGCAGCTTGTGGCGACCATGCTGCTTCTGCCAGGCGATCACCTCGGCTGAAAAGGAGGGATCGGCGTAGTCCTCACCCTGCGCTGCCGCCCGCTGGCGGCCTGCCTGTTCGACGATACCCTTCATTTCTGGCAGCTCACGCAATAGAAAGTGGAACGCTGGCCCTGCTTGATCTGGCGGATGGGCGTGGCGCAGATGCGGCAAGGTTCGCCGGTGCGGTTGTAGACAAAGTAACTCTGCTGGAAGTACCCCGACTGGCCGTTGACGGCGATGAAGTCACGCAAGGTGCTGCCACCCTGCTCGATGGCGGCGGCCAGCGTCTCGCGGATAGCCTCGGCCAGGCGCTCGTAGCGGGCCAGGCTGATCTTGCCGGCGGCGGTGCGGGGATTGATGCGGGCCTTGAACAGGCTTTCGGAGGCATAGATGTTGCCCACGCCAACGACGATGTCGCCGGCCAGCAGCACCTGCTTGATCGGTGCCGAACGGCCACGCGTCTGGCGGAACAGCTCGCGGGCGGTGAATTTTTCTTCCAGCGGCTCCAGCCCCAGGCTGCGCAGCAGCAGGTGTTCCTCGACCGCGCCATCGGCCAGGTCATGCCAGAGGATGGCACCGAAGCGACGCGGATCGGTCATGCGCATCACCTGGCCACCCACCAGCAGGTCGAAGTGATCGTGCTTTTGCGGGGTGATGCCCGGCGGCAGGATGCGCAGGTGTCCGGACATGCCCAGGTGCACGATCAGCGTGCCATGGTCGAAATGGATCAGCAGGTACTTGCCGCGACGTCCGGTGCTGCGCACCACGCGACCGGCCAGCAAGGCATCCAGGCCGGCAGGAAAAGGCCAGCGCAGGCCGGTATGGCGCATGACCACGCCGCTGACGGTCTGTCCCTCCAGGTAGGGGGCGACACCGCGGCGGGTGACTTCGACTTCTGGTAATTCTGGCATCTGGCTGCAACTAGGGAAGGTGTAGGCGACGGCGCCCGGGAAGGCCCATATGATAATGCAGTTGCCGAAAACAAGACCGGAAGCAAACAGCACAGCGCCATCGCAGCACGCGCACAAAGATGGATTACACTGCACTGTCAGCCAAGCCATGAGTGTTGCGCGTAAAATCGTCATTTCCCGAATCGTCAGGATGAAATCTTGAAAAAAACCATCGCCCTCCTTACCAGTTCCCTGCTGCTGAGCGCCTGCGCAAGTTTCCAGCAGTCCGGCGACAAGGCGAACGCCCAGGCGGCACCGGAGCAGAAGAGCGCGTCCGCCAAGGCGGCGAACAATCGCAAGAAAACGCCCAAGGCCAAGGTCCAGCCGCAGGAAGATGCGCTGCCGGCAGTCGAGCTGAGCGAAGACATCCTTTACAAAGTGCTGACAGCCGAGATCGCCTTCCAGCGCGGCCAGTGGCAATCGGCCTACGTGACCATCCTGTCGGCCGCCCAGCAGACACGCGATCCGCGCCTGGCCAAGCGTGCCGCCGAGATGGCGGTCATCGCACGCCAGCCCAGCGAAGCGCTGGTGGCGGTGCGCCTGTGGACCGAACTGGCGCCGCATTCGGATGAAGCCCTGCAGAACTACCTGGGCCTGATCATGCTCTCGGACAGCGTCGACGAGATCGAGCCGCTGCTGACCCAGCGCCTGGCCGATGCCGCACCGCAGGCACGCGGCCCGATGATCCTGCAGGTCCAGCGTCTGCTGGTGCGGGCCAAGGACAAGCAGGCCAGCTTTGCCATCCTGCAGAAGATCACCCAGCCCTATGGCGACCTGATGGAAACGCACCTGGCACTGGCCCAGGGCGCCTTCAGCGTCGGCGACAGCGACTACGCCCAGCGCGAAGCCCGCGCCGCGCTCAAGATCAAGCCCGACTCCGAACTGGCGGTACTGACCGCGGCCCAGGTGGCGTCGGACAACAAGGACGCCACCAAGCTGGTCTCGGACTTCCTGCGCAAGTACCCGGATTCGCGCGAGGTGCGCATCGCCTACGCGCGCAGCCTGGTGGAGCAAAAGAACTACAAGGATGCCCGTACCCAGTTCGAAGCCCTGCTCAAGGAAGATGGCGAAGACGCCACCACCCTCTTCGCGCTGGGGGTGCTGTCGGCCCAGACCAACCAGTTGAAGGATGCCGAGAACTACCTGCAGCGTTACCTGAAGGTATTGGCAGCCCAGCCCGAGGATGACCGCGACCCCAGCCAGGCGCTGCTGCTGCTCTCGCGCATCGCCGAGGAACGCAAGGACATGGATGCCGCCCTGCGCTATCTCGACCAGGCCGAGCCGGGCACCGACGGCTACGTCAACGTCCAGGTCCGCCGCGCCCAGCTGCTGGCCCGCAAGGCTGACATCGACGGCGCCCGCAAGGCGCTGGAAGACGCCCAGTCCGAATCGAGCAACGACGGCGAGCAATTGCAGCTGATCCAGGCCGAGTCGATGCTGCTGCGTGATGCCAATCGCCAGCAGGAAGCCGCCGATGTGCTCAAGGATGCCCTGGAACGCTTCCCCAACAACACCGACCTGCTGTACGACTATGCGATGGTGCTGGACAAGCTGGGCAAGTACGACCAGATGGAAGCCTCGCTGCGCCGGGTGATGAAGCTGGCCCCGGGCAACCAGCAGGCCTACAACGCGCTGGGATACTCGCTGGCCGATCGCAACGTGCGCCTGCCAGAAGCGCTGGAACTGATCCAGAAGGCCGCCGACATGGCGCCCGATGATGCCTTCATCGCCGACAGCCTGGGCTGGGTGCAATTCCGCATGGGTCAGGTGGAGCAGGCCGAGACACAGCTGCGCCGCGCCTACACCTTGCGCGACGACGTCGAGATCGGCGTGCACCTGGGCGAAGTGCTGTGGACCCGGGGCAAGCAGGATGAAGCGCGCGCGGTATGGCGCGAAGTCACCCTGAAGGATCCTGCGAATGAACTCCTGAAAAGCACGCTGACGCGGCTCAACGTGAAGCTATGAGCCGTTTCCGCCTTGGCGCCGGCACGCTGGTCGTCAGCCTGGCCAGCCTGCTGGCCGGTTGCGCCAGCCTGTCGCCACAGGACAGCGTACCGGCCACGGCCAGCGCGCCCGCCTACCAGTCCAGTATCGAAATCGATGGACGCATCTCGGTGCAATACCAGGAAGGCGACCGTCCGCAGTCGCTGCATGGCAGCTTCATCTGGACCCAGACCCCGCAGGAACTGAAGCTGGAGATGTTCTCGCCGCTGGGCCAGACGGTGGCGACCATCAACGTCAAGCCCGGCATCGCCACGCTGGTGCAGTCGGGCCGCGCCCCGCAGGTGGCCGCCGATGTGGATGAACTGGCCGCGCAATCGCTGGGCTGGCCGCTGCCGGTCTCGGGCATGCGCCAATGGCTGCAAGGCAGCGGCACCGATGCCGCCGGCCAGCCTTTCCGTGCCCGCCCCGGCCAGGCCGACGCGGGCTACACCACCAGCGATGGCTGGCGCGTGGTCTATGCCAACTGGGAAACCGATGCCGCCAGCGGCCAGAGCCGCCCCAAGCGCATCGACATGAGCCGCAGCACCGCACAGGCTGGCCAGGTCGCCATCCGCGTGGCCATCGACGGCTGGAAGCAGCCCTGAGCACCGCCCTCCCTCTATCCGAACCCGCAAGACGCATGACCACCGCCCTCACCGCCTGCCCGGCCCCCGCCAAGCTCAACCTGTTCCTGCATGTGACCGGCCGGCGGCCGGACGGCTACCATCTGCTGCAATCGGCCTTCCAGCTGATCGACCGCTGTGACACGCTGGATTTCGCGCTGCGCGAGGATGGCCAGATCCGGCGTACCAATGAGGTCCCAGGCGTACCGGCCGAATCCGACCTGGTCATCCGTGCGGCCCGCCTGCTGCGGGAGGCCAGCGGCAACCAACAGCTCGGCGCCGACATCACCGTCCACAAGATCCTGCCCATGGGCGGCGGGGTCGGCGGAGGCTCTTCCGATGCGGCCACCACGCTAATGGTCTTGAATCATTTGTGGGATTGCGGCTACAATCGCGCCCAGCTCATGGAAATGGGCCTGAAGCTGGGTGCTGATGTTCCCTTCTTCCTGTTCGGCCGCAATGCCTTCGCTGAGGGTGTTGGTGAGGATCTGTCGGTGCTGGTGACCGCGGATTGCTGGTTCGTAGTGATTGAACCAGGCGTATCGGTTCCAACTTTAATAATTTTTTCATCAAAGTTGTTGACAAGGGATACCGAAGCCGTCAGAATAACGGACTTTCCTGATGCGACGAAACAAATCGCTTCCAGCTTCGGGAAAAACGATCTGGAAATGGTGGCAACAGCGCATTTTCCTGAAGTCGCAGCAGCCGTCGAATGGCTGGGCAAGTTCGGAGATGCCAGGATGACCGGATCTGGCGCCTGTGTGTTTTGTGCATTCGAACACGAACATCAGGCAGACGAAGTGCTCAAGCAGTTGCCTTCGCGCTGGATCGGCTGGAAAGCCAAAGCGATGCAGGAACATCCTCTCGCCCATTTATTGCAGTCGTAAGAGAATTAGCTTAGCCGAAGACGCCGCGCCTGATACAGAGCGCGCTGAAACGGAAAGCAGCAAGTTGAGTAGGGGAATCGCCAAGCTGGTTAAGGCACCGGATTTTGATTCCGGCATTCCAAGGTTCGAATCCTTGTTCCCCTGCCATTTAATTCGGACAGGCCGTTTTTTCAGGCCCGGGGCCAGTCAAAAAAATAAGCCGTCAATGTGAGACCATCAAGTCAAGCATTGTCGGCTTTTCGACTTTTTAACGATTGCATTCAGGGATACCCACATGGCACTTGAGAACCTGATGGTTTTTACTGGCAACGCCAACCCCGAACTGGGGCGCGGCGTCGCTGAGAAACTCGGTATCCCTCTGGGCAAGGCCAACGTTTCCTAGTTCTCCGACGGCGAAGTCATGGTCGAGATCAATGAAAACGTTCGCGGCAAGGATGTCTTCGTGCTGCAGTCCACCTGCGCACCGACCAATGACAACCTGATGGAAATCATGATCATGGTCGATGCCCTGAAGCGCGCATCGGCCGGTCGCATCACCGCAGCCATCCCCTACTTCGGCTATGCCCGCCAGGATCGTCGCCCGCGTTCGGCACGTGTTGCCATCTCGGCCAAGGTCGTGGCCAACATGCTGCAGGAAGCCGGCGTCGAGCGCGTCCTGATCATGGATCTGCACGCAGACCAGATCCAGGGCTTCTTCGACATTCCGGTGGACAACATCTACGCCTCGCCCATCCTGCTGGGCGACCTGGTCAACAAGAACTACGACGACCTGCTGGTGGTCTCGCCCGACGTCGGCGGCGTGGTGCGCGCCCGCGCGCTGGCCAAGCGCCTGAACTGCGACCTGGCCATCATCGACAAGCGTCGTCCGAAGGCCAACGTCTCCGAAGTGATGAACATCATCGGTGAAGTCGAAGGCCGCAACTGCGTGATCATGGATGACATGGTCGACACCGCCGGCACCCTGACCAAGGCTGCCGAAGTGCTCAAGGAACGTGGCGCCAAGAAGGTCGTGGCCTACTGTACCCACCCGGTGCTGTCGGGTCCGGCCATCGACCGTATCGCCAATTCGCCCCTGGATGAACTGGTGGTGACCGATACCATCCCACTGTCGCCCGCTGCACGCGGTTGCCCGAAGGTTCGCCAACTGACCTGCGCGGACCTGCTGGCCGAGACCTTCAAGCGCATCACGAAGGGCGACTCGGTGATGTCGCTGTTCGCCGAGTAAGACAAGTATTCGCCTCGTTGCAGGTTTCCTGCAGCGAGGTTTTTTCATATTCCCTGGTCGCGGGGAATATTTAACACGCGGGACAACCGTCGCTTGAATGATTCAACGACGAGCCCCGCCAACATTGGAGCTTCAACATGAAAGTCATCGCATTTGCGCGTAATGAACAGGGCACCGGAGCGAGCCGCCGCCTGCGTCGCGCTGGCCAAACCCCGGGTATCGTCTACGGTGGCACCGCTGCCCCGCTGAACATCGCTGTTGACCACAACGCGCTGTACCACGCCCTGAAGAAAGAAACCTTCCACTCGTCCATCCTGGACCTGGAAATCGACGGCAAGGTCGAGCAAGTTCTGCTGCGTGACTTCCAAGTCCACGCGTTCAAGCAACTGGTCCTGCACGTTGACTTCCAACGTGTTGACGCTTCCCAGAAGCTGCACACCAAGGTGCCCCTGCACTTCGTGAACGCTGACGTGTCCCCGGCCGTCAAGCTGCACGCTGGCATCATCAGCCACGTGGCTGCTGAACTGGACGTGACCTGCCTGCCGAAGAACCTGCCCGAGTTCATCGAAGTCGACCTGTCCAAGCTGGACGTCGGCCAATCGATCCACCTGGCTGACCTGAAGCTGCCCAACGGCGTCACCGCCGTGACCCAGGAAAACGTGACCATCGCCACCGCCACCGTGCCGGCTGGTCAAGTGTCCGCTGAAGGCGCTGCTGCTGGTACTGAAGAAGCCAAGTAATCCGGTTTCTTCCGCTACAAAAAAAACCCGCCGATCCGGCGGGTTTTTTCGTTAACGGTGCCAGCTTGCGGCGCCGGCATCGCAATTATCTCCGGCCCGCCTCGCCGGCCACCGCAGCGGCCGTCGGACTGCCTGTCACCGCGCCCACCAGCGCTCCGGTGGTGGCCCCCTGGGCCAGCATCGGTGCCAGCTGATCCAGGAACTGCTTGCCTTCCGGTGTCTGGCTCAATGCCGCCAGCATGCCGGTGAGCTTGGTACCGCCGGCTGGCGTGAAGAGGTCACCCAGGCGGGCGACACCCTGCTGCATGTCGCCCGCATTGGCAATCACCTTCAGGTCGGCATGCTGCATGGCCCGCGCCATTTCCAGACCCACGTCACGACCCACTTCGACCTGCTTGATGGTGATCAGGTATTGCTGATAGCCGGCATTGGCACCGATTTCCTTGGCCAGCTGGATCTGCGTGGTGACCGGTGCCATCAGCATGGCCTGCTCGGCAGCAGCAGCCGCCTCGCCACGGGCGCGGATACCGTCGGCTTCCTTGAGCGCCGCCGCCAGGTCACCCTCGGCCTTGGTAGTGACGGCCTGTTTCTGCGCATCCGCATTGATGACCTGCACCTGCTTCTGGGCATCCGCATTGACCACGGCCACCTGCTTCTCCTGCTCGGCGCGCACGGCAGCGACGTCCCGCGCGATTTCGGCGCCGCGCACCTGCTGCACCTTCTTGACGTCCATGTCGCGCTCGGTGGTCGTCTTGGCTGCGGCCTTGATCTCCTGCTGCGCCTGCTCATTGGCGATACCGACCTGCTTCTCCTTTTCGGCCGTGCGCAAGCCCACCTGCTGGGCGGCATCCTGGCGTTGCACTTCCACGGTACGCTTGGCATCGATTTCGGCCAGCTCGGCCTGGCGCTGGTTCTCGGCGACCTTGACGCGGCTTTCCATCTCGATGCGTGACTTTTCCTTGGCCATCACGTTGTTGATGACCGTACTTCCGGGGGCATCGCGCAGATCCATGAATTCGATGGTCTTCACCGGCAGCACACCCCACTGCGAGATCTGTTCCTGCACTTCCATCGTGAACTGCGCACCCAGCTCGGCACGGGATTGCATGATGTCTTCCAGCGCATTGGTGGCCAGCACACGCCGCACCGCGCCTTGCAACACGGCCTTGAGGTCGGTGTGCAAGGCGTCGAAGGTGGCGACCCGCTGGGCGGCCGTCTCGGCATTGTCCACGCGGAAGAAGGCCACGGCATCGATGACGAAGGGCAGCCGCTCCTTGTCATAGGCCTCGTAGTCGTTCAGCGCGACCTGGAAGATGCTTTCGGGGAATTCGGTCACCGTGATACCCAGCTTGGGCAACCAGCTCGGCCAGGCGTAATAGGTATTGCCGGCAGGCTTGCCGCGCCCGTAGGGCGTACTTGAATGGGATGTCTGGACGATATGCACCATGTTGGTAGGAACCACGCGGCGCAAGGTGACGGCGATGACGAAGACCAGCAACAGCACGGCGGCGGCGAAGGCCGCGATCAGACTCAACAGCAGGATGCCCATACCTCTCCTTGTGGATGGAAGAACGGTCGCCGCAGGGCGGCAACCTCAGATCAGACATCGCGCATGGCACTTGTGCCGACGACGATGCTGCCTCGTGCATAGCGCAATCTCCGAGGGATTCTCATCTTACAAGGTATTTCCTCGATGCAACACTGCACCATGGACGAAAACTGCCGGACCGATCTCGCCACGGTGGACGCGATCAGCCCTGTCGATTCAGGCGCGGCTCTTGAGCCAGGCCTCGCGCTGGCGCACCACCGCCACCGGCTTGCCCACGGCCTTGAGGCTGACCTGCGGCGCCGTATCGGCCTTGAGCTTGACGCTGAACTCCATCAGTTCATCGCGACGGAAGGCGTGGATGCGTACCGTGTCATTGATACGGTAACGTGCCAGCAGGCCATCCGGACCGGCAGCCGGCACGCGCAAACCGTCCAGCGCCACCAGCTTGTCGCCCGCCGACAGGCCAGCCTGCATTGCCGGACCGCCCTCGTAGACGGTGGCCAGCTTGGCATCCGCCCCCTCCTTGGTGACACGCGCACCCAGCCAGGGTCGGGCATCCTTGGGCAGATCGACCTCATAGGCTACGCCATAGGCCGGCAGCAATGCCTCCAGCGGTACATCCTCGGTGCCCCGGATGTGGCGGTCATAGTAGCCCTTGAGATCGGCATCGCTCCACTGCTCCATCAGCGCCAGGATCTCGTCCTCGCCGACACCACGCCCGACGCCTTCGTAGAAGTCGCGGCCGTAGCGCGCCCACAATCCGCGCATCACGTCATCCAGCGAACGGCGGCCACGGGTCTGCTGGCGGATAGTGAGGTCCAGTCCCAGCGCCACCAGCGAACCCTTGGTGTAGTAACTGACGATGGCATTGGCGGCATTCTCGTCCTGGCGGTAATACTTGACCCAGGCATCGAAACTGGATTCGGCCACGCTCTGCTTCTTGCGGCCGCTACCGCGCAACACGCCGGTGACGGTCTTGGCCACCAGCTTGAGATAGTTGTCGGTATCGATGACACCGGTACGCACCAGGAAGAGGTCATCGTAATAGCTGGTGAAGCCCTCGAAGAGCCACAGCAGCGAGGTGTAGTTTTCCTGGCGCAGGTCATAGGGGGCGAACACCGCCGGCTTGATGCGCTTGACGTTCCAGGTATGGAAATATTCGTGGCTGCACAGGCCCAGGTAGGTGCGATAGCCATCGGTCTGTTCGGGACGGCCCTTGACCGGCAGGTCGGCGCGCGAGCAGATCAGCGCGGTCGAGGCACGGTGCTCCAGGCCACCATAGCCGTCGCCCACGGCCAGGGTCATGAAGACATAGCGCTCCATGGGCGCGCGCTTGCTGCGCGGCTCGAAGAAGGCGATCTGGGCTTCGCAGATCTTCTTGAGATCGTCGCACAGGCGCGTCATGTCCAGGTTGAGGACGCGGCCGGTGATGACCACGTCATGCGGCACGCCGTGAGCCTGGAAGCTGGCCAGCGCGAACTCGCCCAGCTCCACCGGATGATCGATCAGCTCGTCGTAGTTCTGTGCCACGTAGGTGCCGAAGCCATAGCGCTTGGCCTTGAGTTCGGCCAGGGCCGTGGCCACGCGCCAGCGCTTGAATGTCTCGCCCTCCGGACGACGGATCTCCACCACCTGCTGACCCTGCTCGAAACCGTGCGCAGCCAGGAACACGCTGGTGCCATTGAAGAAGCCATGGGTGCCATCCAGATGCGCAGTACGTACCGACAGGTCCCAGGCGTAGACCTGGTAATGCAGGGTGAGCGCGCCCTTGCAGGGGGCGGCTTGCCAGGTGTGCTTGTCCAGCTTCCTGACCTGCACCTTGCGGCCGCCCGATTCGCCGCGCAAGGCCACGATGTTCTTGCCGAACTCGCGGATCATGTAGCTGCCCGGAATCCATGCCGGCAGGGAAAACACCTGGCCCTCCGGGGCCGGCGAATCCACGGTGACGCTGACGTCATAGACGTGGGAGGCGGGATCGAGGGAGGTGATGCTGTAGCGGATCGGGGTGGCCATTGCAGTGTGGAGATGATGCCGGCGGGCGGCGATGGCCCATTTTACACGCGGCCAAAATAAAAAAAACCGGACCGACTTGCGTCGGTCCGGGTCCAGGGTCAAATGAAACTAACCGTTAAAACTTTTTAAATCATATAAATCGTTTAACGCAAAGCCGTCAGCGGGATCAGCGCGGCAGCAGCGAGCTGCCCATCAGGAACTCGTCCACGGCGCGGGCGCACTGGCGACCTTCGCGGATCGCCCACACCACCAGCGACTGGCCGCGACGCATGTCGCCTGCCGCAAAGACCTTGTCCACCGAGGTCTTGTAGCAGCCTTCGCCATCAGTGGTGGCCTTGGCGTTGCCGCGGGCATCCTTCTCAACGCCGAAGGCATCCAGCACCTGCTGCACCGGCGAGACGAAGCCCATGGCCAACAGCACCAGGTCGGCCTTGATCTCGAATTCGGAATCAGGGACTTCGACCATCTTGCCGTCCTTGAACTCGACGCGCGCAGCGATGAGCTTCTCGACCTTGCCGCCCTTGCCTTCCAGGCGCTTGGTGGTCACCGCGAAATCGCGCTCGCAACCTTCTTCGTGCGAGGACGAGGTACGCAGCTTGATCGGCCAGTAGGGCCAGACCAGCGGCTTGTTCTCGGACTCGGGCGGTTGCGGCATCAGTTCGAACTGGGTCACGGCAGTGGCACCATGACGGTTGGAGGTACCCACGCAGTCGGAGCCGGTATCGCCGCCACCGATGACGACCACGTTCTTGCCGGTAGCCATGATCTGGTTCTTCAGCTTGTCGCCGGCGTTGACCTTGTTCTGCAGCGGCAGGAAGTCCATGGCGAAATGCACGCCCTTCAGTTCGCGACCCGGCACCGGCAGATCACGCGGCGCCTCGGCGCCACCGGCAATGACGACGGCATCGAATTCCTTCTTCAGCTCGTCGGGGGAGACGGTTTCCTTGGACCAGTTGTTGACGGTCTCGGGGAAATCCTTGCCCACGAAGACGCTGGTGCGGAACGTCACGCCTTCGGCCTTCATCTGTTCCACGCGCAGGTCGATGTGCGACTTTTCCATCTTGAAGTCGGGGATGCCGTAACGCAGCAGGCCACCCACGCGATCACTCTTCTCGAACACGGTCACGTCGTGACCGGCGCGCGCCAGCTGCTGGGCAGCGGCCATGCCGGCAGGACCGGAACCGACCACGGCGACCTTCTTGCCGGTCTTGATGGCAGCCGGTTGCGGCACCACCCAGCCGTTTACCCAGCCCTTGTCGATGATGAAGTGCTCGATCGACTTGATGCCCACGGCGTCGTTGTTGATGCCCAGGGTGCAGGCCGCTTCGCAGGGTGCCGGGCAGATACGGCCGGTGAACTCGGGGAAGTTGTTGGTCTGGTGCAGGGTGTCCAGGGCTTCCTTGTAGTTGCCGCGGTAGACCAGGTCATTCCAGTCGGGAATGATGTTGTTGACCGGGCAGCCGTTGTTGCAAAAGGGGATGCCGCAGTCCATGCAACGCGCGCCCTGGATCTTGGCGTCGGCGTCGCTCAGGTGCAGGACGAACTCCTTGTAGTGCTTGGTGCGCGCTGCAGGCGCTTCGCTGGCCTCTTTCAGGCGCTGGTACTCCATGAAACCGGTTGCTTTTCCCATTTTCCTCTCACATTCTCGCTAAGGATGCGGCGGGCGGCGCTCTTCATCTCTGGCGCCACGCCCGCCGGCGTGCTTGATTGACTCGAAAGTTACGCTGGCTGATGACGATCAGGCAGCGACCTTCTCCTTCTTCGATTGGGCGGCAGTGGCCAGCTCGGCCAGCGCGCGCTTGTACTCCGTCGGGAACACCTTGACGAACTTGGCGCGCGATGCCGCCCAGTTATCCAGCAGGTAGCGCGCACGCGTGCTGCCGGTGTACTTGAAGTGACGCTCAATCAAGCCGCGCAGGATGGCTTCGTCGGTCTGGCGCTCGCCACCACGTTGCAGGCTGTGCCAGATATCACGACCCATGGCGTGCTCCTGCTCGGTGTCGGCCAGGACCTTCTCCAGGCTCACCATGGCGGTGTTGCACTTGCCGGCGAAATCACCTTCCGGGTCGTACACATAAGCGATACCGCCCGACATGCCGGCTGCGAAGTTGCGGCCAGTATTGCCCAGCACCACCACGGTGCCGCCGGTCATGTATTCGCAACCGTGGTCACCGGTGCCTTCGACCACGGCGGTGGCACCCGAGTTACGCACGGCGAAACGCTCGCCGGCCACGCCGTTGATGAAGGCTTCGCCAGTGATGGCGCCGTACAGCACGGTGTTACCCGAGATCATGTTGTCCACGGCGCGGCCACGGAACTCGGTGTTGGGACGCACGATGATGCGACCACCCGAGAGACCCTTGCCGACGTAGTCGTTGCCTTCGCCAACCAGGTCCAGGGTCACGCCCTTGGCCAGGAAGGCGCCGGCCGACTGGCCTGCGGTACCTTGCAGCTGGATGTGGATGGTGTCGTCCGGCAGGCCTTCATCGCCGTAACGCTTGGCCACTTCGCCCGAGAGCATGGCGCCGACGGTGCGGTTGAGGTTCTTGATCGGGGAGATGAAGGAGACCTTCTCGCCCTTTTCCAGCGCGATCTTGGCTTGCGCGATCAGCTTGTGGTCCAGTGCCTTGTCCAGGCCGTGATCCTGGTTGTCGGTGTGATAGACCGGCAGTTCCGATTCCGGCTGGTAGAAGATGCGACCGAAGTCCAAACCCTTGGCCTTCCAGTGGGCAATCGCCTTGGAACGGTCCAGCAGGTCGGCGCGGCCGATCAGCTCGTCGAACTTGCGGATGCCCAGCTGGGCCATGATCTGGCGCGCTTCTTCAGCGATGAAGAAGAAGAAGTTGACCACGTGCTCCGGCTTGCCGGAGAACTTGGCGCGCAGCACCGGATCTTGCGTCGCCACGCCCACCGGGCAGGTGTTCAGGTGGCACTTGCGCATCATGATGCAGCCCTCGACCACCAGCGGTGCGGTGGCGAAGCCGAACTCGTCGGCGCCCAGCATGGCGCCGATGACGACGTCACGACCGGTCTTCATCTGGCCGTCGGCCTGCACGCGGATGCGGTTACGCAGGCCGTTCAAGACCAGGGTCTGCTGGGTTTCAGCCAGGCCCAGTTCCCACGGGGAGCCGGCATGCTTGATCGAGGACAGCGGCGATGCACCGGTACCACCGTCATGACCCGCGATGACCACGTGATCGGACTTGGCCTTGGCCACACCCGCAGCCACGGTACCCACGCCCACTTCGGAAACCAGCTTGACCGAGATCGAGGCGCGCGGATTGACGTTCTTCAGATCGTGGATCAGCTGAGCCAGATCTTCGATCGAGTAGATGTCGTGGTGCGGCGGCGGCGAGATCAGGCCCACGCCCGGCACCGACACGCGCAGCTTGGCGATGTACTCGGAGACCTTGTGGCCCGGCAGCTGGCCACCTTCGCCCGGCTTGGCGCCCTGCGCCATCTTGATCTGGATCTGGTCGGCCGAGATCAGGTATTCAGCGGAGACGCCGAAACGACCCGAGGCCACCTGCTTGATGCGCGAGCGCAGCGAATCGCCGGCCTGCAGCGGGATATCGACTTCGATGTGTTCGCGGCCGATTTCCGACGCCAGGGTCGCGCCCTGCTTGATGGGGATGCCCTTGAGCTCATTGCGGTAGCGGTTGACGTCCTCGCCACCTTCACCGGTGTTGGACTTGCCGCCGATGCGGTTCATCGCGATGGCCAGGGTGGCGTGGGCTTCGGTCGAGATCGAGCCCAGCGACATGGCGCCGGTGGCGAAGCGCTTGACGATGTCCTTGGCCGGTTCCACCTCATCGATGGAAATGGCACGCGACGGATCGATCTTGAACTCGAACAGGCCACGCAGCGTCATGTGGCGCTTGGACTGGTCGTTGATGATCTGGGCGTATTCCTTGTAGGTGTTGTAGCTGTTCGAACGGGTCGAGTGCTGCAGCTTGGCGATCGCGTCCGGGGTCCACATGTGCTCTTCGCCGCGGATACGGAAGGCGTATTCGCCACCGGCGTCCAGCGCATTGGCCAGCACCGGGTCGGTGCTGAAGGCGGCGGTGTGCAGGCGCAGCGCTTCCTCGGCCACTTCGAACACGCCGATACCTTCGACGTTGGACGCGGTGCCCTTGAAGTACTTGTTCACCAGCGCCTTGGACAGGCCGATGGCTTCGAAGATCTGCGCGCCGCAGTAGGACATGTAGGTCGAGATGCCCATCTTGGACATGACCTTCAGCAAGCCCTTGCCGACTGCCTTCTGGAAGTTGTAGATGGCCTTTTCCGGCGACAGGTCACCCGGCAGGCCCTTGGCCATCTCCGACAGGGTGTCCATGGCCAGGTAGGGGTGGATGGCTTCGGCGCCATAACCTGCCAGCAGGGCGAAGTGATGGGTTTCGCGGGCCGAGCCGGTTTCCACCACCAGACCGGTGGAGGTACGCAGGCCCTTGCTGACCAGGTGCTGGTGGATGGCCGAGGTGGCCAGCAGTGCCGGGATGGGCAGCTGGTCGGCATCGACCTTGCGGTCCGAGACGATCAGGATGTTGTGGCCCGACTTGACCGCATCGACAGCCTTGGCGCACAGCGAGGCCAGGCGCGCTTCAATGCCTTCCTTGCCCCAGGCGACCGGATAGCAGATGTTCAGTTCATAGGACTTGAACTTGCCACCGCTGTGGGCGCTGATGTTGCGCAGCTTGGCGATGTCGTCATAGTCCAGCACCGGCTGCGACACTTCCAGGCGCATCGGCGGGTTGATGTTGTTGGTATCCAGCAGGTTCGGCTTGGGGCCGATGAAGGACACCAGCGACATGACCAGCGCTTCGCGGATCGGGTCGATCGGCGGGTTGGTCACCTGCGCGAACAGCTGGCGGAAGTAGTTGTAGAGCGGCTTGTTCTTGTTGGACATGACCGCCAGCGGCGAGTCATTGCCCATGGAGCCGATGGCTTCCTCGCCGCCCGTGGCCATGGGGGCCATCAGGAACTTGACGTCTTCCTGGGTGTAGCCGAAGACCTGCTGCAGGTCCAGCAGCTTCAGGGACGACGACGGCTGGCGCGGCTCTTCCTTCAGCTCGTCGAGCTTGACGCGCACCGAGTTGATCCACTGCTTGTAGGGCTTGGCGTTGGCGTAGGTGTCCTTGAGTTCCTTGTCATCGATGATGCGACCGGCATCCAGGTCGATCAGGAACATCTTGCCCGGCTGCAGGCGCCAG